>NZ_CP188256.1:2867681-3186312 GCF_049994875.1 Cellulomonas sp. McL0617
TCTCGACGGCCTACATCCTCGGCGCAACCGCGACCATGGCGGTGTACGGCAAGCTCGGCGACGTCGTCGGTCGCAAACCTCTGTTCCTCGTCGCAATAGCGATCTTCGTGTTCGGCTCCGTGATCGGCGGCGCCGCGCAGTCGATGACCGGGCTCTTGGTCGGCCGTGGGATCCAGGGCGTCGGCGGCGGCGGCATGATGATCCTGTCGCTGGTCATCGTCGCGGACGTCATCCCCGCGCGGGAACGCGCGAAGTACGGCGGCATCATCGGGTCGGTGTGGATCGTGGCCGGCGTCATCGGTCCGCTGCTCGGTGGCTGGTTCACGGATTCTGCGTCGTGGCGGTGGGCGTTCTGGATCAACGTGCCACTCGGACTCGCCGTCGGGGTGGCGGTGTGGCGGCTCGTGCGCCTACCGCGCGAGACCGTCGTTCGCGGGGGCCCCGTGGACGTCGCCGGGATGGTGTGGCTCGCCGCGACGGTGACGGCCGTCGTCCTGCTCGCCGCGTCGGCCGGCAACCAGTACGCCTGGACATCGCCGACCGTCATCGGCCTGGGCCTCGCTGCGCTCGTCGCTGCCGCCCTGTTCGTGTGGGCCGAGTGGCGGGCCGCAGAGCCAGTGCTCCCCCTGTCACTGTTTCGTCGCCGCAACTTCGTGCTGCCCACGTTCGCCGCCATGATGTTCGGCATCACCATGTTCGGGGCGCTCGGCTACCTCCCGAGCTTCGTCCAGATCGTCTACTCCGTCGACGCGACGACGTCCGGTGCACTGCTGCTCCCGATGATCGCCATGCTCACGCTGACCAGCATCGTCGGCGGCTTCCTCATCACCCGCACCGGCCGGTACAAGTGGATGCCCGTGGCCGGATCGCTCACCGTCGGCCTCGCACTGTTCCTGCTCTCGACCTTGACCGCGGCAACACCCGTCGCGCTGGCCGGCGTGTACGCGGGCGTCCTCGGCCTCGGCATCGGGCTCGGCCTTCAGGTCCTGGTGCTTGTGGTGCAGAACTCGCTGCCACACCGGAACCTCGGAACGGGGACGGCTGGCCACCAGCTCTTCCGCGAGCTCGGTGCACTCATCGGCTCGACGGTGGTCGGCAGCGCATTCGTCGCACGGCTCACGTCGATCCTCATGACCCAGACAGGGCAGGTGTCAGACGCCGCGAGCATGACGCCGACAGCGATCAACGCCCTGTCGGGCGCAGAGCACGCTGCCGTCGTCGCCGCATACACGGGCGCGCTGGCGCCGGTGTACCTCGGCCTCATCCCCCTCATGCTCGCCTCGGCCGTCGCCCTGTGCTTCGTCAAGAAGATTCCGCTTGCGACTACAACAGCGGCAGAGGGGCACTGACAGATCCGTGGCGGCTGCGACGGAGCCGTGGAACCATCGAGTAACACGCGTCACCAAAGCTCAAGCGAAGAAGGACGGACTCACGTGAAGGCCATCATCCTGATGTTCGACAGCCTCAACCGGCACATGCTGTCGAACTACGCCGACACGTTCGTCAAGGCACCGAACTTCGCGCGCCTCGCACGCCTCGCGGTCACCTTCGACAACTTCTACGCCGGATCTATGCCGTGCATGCCCGCACGGCGCGAGCTCCACACCGGTCGGTACAACTTCCTGCATCGCGCGTGGGGGCCGCTCGAGCCGTTCGACGATTCGATGCCGCAGATGCTGCGCGACGCCGGAATCCACACGCACCTGGTCACGGACCACCCGCACTACTGGGAGGACGGCGGAGCCACCTATCACACCCGCTATTCGACGTGGGAGTTCTTCCGGGGCCAGGAGGGTGAGCCGTGGAAGGGCGTCGTCGAGCCTGGCGGTCGTGCCGTGGGCAAGCACGCCAACTCGCACAAGCAGGACCGCGTCAACCGGTCGTACATGCCGACCGAGGACCTGCACATGCAGACCCGAACCACGGATGCCGGCATCGAGTTCATCGACACGAACGCGCACGCTGACGACTGGCTGCTGCAGCTCGAGCTGTTCGACCCGCACGAGCCGTTCTTCACCTACGCGAGCTACACCGAGCTGTATCCGGACGCCGCCAACGGCCCCGAGTTCGACTGGCCGCAGTACCGACGGGTGGTCGAGTCGACGGAGACGGTCGCTCAGGCCCGGGCCCGCTACGCGGCGTTGGTGTCGATGTGCGATCGCTCACTCGGACGCGTGCTGGACGCCATGGACGCTCACGGCCTGTGGGACGACACGATGCTGATCGTCAACACCGACCATGGCTTCCTGCTCGGCGAGCACGGTTGGTGGGCGAAGTCGGTCCAGCCGTGGTTCAACGAGCTGGTCCACCTCCCGATGTTCCTGTGGGATCCACGCAACGCGACGCGCGACGCCCGACGTGGCGACCTGGCGCAGACGATCGACATCGCGCCGACCGTGCTGCGCTGGTTCGGCCTGGAACCGACCTCGGACATGCAGGGCAACGACCTCGCCCTGACGTCCGGCGAGCCCGTGGCCGGCCATGATGGCGCCTTGTTCGGCATCCACGGGGGCCATGTGAACGTCACAGACGGGCGCTACGTCTACATGCGCTCGTCGGCCCAGCAGGCGAACCTGCCCCTCGAGGAGTTCACGCTCATGCCGACGAGAATGCGCGCACGCTTCTCGGTCGAAGAGCTCGCGAACTGGGAGCCGGCGCAACCGTTCGGATTCACCAAGGGTCTGCGCACCCTGCGTACGACGGCACCAACCGGGTTCATGAACCCGTGGCAGTACGGCACGCTGCTGTACGACCTCGAGACCGACCCCGGCCAGGACAACCCGATCGACGATCCGGACGTCGAGCTGCGGCTCCTGCGGCTGCTCGCCCAGCGGATGCACGAGACGGACGCGCCACGCAGCCAGTTCGAACGGCTCGGCATGCCGTTCGATTCGGCGCCTACCACCGAGCACCTGCTGGTGAGAGCCGACGCCGACCGAGCGGCTGCCGTTGCCGAACCGCTACCGGAGATCGACTCGCTCCCCCGCCACGACCTGCTTCGGCTGCCGCTCGCCGAGCTCCTGCAGCGGATCGAGCTCCGCCCTGTTGTCGAAGCCCATCTGCCCCAGCTGGCCGCCACCGAACTCGTTGCAGCGGCGTACGGAATGACGCTCGTCGACGCAGCCGCATGGGGTGCCGTCACCGCGGGCCAGCTGCGCGCCTTCACGGAGGCCCTCCCCAGCGCCGACGACGGTCCCGGTCCGAGCACCTGAGATGACGACGTAAGCGCTCCGCACCCTGTGATGGCGATGCCACTTCAACGATCCGGTGGCACCAGCCGCCCGCCGGACCGAGCGCGACATCCTCGCGTCCCGCCTGCGACGCGTGCGGAACGGGATCGTGCACGGAACCCCACCTCGTCGGTTGCCACAGCATCCGTAGTGGAACTCTCGCGTTTCCGCGTCTTCACGGCGTTGTGGTACGCGATCGAAGCCACCCCGGGGCTTCGAGGTTCCGTCACCACTCGGCGTGCGTGACTTGCCGCCCGCCTGATGTGGGCTTGACCAGCCAGCTCACAGAACGAGCCACATCGCCGGCACGCAGCCACTCGTGCCGCTCCGAGCGCGGACCGGACGTCGACTCTAGCCACGCCACCATCACATGGGACTCGGTCCATCGCACCGCACGGGCAGCGCGCCACTCCTCGCTGCCGTCGGACCACACCACTCGCACCACCACCGGAATGTCGCCCTGCGGGCGTACCGGAACCTGCGACGGCATCTCCCTGTTCTCCACCGACCTCGGATCCCTGCCACCACTCATCTAAGCATTCTATCGAACACTTGTTCGAGCCACGGCCAGGCTGCGCTCCTGAGTCTCACCACCGGCGCGCAGCGTCCATTCGCGTCCGTGGGCGTCGACTGCGTACATGGTGCGTACATGAACGCCAGAGGCCCTCCCGCTCATCCGAGCGAAAGGGCCTCTGACCTGGTACTTCATCTGTAGCGGGGGCAGGATTTTGAACCTGCGACCTCTGGGTTATGAGCCCAGATTGTCTAGGCTGCATGGCCCTCGTCGGGGCCATCAATCGTGTCCAGGAGCTCGTCCTCAATGTCGTCGTGAGCCTCGGCAAGCAGGGCGCCCTCGGGTTTGACCGGACGCAGGGTGCGTTCGAGGACCTGCGCGGGCGCCATGTCGACGGACTTGTCGGGGGCGACGTAGTGGCCCTCGGTGACCGCAGTGCTGGTGTGCCCGAGGAAGGTGGCCGCGGTTTCCAGTCCCAAGCCCCGGGCCAGCACGGTGGCGCCGGTGCGCCGATACCAGCGGGGCGTGATGCCGAGCTCCCCCAGGCCAGCGTCGACGAGGAACTCGCGAAAGGTGCGGCGCAGGTTGTGCAGAGTGATGACGCCGCCGTTGCGGTTGTGGAAGATCGTCCGCTGACTCGGCTGGGACGTCATGCTCTGCACCCGTCGTCGGATCACCTGAGCCGCGAACTCGGGCACCGCGATGCGACGCGTCGAGGCGTCGGTCTTGGGGTGGTCCTGGCGGAAGTCGGCCATCCCCTTGCGGCGCACGACCGTCCCGCGCACGTGTACGACCATCCCGACGGGAGTCTCGGCGATGTCGCACGGACGTAGAGCGAGCACTTCTCCGGGCCGCATCGAGGTGCCCAGCAGGACCTCGCAGATGTCGCGGACGTTGCCGTCCGGCCGGGGGCCCACGACGCCGGCCCCGGTACGCCAGGCCGCCGCCGCTGCCCGGATCGCTTGCACCTGCTCCAGGCTCAGCGCATGAATCTCATGCTTGGGCCGACTCAGTTGCGACGTGCCATCTACCGGGTTTCGGGCGATGGCGTCGTGACGCAGCGCGAACGTGAAGAGCTGGTTGAGCAGCGTGCGTGAATGCTTCGCCCGGGAGTAGGAGGCGGCCGCCTCGCGCTTGAGGAACCACTCGATCCGCCCGGTGGTGATCTCTCCGAGCGTGTACTCCTCCAGGGCCGGGCGTACGTGCAGGCGCAGGTCGTCGCGATAGTTGTCCTTGGTTCCCTCGGAGATGTCCCGGATCTCCAGCTCGGTCAGCCAGAGGTCGCACAGGTCGGCAAACGGGCTCGCCACGCTCAGCACGCCGCCGCTGCCGTAGCCAGCCCGGTCGACCAGCCGCTCCTTGAGCCTGGCCCGTGCGATGCGCGGACTCGGTCCCACGGCGGTGATCCGGCGCAGCCCCCCGTCCAGGTCGCGGTAGCGGGTGGCGGCACGGTAGCGCCCGCCCAAGTCGACGACGCCGATGTCCCCGAACGTCCCGATCGAGGTACGCGGCCGGCCCCCGCTCACCCCGGCCGCCGCGGTGGGTGCCGGTCGCCGTCAGCGACCTCCAGGCGCGCCAGCCAGGCCTGGACCTCGGACTGCCGGAAGCGCAGCTGACGTCCCACCCGGAACCCGCGGGGGCCCCGACCCTTGGAGCGCAGGTCGTACAGCGCCTGGGTGCTGACCGACAGGTAGGCCGCCAGCTCGGAGATGGTCATGGCCGGATCGGTGTCCGACGTCACGGTGGTGGTGTCCATGACAGCAGGTATCGCCAGAGACGTCGAAGACGCGACGGGCGGCCCAAGATTCGACCGAGACACCTCGAGCCACGATCGTGAAGTGGCTAGTTTATGGCCAGTGGCCATGCCTGGCTCCTGTGTTCAGGATCCCGACATGGCCTCTGACCTGCAACGATGGTGGAGCTGAGGGGATTCGAACCCCTGACCCCCTGCATGCCATGCAGGTGCGCTACCAGCTGCGCCACAGCCCCGCGGCCCGCCGTGACGGGCCACCACACCCTTGCGGGCGCTGGGAGAGTTTACGACGATCGGTCGCCCAAACGCTAATCGGGGTCGCGGGTCTCGCTGTCGGCGCTGTGCCCCGCGTCCGGTCCGGCGTTCCAGTCCGAGGACGCGTCGGTGGGGCCCAGGTTGTACCCGACCATCCGCCACGACGGTGCGATGTCGCCGCGAGTGGCGATCAGCTCGGTCCAGTGGGCGTTGAGCATGCCCGTGAAGCCGTGCCAGTCCTGCGGCATGCCGAGCAGCGCACCGACGGCCGAGCTGATCGCCGAGCCGTGCGAGACGACCACGAGGGTGTCGTCGCGACCCAGGGCGCCGACGTGCTCGGTGATCCCCTCCAGCGTTCGTGCGGCCACCTCGGCGCGGGTCTCCGCTCCGACGCCCTCGGGCTGGCCGCCGGCCCGCCAGACGGCGAACTCGTCCGGCCAGTCGCGGCGCAGTTCCTCGCCGGTCAGCCCCTCCCAGACGCCGAACCCGCGCTCGCGCAGGCGCGGGTCCGCCAGCAGGTCGAGCCCCGCGGCGCGGGCGAGGAAGCCGGCGGTCTCGTGGGCGCGGGTCAGGTCGGAGGTGACGATGGCGGTCGGGTCGTGACGGGCGAGCAGCAGAGCCGCCGCCGTGCGGGCCTGCCAGCGGCCCACGTCGTCCAGCGGGATGTCGACCTGGCCCTGCAGGCGCGCCTGCGAGTTGTACGCGGTGCGGCCGTGCCGCACCAGGAGCAGACGACCCGCCGTCACGCGCCGGCGCCCTCGTCGGTCCCCCGCGCGTCGGCGGGCAGGTCGATGACCGGGCAGTCCTTCCAGAGGCGCTCGAGCGCGTAGTACACCCGGTCCTCGGCGTGCTGTACGTGGACGACGATGTCGCCGAAGTCGACGAGCACCCACCGGCCGGCGCCCTTGCCCTCGCGTCGGATCGGCTTGGCGCCGAGCTTGAACAGCGACTCCTCGACGGCGTCGACGATCGCGCCGACCTGCCGCTCGTTGCTGCCGGAGGCGATGAGGAAGACATCGGTGAGCACCAGCTGCTCGCTCACGTCGAGGGCGATGATCTCCTCGGCCTTGATGTCGGACGCGGCGCGAGCCGCCGCAACGGCAAGCTCGATGGCACGTTCGGTCGCAGCCACAGGTCTCCTTGGATCGTCGGAAGTCAGGCGGGATCGGCCGTGAGGCCGGATGACGTGTGGACGGCCGAGGCCGCGGGAGGGGTCGCGCCGTCGCCCGAGGCGCCGAGGCCACCCGAGCGACTCAACAGGAGCACGATCAGGAAGCCCAGCACGAACGCGACGAGCACGAGCACCAGGAAGTGCAGCAACGTGTACGGGTGACGCCTCGGGGCGTCCTCGTCGTCGTCGTCCTCCTCGGCCACCGGGGTCGTCGGGACCCGCGGCGACTCGGCGAAAGGGCCGGCGCCGAAGGCGATCGGCGCACTCTCGGTGCCTGGACGCGGAGCCGGGAGCGTGCCCTCGGCGGCGGCCGGCGTCGGAGTCGGCGACCAGGCGGCCGGTCCCACCCCCGGGGCGGAGGTGCTCGGCGTCGGGGACCAGGCCTGAGCGGGCGCGGGCGCGTCGGCGGGTTGGCTGGTCGCCGGTGCGGTGGCGCGCGCCTGGGCCGGGTTGGGCTGCCAGGCTGGTGGCGCCGCCGGAGCGTCCGTCGCGGCTGCTGCGGCCCACGCCGCGGGCGCGGCCGGTCCCGGCGTGGTCGCGATCCAGCTCGGGCCGTCGCGACGGGCGGCCGCCGGACCGCCGTCGGTCGGCGCCGTGGCGGAGCCGGCGGCGCTCGGCGGCGAGGGGCGACCGGACTGCTGCGGGGGCACGGAGCCCGGTGCGAAGGAGGTGGTCGGACGGGACGTCGCGAGCGGTTGACCGGCCGGGGCACCTGGCAGGACCGACGTCCGGGCGGGCTGCGGCGGCTGCGCGACCGTCGGCTGAGGCGGCACGGTGGTCGGCCTGGCGGCGGCCGGAGGCTGGACCGGGGTGCGCTGCGGAGCCTGGTCGGGCTGCGTCGGGCGGCCCGGCAGAGCGGGCCCGGACGGACCCGCCGCGGCCGCGGAAGCCGCAGCTGCCGGTCCGACGCCCGGCGCGGCGCCGCGCTGACCCCAGGCCGACTGGGCCGGCGACGCGGCGGGTGCCGACGGCGACGGGGCGATCGGCTGCGCCGGGGCGGACGGGCGGGCGGGTGCGGACGCCTGCGCCGAGGCGGTCGGCTGAGCAGGAGCGGGCACACGCGACGGGCTCGGCGGTGAGGAAGGCGCCGGAACCGAGCCGGCCGAGGACGGGGACGCCGAGGACCACGGCGCCGGTCGCGTCGTCGGGACCTGCTGCGGGGCCGGCCGGGCACTGGTCGGATCGAGCGCGGTGTCCCGGATGGAGCGGCGGGACCGGGCGACCGCGTCCGTGGGCGGTCCGGCCGCCGTCGGGACGTCGGGGGCGGACTGCTCGCGCATCGCGCGCCGTGAGACCGGTGCCGTCGTGGGAGAGGTGGCCGGCGGGGTCGGTTGCGGCGCCGCGGACCCGTCGTCGGGTGCGACGCCCTCGACGGAACCCGTCTCGGGCCGGTGGAGCTCGCGGCGACTGCGCCGTCCTCCGGTTTCACTCATGACATTCCTCGATACAACCTGTGCTTGGCGATGTACTGAACAACCCCGTCCGGGACGAGGTACCACACCGGTTGCCCGGCGCTCTCGCGGGCGCGGACATCCGTCGACGAGATGGCCAGGGCCGGGACCTCCAGGACCTGGACGCGATCGCCGGGGAGCCCGTCGACCGACAACGTGTGCCCAGGACGGGTGACCGCCACGAACTGTGCCATCGCGAAGAGCTCGTCCGCATCCTTCCACGTCAAGATCTGCGTGATGGCGTCCGCGCCTGTGATGAAGAACAGTTCGGCGTCCGGTCGTGCCGTCTTGAGGTCACGGAGCGTGTCGACGGTATATGTCACACCGTCGCGGTCCACGTCCACGCGGCTGACGGTGAACCGGGGGTTCGACGCCGTGGCGATGACGGTCATGAGGTAGCGGTGCTCGGCGAGCGTGACGGCCTGGTCGAGCTTGAACGTCGGCTGGCCGGTGGGGACGAAGATGACCTCGTCGAGGTCGAACCGGGCGGCAACCTCGCTGGCCGCGACCAGGTGTCCGTGGTGGATGGGGTCGAACGTCCCGCCCATGACCCCGACGCGCTGCCTCCGGGCGGGCGACTGCGTCATGGGTCGATCCCTCCGTCGGGCCCCCCGGTGGTCGAGGTCAGTGGCGCGATCCCACGTTCTTGAAGGCGTAGGCGATCAGCAGCATCGCGACGAGCCCGATGAACGCACCGACGCCGAAGACCCACGGCGCGAAGGGCAGCTCGGTCACGACCTCGGCAGCTTTCGCAGCAACACGCACGACAATCCTCCAGGGGTGGGGCGGGTGCGATCAGTGTCGCACGCTCGACTGGGCTGTTCAGGGTCGGACGTGGCCGTCGCCGTGCACGATCCACTTGGTCGTCGTGAGCTCGCCGAGGCCCATCGGGCCGCGCGCGTGCAGCTTCTGGGTGGAGATGCCGATCTCGGCGCCCAGGCCGAGCTGCCCGCCGTCGGTGAACCGGGTCGAGGCGTTGACCATGACGGCCGCGGAGTCGACCTCGGCGACGAACCGCTCGGAGGACGCGAGGTCCCGCGTGATGATCGCCTCGGTGTGCCCGGAGCTCCAGGTGCGGATGTGCTCGAGCGCCTCGTCCAGGGAGTCAACAACCTTCACGGCCAGGTCGAGCGACAGGTACTCCTTGGCCCAGTCCTCGTCCGTGGCCGGCACGACGTCGGCCTCCTCGGGTGCCAGCGCGAGCGTCTCCTCGCACCCGTGGATGGTGACGCCCTCGTCGGCGAGCATGGCGATCGCGACCGGCAGGAACTCGTCGGCCACCGCCTGGTGCACGAGCAGGGTCTCCGCCGCGTTGCAGACGCCGACGCGCTGGGTCTTGGCGTTGAGCAGGATGGGCAGCGCCATCGCCAGGTCGGCCGTCTCGTCCACGTACACGTGCACGTTGCCGACGCCGGTCTCGACGACGGGCACCGTCGACTCGCGCACCACGGTCTGGATCAGGTCCGCTCCCCCGCGCGGGACGAGGATGTCGACCAGGCCGCGGGCGTGCATGAGCGCCACGGCACCCTCGCGCCCGTACGCGTCGATCGACTGGACGAGCGCGCCCGGCAGCCGCTGGGAGACCAGGGCCCGCGACAGCACGTCGACGATCAGCTCGTTGCTGGCCGCGGCCGCGGACCCGCCCCGCAGGATCACCGCGTTGCCGCTCTTCAGGGCGAGCCCGGCGGCGTCGACCGTCACGTTCGGTCGGGCCTCGTAGATCATGCCGACGACGCCCATCGGGACGCGGACCTGTCGCATGCGCAGGCCGTTGGGCAGCGTGGAGCCGCGGACCACCTCGCCCACCGGGTCGGGCAGGGCGGCCAGCTCGCGCAGGGCGTCGGCGATCGCGACGATGCGCTCGGGAGTCAGGGCGAGCCGGTCGAGCAGGCCGGCGGACGTGCCGTTGGCTCGGCCGCGCTCGAGGTCGACGGCGTTGGCCTCGACGATCTGCGGGGTGGCCTCCACGAGCGCGTCGGCCATGGCGCGCAGGGCGGCGTCCTTGGTGGCGCGGGTGGCGGTGGCCAGCGTGCGGGAGGCGATCTTGGCGCGCTCCGCGACGGCGCGGACGGCGGCCGTGACGTCCGGTGCCTGGGGCGCCTCCGTCAGCGGGTGCTCGAGCGACGTGGTCATCTGGTCAGGGTAGTCCCGCTCCGCCCGGCGGCCGAGCACCGTCGTCCGCGACCGTCATCCGACGGCCGCGAACGGGTCGAGGCCACGCGCGACCCCGCGTCCTGCGGTCCTCATCCAGCAGGAGCTCAAAGCGAACGGCATCGACGCGCAGCTGTGGAGCGGCGCGCCGTGCCAGACTTCATGGCCCAGCTCAAGGACGGCTCGTTCGACCTGGTCTGGGGCAACCTGAGCCGGGCCCACGGTGACGTGCTGCGCACGCAGCACTCGACGGCGTCGACGAACTACTACCGGCTCGACGACCCGGACCTCGAGGCCCTGCTGCAGAAGCAGGGGCGGGCCGCATCGTGCGGTCCGCCCAGTGGTCGTCGACGGGGTCAGCGGCGCTTGCGCACCAGCACGAGATCGTCGCGGTGGACCAGCTCGCGGTCGTAGCCCGGCCCGAGCTCGGCGCGCAGGTCCTGCGTCGAGCGGCCGAGCAGGCCCGGCACCTCGGTCGCGTCGTAGGCCACGAGCCCCCGGCCGATCAGGGTGCCGTCGGGGCCGACGAGCTCGACGGGGTCGCCCTCCTCGAAGGCACCGTCGAACCCGGTGACGCCGGCGGGCAGCAGCGACGTGCCCCGCTCGACCACGGCCCGGACGGCACCCGCGTCGAGCACCAGCCGTCCGCGGGTGTGCGCGGCGTGCGCGAGCCAGAGCCGGCGGATCGAGGTGCGGCGGCCGGTCGCGGTGAACCAGGTGCCGACGTCGTCGCCGGCCAGCGCCTGGGCCGCCTGCGCCGCGGACGTGAGGATGACCGGCACGCCCGACTGGGTCGCGATCGCCACGGACTCCAGCTTGGTCACCATGCCGCCGGTGCCCACGCCGCTGCCCCGCGACGCCACGTCGATGCCCTCGAGGTCCTGGGCGTCCACCACGGAGGCGATCCGCCGGGAGCCGTCGCGCGACGGGGGCCCGGTGTAGAGCGAGTCGACGTCGGACAGCAGCATGAGCGCGTCGGCGTGCACGAGGTGCGAGACGAGCGCGGCCAGGCGGTCGTTGTCGCCGAACCGGATCTCGTCGGTGGCCACCGCGTCGTTCTCGTTGATGACCGGCACGATGCCCAGGTCGAGCAGCCGTGTCAGGGCCCGGTGCGCGTTGCGGTAGTGCACGCGGCGCACGGTGTCGTCGGCGGTCAGCAGCACCTGCCCGACCTGCAGACCGTGGCGCGCGAACGCGGCGGTGTAGTGCGCGACGAGCAGGCCCTGGCCGACCGAGGCGGCCGCCTGCTGCGTCGCCAGGTCCTTGGGCCGGGTGGCCAGGCCCAGCGGACCGATGCCAGCTGCGATCGCACCGGACGACACGAGCACCACCTGGCCGCCGGCCGCGCGGCGCGCCGCGAGCACCTCGACCAGCGCGTTGAGCCGCTCCGGCGCGAGGCGACCGTCGGGCGTCGTCAGCGACGACGACCCGATCTTCACGACGACGCGCGCCGCCGTGGCCAGCTGCTGGCGGTCCTGGACGGCGTCGACGGTCACGTGCGGCATTCTGCCGCGCAACGGCGGCTGAGCATCGCTCATATCCGCGAGGCGGACGTCAGTGCTGCCTCGGTCCTGCTTCAGTCCTTCGACGGGTCCGCCCAGACTCCGGCCTCGCGCTCGGTCCAGAGCTCCTCGCGCGCCTCCGTCTTGGCATCCATGCGCTCCTTGTACTGCACGCGCTTCTCGCCACGCGACGGGCGCGAACGGTCCTCGAGGCGCGTGTCGACGCCGCGCGGGCCCACGAGGATCTCGGAGCCCGTCATGAGCGTCGGCTCCCAGTCGAAGATGACCGCGTTGTGCTCGGGCCCGATCCGCACCTCGTCGCCGGGCACCGCGCCGACGGCGAACAGCTTCTCCTCGACGCCGAGGCGCGCCAGCCGGTCGGCGAGGTACCCCACGGCCTCGTCGTTGGTGAAGTTGGTCTGGCGGCACCAGCGCTCGGGCTTCTCGCCGCGCACCGAGTAGTACACGCCCTGGCCCTCGACCTCGCGCCGCGTGACCGTGAACCCCGCGTCGTCGACGGCCTTGGGCCGCAGGATGACGCGCGTGTTCTCCGGCACCGGGGCGTCGCGACGAGCCTTGTCGACGATCTCACCGAGCGCATAGGTCAGCAGGCGCAATCCCTCGTGGCTCGCCGTGGAGATCTCGAAGACGCGCAGGCCACGGGCCTCGAGATCGGGCTTGACCAGCTCGGCGAGCTCGCGCGCCTCGGGGACGTCGATCTTGTTGAGCACGACGATCTGCGGGCGCTCGGTGATCGGCACCCGGCCGCCCTCGATGCCCAGGTCGCCGGCGTACGTCGCGAGCTCGGCCTCGATGACGTCGAGGTCGGAGATCGGGTCACGGTCGGGCTCGAGGGTCGCGCAGTCGAGGACGTGCACGATGACCGCGCAGCGCTCGATGTGGCGCAGGAACTCCAGGCCGAGCCCACGGCCCTCGGAGGCACCCGGGATGAGGCCGGGCACGTCCGCAACGGTGTATCGGGCGGTGCCGGCCTGCACGACGCCGAGGTTGGGCACCAGCGTGGTGAACGGGTAGTCGGCGATCTTCGGCCGGGCGGCCGAGATGGCGGCGACCAGGCTGGACTTGCCGGCGCTCGGGTAGCCGACGAGGGCGACGTCGGCGATCGACTTGAGCTCGAGGACGACGTCCTGGGCCTCACCCGGCTCACCCAGGAGTGCGAAGCCGGGGGCGATGCGCCGGGCAGAGGCCAGCGCGAAGTTGCCCAGACCACCGCGCCCGCCGGCGGCGATGGTCACCTGGGCGCCAATGCCCACGAGGTCCGCGAGGACGGTGCCGTCGGTGTCCTTGACCACGGTGCCGTCGGGAACCCCGAGCACCAGGTCGGCGCCGGTGGAGCCGGACCGCCAGTCGCCCATGCCCTGGGTGCCCGACGGGGCGTGCCGGTGCGACTGGTGGTGGAAGTCCATCAGCGTCGTGATCTGCGGGTCGACCTCGAGGATCACCGAGCCGCCGTTCCCACCCGTGCCGCCATCCGGGCCGGCCAAGGGCTTGAACTTCTCCCGGTGGATGGACGCACAGCCGTGCCCACCGTCACCGCCGGTCGCATGCAGCACGACCCGGTCGACGAATGTCACCACGGCTGGACCTCCTTCTTGCTCATTGTGTACTCACACGCGAAAGGGGCGCACCGCACCGGTGCGCCCCATCCACAAGAATCTGCGACGCGGACAGGTGCCGCGTCGTCATGCCGAGGTCTCAGACCTGGGCGGCAGCCACGACATCGATGACCTTGCGGCCGCGACGGGTGCCGAACGTGACCGCACCGGGCGCCAGGGCGAACAGGGTGTCGTCGCCGCCACGGCCGACGTTCACGCCGGGGTGGAAGTGCGTGCCGCGCTGGCGGACGATGATCTCGCCGGCCTTGACGACCTGGCCACCGAAGCGCTTGACGCCCAGGCGCTGGGCGTTCGAGTCGCGACCGTTGCGCGAGGAGCTCGCGCCCTTCTTGTGTGCCATGACGAACCTGCTTTCGTGCTCAGAAGTGTGGGGGGCTGGGCGTGCCTGTGGCCGTACGGCCGACGGCGCGAGATCAGGAGATGCCGGTGACCTTGAGGCGGGTCAGCTTCTGGCGGTGACCCTGGCGCTTGCGGTAGCCGGTCTTGTTCTTGTACTTGAGGATGTCGATCTTGGGACCCTTCTCGTCCCGCACGACCTCCGCCGTCACCTTCACCTTGGCCAGCGCCGAGGCGTCGGTGGTGACCGTCGCACCGTCGACGAGCAGCAGGGCGGTCAGCTCGACGGTCGAGCCGGCCTGCGCGGAGAGGCGGTCGACGACGACGACGTCGCCGACAGCGACCTTCTCCTGGCGGCCGCCAGCCTTCACGATCGCGTACACCACGTTGCTGCTCATCTCTGCTCGTCGAACTGCGAATGTCATAGAACTGCTTGTACCTGCGCTACCTGCCGACGTCCGCGCACATCCCGCACCACCGGTGTGCACCGGTTCCCGTGGGGGTTCGCGTCGACGCTGATCTATCGGAATAGAGCGGCACGCATGATCAGCGCGCACGACGCGCCGACGTTCAAGAGTACGGACCGCACGCGCCAGGGTCAAACCTGGACGGCTCCCCCCGCGGGCGACGTGACCGAACGCACGCCGCCCCCGAGCGGGCTCAGTGCTGCTCGTGCTCCTGGTGGGACTCGTTCTCGGTCTCGTGCTCGACCGAGGGCTCCTCCTGGGACTCGTCCCCGGCCTCGCGCTCGGACTCGTCCTCGGCCTCGCTCTCAGCCTCGTTCTCAGCCTCGTCCTCGGCGTCAGCCTCGAACACGTCGGCCGGGACCGGGGTGAGCTCCAGCTCCTCCAGCTCCTCCTGCGCCGACTCCTGCGGGCCCGCCACGGTGGCCTCTGGGTGCGAGACCGCGAGCTCGGCGAACACGTCCAGCGCCGGCGGCGCGGGCGCGACCTGCTCGGTCTCGACCTCGCCGACCTCGTCGACGGGCGACTCCTGGTCCGGAGCGCCGGCCGGGGCGTGGTCGTGGTCGTGCTCGTGCGCGTGCGCCGCGGCCGCCGCGATGGTCGCGAGGGTGGCCTTGACGGCCTCACGCGCCTCGGGCAGGACCGGCACGCCCGCGTGCGGCGCGTGGGATACCGGCTCCTTGGCCGTCCCGCCGCGCTTGCGACGCGACCGCGGTGCGGCACCGTCGCCGTTGCTCGGCGCCTGCTGCTCGCCCGCCTCGGGCCGCTGGTTGTTCTTCTCGATGGGCTCGTCGTGCACGATGAAGCCGCGACCGTGGCAGTGCTCGCACGTCTCGCTGAACGCCTCGACCAGACCCTGGCCGACGCGCTTGCGGGTCATCTGCACGAGGCCCAACGAGGTGACCTCGGCCACCTGGTGCTTGGTGCGGTCGCGCCCGAGGCACTCGACCAGGCGGCGCAGGACCAGGTCGCGGTTGGACTCGAGCACCATGTCGATGAAGTCGATGACGATGATGCCGCCGATGTCGCGCAGCCGGAGCTGGCGGACGATCTCCTCGGCGGCCTCGAGGTTGTTGCGCGTCACCGTCTCCTCGAGCGTGCCGCCCGAGCCCGTGAACTTGCCGGTGTTGACGTCGACCACGGTCATGGCCTCGGTGCGGTCGATCACGAGCGAGCCACCCGACGGCAGCCAGACCTTGCGGTCCATGCCCTTGGCCAGCTGCTCGTCGATGCGGTGCACGGAGAACACGTCGGTCTGGGACGTCCAGCGCTCGACCTTCTGCGCGAGGTCCGGCGCGAGCTCGTCGATGTAGGACGAGATCGTCGACCAGGCCTCGCCACCCTCGACGACGAGCTTGCTGAAGTCGTCGTTGAAGATGTCGCGGACGACGCGGATGGCCATGTCCGGCTCGCCCTGCAGCAACGCCGGCGCGGACGCGGTCTTCGACTTCTTCTCGATCGCCTCCCACTGACCCTGCAGGCGGGCGATGTCGGCGCGCAGCTCGTCCTCCGAGGCCCCCTCGGCCGCGGTGCGAACGATGACGCCGGCGGAGTCCGGGACGATCTCGCGCAGGATCCGCTTGAGGCGGTTGCGCTCCGTGTCGGGCAGCTTGCGGCTGATGCCGGTCATGCCGCCACCGGGCACGTAGACGAGGTAGCGGCCGGCGAGCGTGACCTGCGAGGTCAGGCGCGCGCCCTTGTGGCCGATCGGGTCCTTGGTGACCTGCACGAGCACGGGGTCGCCGGACTTCAGCGCCTGCTCGATCCGACGGGCGGACCCGCCCTCGAGGCCGGTCGCGTCCCAGTTGACCTCGCCCGCGTAGAGCACGGCGTTGCGGCCCTTGCCGACGTCGACGAAGGCGGCCTCCATGCTCGGCAGCACGTTCTGCACGCGGCCGAGGTACACGTTGCCGACCATCGACGTCTGCGCCTGGTTGGACACGTAGTGCTCGACCAGCACGCCGTCCTCGAGCACCGCGATCTGCGTGCGCTCGTTCTTCTCGCGCACGATCATCGTGCGCTCGACGGACTCGCGGCGCGCCAGGAACTCCGACTCGGTGATGATCTGGCGACGTCGACCGGCGTCCCGACCGTCGCGGCGCCGCTGGCGCTTGGCCTCGAGCCGGGTCGAGCCGCGCAGCGCGGTGACCTCGTCGCTCGGCGTCCGGGGGCGAGCCGTGCGCGGCTCGCCGCCGCCGCCCTCGCCCTGACCGCCCGAGGACCCCCGACGACGGCGCCGACGACGACGGCTCGAGCCCGCCTCGTCCGACCCGTTCTCGTCCGTGTCGTCCTCGTCGGCGCCGTCCGACTCGTCGCCGGCAGCACCGTCGTCGGGCTCGTCGTCGTCGGACGCGCCCTGCGACGCCGGACCGTCGGAGCGGCTGCGCCGCCCGCGGCCGCCGCGGCGACGACGACGGCGCGGTGCGCCCGCGCCCGTCGCTGCGCCGTCGGCACCCTCGCCGTCGTCGCCGTCCTCGTCGTCGGACTCGTCGTCGTCCTGGTCTGCTGCGCCGGCGTCGTCCGCGTCATCCGCGTCGGCACGGTCCTGCGACTGCGCGAGATCCTGCGCGAGGTCCCGCGCGAAGGCGGCCTCGAGGTCGTCGGCGTCGTCGGTCTCGTCGTCCTG
The DNA here is from genome assembly GCF_049994875.1 of Cellulomonas sp. McL0617. Lineage (GTDB taxonomy): Bacteria > Actinomycetota > Actinomycetes > Actinomycetales > Cellulomonadaceae > Cellulomonas. The sequence continues at coordinate 2,884,772 of NZ_CP188256.1, forward strand.
CGACTTGTCGGTGCCCGCGCCCCCGGCGGCCCCGCCGCTGCGACCACGGCGGCCGCGGCGGCGCGAGCTGCGCGACGCCGGCGAGCCGGTCTCGCTCGCAGCTGCCTCGGCCTCGGGCGCGTCGACGGTCTCGAGCGCGGCCGGTTCGACGGTCTCGGCCTCCACGCGGTGCGCTGCCTCGGAGATCTCCTCCGGCGAACCGGTGCTCGCCTGGGCGCGCCGGCGGCGGGGGCGGGTCGCGCTCGGGTCCGGCGCCTGGAACAGCAGGGCGGTGGTGGCGAACCGCGGTCCGGTCGTCGTGGTGCTGGTGGTGGACGCGACAGGCGCGACCGACCCAGCGGCCTCTGCGGAGGCCGGCGGGTTCGCGGCGAGCTCCGCGAGCACGTCGATCGTGGGCGCGACGGGCGCCTCGTCCTCGGCGACGACCTCGTCCTCGGTCGGCTCCGGCTCGGCCACCGGCTCCGGCGTCGCGACGGGACGGGTGCTCGCTCGGCGGCGGCGCGGCGCCTTGGCAGGCGCGGCCTCCTCGGGCGCATCGGCCTGCTCGGCGACCGCGTCGGGCTCGGTGGCGGCAGCGGGCTCGGTGGCGGCAGCGGGCTCGGTGGCGGCGTCGGGCTCGGTGGCGGCCGGCTCCGCGACGGGCTCGGCGGAGGCGACCTCGTCGGCGCTCACGGGCACGACCGTGCGGGTGACGCGGCGGGACTTCTTGACGGGTGCCGCGGGCGGCGCGGCGGGCTCGGCCTGCGCCACCGGCGCGACGGCAGCCTCGACGGCGGCCGGCTCGACAGCCGGGAGCGTCGTCACGGCCTCGGCCGCGGCCTCGTTGCTGGGCGCCGCGGTGACGCGGGTGGCGCGACGACGGCGCGGGGCGGTCGTTGCTGCCTCACCCTCGGCGCTCGTCGCTGCTGCGTTGGTGAGGGTGTTCTCGTCGGTCACGCGAAGTGCTCCTGGGTACCGGGCATCGCCACCCACACATCAGGCGGTACTCGGCAGGTCGGTCGTCGCACGCGTTCTGCGCGGCGACGGAAAGTCGGCGGTCGTGGCTGCTGCACCGGGTCGGCGCCATCGCCTGCGAGGCCGGGCCGGCGTCCCGATCTGGGGCGTCCGGCTGGCAGGGCGGCGGCTGGCGCGCACGACAAGGTGATGCTGCGAGCTCAAGGGTCCCGTGACGGTGTGGTCGCCCAGGGAGCCGCGGCCAGTATCGCACAGCGATCCCCCGGTCGCAGCGACGCTCCGCACGAGTCGTATCGCAGACGCCGGATGTGGCGAACCTGCCAAAGGTCCCTGGTCGCAAGCCCGGCCGGGAGGGGCAGGATGGGGCTGACCGCCTCGACCACCCCCGACGGAGGGCTCCCGTGGACCCGCTCGACCTGGCCCGCCTGCAGTTCGGCGTCACGACCGTCTACCACTTCATCTTCGTGCCGCTCACGATCGGGCTCGCGCCGCTGGTCGCGATCATGCAGACCATCTGGGTGGTCACCGGCAACGAGCGGTGGCTGCGGCTGACCAAGTTCTTCGGCAAGCTGCTGCTGATCAACTTCGCGATCGGCGTGGCCACCGGCATCGTCCAGGAGTTCCAGTTCGGCATGAACTGGTCGGAGTACTCGCGGTTCGTCGGCGACGTGTTCGGGGCTCCTCTGGCCATGGAGGCGCTGGCCGCGTTCTTCGTCGAGTCGACGTTCCTCGGCCTGTGGATCTTCGGCTGGGACAAGCTCCCGAAGAAGGTGCACCTCGCCACCATCTGGCTCGTCGCGCTGTCCACCAACCTGTCCGCGTTCTTCATCCTCGCGGCGAACTCGTGGATGCAGCACCCCGTGGGTGCGGTCTGGAACGAGGCCACCGGCCGCGCCGAGATGAACGACATCGGCGCGGTGCTCACCAACTCGACGCTGTGGGCCGCGTTCCCGCACACGATCACCGCGGCGTTCGTCACGGCCGGCACCTTCGTCGCGGGCATCTCGGCCTGGTGGATGGTGCGGCTGGTGCGCGCCGGGCAGGTGGACAAGGCGCGCGACGTCTACCGGCCGGCCGTCGTGCTGGGCGTCATCGTCATGTTCGTCGCCGGCGCCGGGGTGGCGCTGAGCGGCGACCAGCAGGCCAAGCTCATGTTCCAGCAGCAGCCGATGAAGATGTCGTCGGCGGAGGCCCTGTGCGAGACGGTGGACGGCGCGTCGTTCTCCCTGCTGGCCATCGGCGACCTCAGCAACTCCTGCGAGGGCGTGCGGCACGTCATCGAGATCCCGGGCCTCACGAGCTTCCTGGCCAGCGGCGACTGGAGCGCTCCCCTGCCCGGCGTCGAGGACCTGCAGAAGCAGTACGAGGCGAAGTACGGCTTCACCGACGACGCCGGCAACCCGATCTCCTACCAGCCGAACCTGCTGATCACCTACTGGTCGTTCCGTCTGATGATCGGGTTCGGCATCGGCTCGGCGGCGCTCGCCGTCTTCGCGTTCTGGGTGACGCGGCGCGGTCGGGTGACCGGCAACGTCTGGATCGGACGGCTCGGCATCGTCGCCATCGTGACGCCGTTCCTCGCGTCGTCGTTCGGCTGGATCTTCACCGAGATGGGCCGCCAGCCGTGGGTGGTGGCCCCGAACCCCACGGGCGTCGACGGCGTCTGGCTGCTGACGCAGCGCGGCGTGTCCACCGTCGTCGGGACCGGGACCGTGGTCACGTCGCTGGTCACCTTCACGCTGCTCTACGGGGTGCTCGCCGTGTTCTGGTACCGCCTGATGCATCGCTACACGATCCAGGGCGTCGCGGACACGGAGCACGACCCGAGCCCCGACAACCCCGAGAACCACGTCGACCCCAACGACCCGGACGCCGCGGCCCGCCCGCTGTCGTTCGCGTACTGAGAGGAGCCCGGCCATGGATCTGACCGTCGTGTGGTTCCTGCTCATCGCCGTCCTCTGGACCGGCTACCTCGTCCTGGAGGGCTTCGACTTCGGCGTCGGCATGCTGCTCGGCCTTCTCGCCCGCGGGGACCGGGCCCAGCGGGACCGGGACCGCCGCGTCATGATCAACACGATCGGGCCGGTCTGGGACGGCAACGAGGTGTGGCTGATCACGGCCGGCGGCGCCACGTTCGCGGCCTTCCCCGAGTGGTACGCCACGATGTTCTCCGGCTTCTACCTGGCGCTGCTGCTCATCCTGGTCGCCCTCATCGTGCGCATCGTGGCGTTCGAGTGGCGCGGCAAGATCAACAGCGACCGGTGGCGCTCGCTCGCCGACGGCGCGCTGATCTTCGGGTCGTTCGTGCCCTCCATGCTCTGGGGCGTCGCGTTCGCCAACCTCGTGCGCGGGGTCGAGCTCGACGCCGACCACCAGTACGTCGGGGGCTTCTGGGCGCTGCTCAACCCGTTCGCGCTCCTCGGCGGCGTGACGACGCTGCTCCTGTTCCTCACGCACGGGGCGGTGTTCCTGGCCCTCAAGTCCGACGGCTCGATCCGGGACCGCGCCGGCACGTTCGCGGCACGGTCGTCGATCGTCACGCTCGTCGTGGCGGCCGCCTGGGCCATGTGGGCGCAGGTCGCCTACTCGGTGGCGTGGACGTGGATCGCCGTAGCGGTCGCCGCCGTCTCGCTCGTCGTGGTCGTGGTCGCGGCGCGGGGTCGTCGCGAGGGGCTCGCGTTCAGCGCCTCCGCCGTGGCGATCATCGCGGCCGTGGTGCTGATCTTCGGTTCGATGTACCCCGACGTGATGCCGGCGTTCGACCCTGCCAACTCGCTGACCATCAGCAACGCGTCCTCGACGCACTACACGCTCGTCGTCATGACGTGGGTGGCCGTCGTCCTCACGCCGATCGTCCTGATCTACCAGGGCTGGACGTACTGGGTGTTCCGCAAGCGGATCTCGTCGTCGAGCATCCCCGAGCACACGGGCCTGACGTTCGACAAGGTCCCGCCGCTGGAGCCCGAGCCGGCTGAGAAGGGGTGAGGCCGCTCGATCCCCGGCTGCTCCGGTACGCCCGGTCGGCCCGGGGCTACGTCTACCTGACCACGGCGTTCGGCGTGGTCACCGCGGCGCTCGTCGTCTGCCAGGCGCTGCTGCTCGCGCACGCTCTCGGTTCCGCGGTCCACGACGGCGCGACGCTCGCCTCGCTCGCACCGACGATCGCGTGGCTCGCGGTCGTCGTGGTCGCACGGATGCTCGTGACCGCCGGTCAGGAGCGGTTCGCGCACCGCGCGGCGACCGCGACGATCGCTGAGCTGCGCGAGCAGGTGGTCGAGCACGCCGTGGCGCTCGGCCCGCGCTGGCTCGCGTCCGGCGAGGGACCGGCGGTCGCCACGCTGGCCACCCGCGGCCTCGACAACCTGCAGCCGTACTTCGTCCGCTACCTGCCGCAGCTGCTGCTCGCCGCCACCGTGACCCCCGGCGTCCTGCTGGTGGTGCTCGGGCTGGACTGGGTGTCGGCGGCGATCATGGTCGCGGTCCTGCCGCTGGTGCCGATCTTCATGATCCTGATCGGCCGCCTCACGCAGGGGCGGTCCGAGCGCGGGCTCGTCGCGATGCAGCGGCTCGGTGCGCAGGTGCTCGACCTCCTGTCCGGGTTGCCCACGCTGCGCGCGCACGGCCGCGAGCGTGGGCAGGGCGCACGCGTGCGCGTGCTCGGCGACGCCCACCGCGAGGCCACGATGGGCACCCTGCGGATCGCGTTCCTGTCCGGCATGGTCCTCGAGCTGCTGACCACGTTGTCGGTCGCGCTGGTGGCCGTCGCGATCGGGCTGCGGCTCGTGTCCGGCGACCTCGCGCTGACCACCGGGATCGCCGTGCTCGTGCTGGCCCCCGAGGTGTTCCTGCCGTTGCGCCAGGTGGGGACGCAGTTCCATGCGGCCGCCGACGGGGTCGCGGCCGCGGCGCAGGCGTTCGCCGTCCTGGAGACACCGGTCCTCCCCCGAGGCACCACCCCCGCGCCCGACCTGAGCACCGCGACGATCGCGCTGACCAGCGTCAGCGTGCGGACCGCCGGCGGACGCACCCCGGCCGCCCTCGACCTGTCCCTGCGTCCCGGCACCGTGGTCGCACTGACCGGACCCAGCGGCGTCGGCAAGACCACCGCCGTCGAGGTCCTGCTGGGCCTGGTCCGGCCCGACGCGGGGTCGGCGACGGTCGGGACGCTCGACCTCGCCGACGTCGACCCGGCGACGCTGTGGTCCCAGGTCTCCTGGCTCCCCCAGCGACCGGTGCTCGAACCGGGCACGATCGCGTCGATCGTCGGGCGACCGGACGCCGCAGCGGCCGCGCGCACGGGTCTCGACGCGGTCCTGGCGACGCTCCCCGACGGCTGGCAGACCGAGCTCGGCCGCGGCGGGGAGGGTCTGAGCCTCGGTCAGCGGCAGCGGGTCGCCCTGACCCGGGCCCTGGTCTCGGAGGCTCCCCTGGTGATCCTCGACGAGCCGACCGCGCACCTCGACGCGGCCGGCGAGGCGGTGGTCCTGGACACCGTCCGGGCCCTGCGCGAGGCCGGTCGGACGGTCCTCCTCGTCGCGCACCGGCCCTCGCTGGTGGCCTGCGCCGACGTCGTCGTGGAGGTCCGCAGCGCGGTCGACACGATGGACACGGCGGTGCCGGCATGAGGCCCGCCGGGACCCTTCGGCGTGGCGTGATGCTGCTCGACGTCGACCGGACACGCGCGGCCCTCGCCCTGCTGCTGGGCACCCTGGCCCTCGGCTGCGCCGTCGCCCTCGCCGGCACCGCCGCCTGGCTGATCGCCCGCGCCTCGCAGATGCCCGACGTGCTCGCGCTGTCCGTCGCGACGGTCGCGGTCCGCGCGTTCGGCATCGGGCGCGGGGTCCTGCGCTACGTCGAACGGCTGGTCTCGCACGACGTCGCACTGCGCGGCATGACCCAGCTGCGCACGACCCTCTACGACCGGCTCGCCGTCGGCCGACCCGACGCGCTGGTGCGACTGCGCCGCGGCGACCTGCTCGCCCGGGTCGGGGCGGACGTCGACGCCGTGGGCGACGTCGTCGTCCGCGGGCTGCTGCCGATCGGCGTCGCGACGCTGCTCGGGCTGCTGACCTCGGTGGCGATGTGCCTGTTCTGGCCGCCGGCCGGGCTCGCGCTCGCCGCCTGCCTCGTGCTCGCGGGCGTGGCCGCGCCGGCGCTCGCGTCGCGTGGCGCACGGATCAGCGAGCAGCGTGCGACGCAGGGCCGGTCCGACATGACGGCCGCGGCGCTCGGGCTGCTCGACGACGCCGGTCCGCTCTCGGTCGGCGGCCGCGTGGCGCAGGAGCTGACCGCGCTGCGCGTCGCCGACGAACAGATCGCGGACGCGACCGACCACGGCGCACCGTCGGCAGCGCTCGCCGCGGGGCTCGGACAGCTGGCCGTCGGGCTGGCCGTCCTCGCCGCGCTCGTCACCGGGATCCCGGCCGTGACCTCGGGCCGGCTCTCGGCCGTCGACCTCGCCGTCATCGTGCTGACACCGCTCGCCGCGTTCGAGGCGACCACCCTGCTGCCCGCAGCCATGATCCAGGTGCACCGTTCGCGCGCCGCGGCCGCCCGGGTGCTAGCGCTCCTCGACGACGGCGCGGCCGGGCCCGTCGCGGTGCAGGATGACGCACGCCGACCCGTGCCGTCGCTCGAGGCGGTCGCGCTGTCGTGCGCCTGGCCGGACGGCCCGACGGTCGTGGACGACCTCGACCTCGCGCTCCGACCCGGTCGCTCGATCGCGATCGTCGGCCCGTCGGGCACCGGCAAGACGACGACGCTGCTGACCCTCGCCGGACTCCTGCCCGCTCGGTCGGGCGCCCTGACGCTGGACGGCGTGCCTGTCGCCGACTACGGACGCGAGGCGGTCACCGCGACCGTCCTGGTGGGCACCGAGGACGCGCACGTGTTCGGCACGACGGTCCTGGAGAACCTGCGGGTGGCCCGCGGCGACGTGACGCGCGACGAGGCGACGGCGGCGCTGGGACGCGTAGCTCTGGGACCCTGGCTGGCCGGGCTGCCGGAAGGTCTCGACACCCTGCTCGGCCCCGACGCCCGCACGGTCTCCGGCGGCGAACGCCGCCGCCTCCTCGTGGCCCGCGCCCTGCTCTCGTCGGCACCCCTGCTCCTGCTCGACGAGCCCGCCGAGCACCTCGACCCGGCCACGGCCGACGCGCTGGTCACCGACCTGCTGCGGGACCCCCGCGGTGTCGTCGTCGTGACGCACCGCCTCACGCCGCTCGCGGCGGCGGACGACGTGCTGTGGCTCGACGGCGGACGCGTCCGGGCCCGCGGCTCGCATGCCGACCTGCGGGCCGGCGTTCCCGGCTACCGTGAGGCGCTGGACCTGGAGAGCGAGGGCGGAGGGACTGCTCGTGCCTGACGCGGCCCCGCTGACGCCCGACATGCTCGACCAGCTGCTCGACGCCATGGTCTCGGTCGCCGGCGAGGTCGACCTCGACACCGTCCTCGACCGGTTCGTCCGCGTCAGCGCCCGACTGACCGGCGCGAGGTACGGCGCCATCGACGTCCGCGACGCGCACGGCCGGTCGATCACCTTCGTGCGGACCGGCCAGGCGGGCGCCCTGGCCAAGGCCCTCCGCGACGGTCCGCAGCGCCCGGCGGTCCTCGGCGCCCTGCCCGCACAGGGCGCGCACCGGCTGGCCGACCTGCGTCGGCACCCGTCCTTCGACGGGTTCGGGCGCGTCGGGACGCCGACGACGTTCCTCGGCGCGACGCTGCACGTAGGCACGCGGGTGTTCGGGCACCTGTACCTGGCGGGCAAGCCGGTGCCGTTCACGGCCGCCGACGAGAAGATCGCCGAGGCGCTGGCCGCGGCCGCCGGTGCCGCGATCGCGAACGCCCAGCTGTTCGCGGAGGCGGACCAGCGCGAGACGTGGCTCCGGGCGGAGCAGGCCATCACGACGATGCTGCTCAAGGGGGTCGACGCCGAGGACGCCCTCCGGCTCATCGCCTCGACGGCCCGGGAGGTGGGCGGCGCCGAGACGGTCGCGCTCGCGCTTCCCGGGGTCGACGGCGAGCTCCTGGTCGAGCTCACGTCCGGGCAGGACAGCCACCACCTGCTCGGGGCGCCCATGCCGACCGGCTCCCGGGCGAACGCCGTCCTGATGACCGGCAGGGGCATGACGGTCGCCTCCCTGCAGGCCGCGACGCCGGTCGCCGTGCCGGCGATGCGCGCCTTCGGACCCGCGCTCTTCGCGCCGTTCCGCGCCCCGGGTCGCGGGCTCGGGGTGCTGATCCTGCTGCGCCGGGTGGGCGGCGCGCTGTTCGACGACGCCGACCTGGGCACCGCCGTCTCGTTCGCGGAGCAGGCCGCCCTCGCATACGTGCTGGCCGAGGCGCGTGCCGCTCAGGACGCGGCGACGTTGCTCGACGAGCGCGAGCGGATCGCGCGGGACCTGCACGACCTGGCCATCCAGCAGCTGTTCGCCACCGGGCTGCAGCTGGAGACGGTGCGCCGACGAGCCGCGCGCGGGGTCGACGCCACCGAGCTCACCGGCATCGTCGACGACGCCCTGGAGAGCGTCGACGGCTCCGTGCGGGAGATCCGGCACATCGTGCACGACCTGCGCGACCCCGACGGTGGCGTCGGCGTCGTCGCACGCCTGCGCCGGGAGATCGACCTGGCGCGGACGGGGCTCGGCTTCGCGCCCACCTTCGTCGCGACCCTCGACGGCTCGCCCGTGGCCGAGGGTGACCTCGACGAGGACCGGCTGGACGAGCGCGTCGCGGGCCCGCTCGCCGGCGACGTCGTCGCGGTCCTGCGCGAGGCGCTCGCCAACGCCGCCCGCCACGCGGAGGCCCACCGGGTCGACGTGCGGCTCGCCGTGACGTCGTCCGGGGTGGTCGTGGAGGTCGACGACGACGGCCACGGGATGCCGACCGGACCCGCCCGCCGCTCGGGCTCCGCCAATCTCGCCTCGCGGGCCCGCGCGCGAGGTGGGACGTTCAGTCTGGGGTCGCCGCACCAGGGCGGGGGCACGCAGCTCGTCTGGTCGGCGCCGTTGCCCTGACCGACGGGGTCGGGGAGGTCTCGGTGGCGCAGGCACAGGTGGAACCAGCTCCGGGCGCCCAGCTCACGCAACGCGCGATCTGGGCGATCTTCGGCGGGCTCATGCTCGCCATGCTGCTGGCGGCGCTCGACCAGACGATCGTCGCGACGGCCCTGCCGACGATCGTGCGCGACCTCGGCGGCGCGGAGCACCTGTCCTGGGTGGTCACCGCGTACATGCTCGCCTCGACGGCGACCACGCCGTTGTGGGGCAAGCTGGGCGACCTCTACGGCCGCAAGATCCTCTTCGTCACCTGCATCGTCATCTTCCTGGTCGGCTCGGCACTGGCCGGGACCTCGCAGACGATGACGCAGCTCATCATCTGGCGAGCGGTGCAGGGCGCGGGCGGTGGCGGGCTCATGGTCCTGTCGCAGGCGATCATCGGTGATGTCGTCCCCGCCCGGGAGCGCGGCCGGTACCAGGGCGCGTTCGGGGCCGTCTTCGGGATCTCCAGCGTCGCGGGGCCGCTGCTGGGCGGCTTCTTCGTGGACAACTTCAGCTGGCGGTGGGTCTTCTACATCAACCTGCCGATCGGTGCCGTGGCGCTCGCGGTCGTGCTCGCGGTGCTACCCGTGACGCGGTCCACGCGGTCCCCGAAGATCGACTACGCGGGCATCCTGCTGCTCGCCACGTTCGCGACGTCCGTCGTGCTCGTCACCAGCCTGGGTGGTCGGACCTGGGCGTGGGACTCGGTCCAGGTGATCGGGCTGGGGGTTCTCGCGGTCGTCTGCGTCGTGGCGTTCGGGTTCGTCGAGGCCCGCGTCCCCGAGCCGGTCATGCCGCTGCGGCTCTTCAAGAACCGCGTGTTCTCCACCACCGCGGTCGTCGGCTTCGTCGTGGGCTTCGCGATGTTCGGGTCGATCACCTACCTGCCGCTCTACCTCCAGCAGGTCCAGGGCGCGACGCCCACGCAGTCCGGCCTCGAGATGATCCCGATGATGCTCGGGCTGCTGCTCACCTCGATCGGCAGCGGCCAGCTGATCAGCCGCACCGGCCGGTACAAGGTGTTCCCCATCGTCGGCACGGCGGTGTTCACCATCGGGCTCTACCTCCTCTCGCTGATGAGCCGCGAGACCACCTCGTTGCAGTCCGGGCTCTCGATGTTCGTGCTCGGCGCCGGGCTCGGCCTGGTCATGCAGGTGCTCGTCCTGGCCGTGCAGAACGCGGTCGAGTACCGCGACCTGGGCGTCGGCACCAGCGGTGCGACCTTCTTCCGGACGATCGGCAGCTGCGTCGGGGTGGCGGTGTTCGGCTCCGTGTTCACGTCGAAGCTGACCAGCAACCTCGCTGTCGCCCCACCGGCGGACGCGGTGGGGCCCTGCGCGGCGCCCGCGCTCAGCGCCACGTCCGAGGCGCTCGCCTCGTGCTCACCGGCCGTCCAGAACTGGTTCCTCGACGGGTACTCGGACGCGATCCACACGATCTTCCTGTACGCGGTCCCCGTCGGTGCGCTGGCCTTCGTCCTCGCCTGGCTCATCCCGGAGGTCACGCTCCGCACCGCCGCCAGCCGCCCCGACCCCGGCGAGTCGTTCGCGCTGCCCGCGAGCCGCACGTCCTACGAAGAGCTGCGCCTGCTGCTCTGGCGCCAGGTCGGCCACCAGGATCCCCTCCGGGCGTACGCGATCCTCAACGAGGGTCTCGACGTCGACGTGACGCCCGGGCAGAGCTGGCTGCTGTCCCGCGTCTCGGCCGTCCGATCACGGACCATCGACGTCATGGTCGAGAAGTCGGGCGTCGAACGGGCTGCCGTGGTCCATACCGCCGAGTCCCTGCGCGACAGGGGCCTGGTATCGATCGACGGCCAGACGGTGACACCGACCGTGGCCGGCGACGCGGTCGCCGAGCAGCTCAAGAACAACGAGCGCGCCAAGCTGCGCACGATGATCGACCAGTGGCAGGGTGCCGACGAACCCGATGTCGACGCCCTGGTCGAGCAGGTGACCGAACGCCTCTGGCGCGACGACCCGGCCCCGGCCGGCCTCCTGCGCTAGGCAGGGCTCCGGCCGGCCGGAGCCCCGGGTCCGCCGGATCCGGAGCCCGAATTCGTCACTCTCCGACCAACTCGTCGGTTGCGACCCACGTCCTCGTCGGAAGGTCACGACTTCGGCCGACGCCCGGACCTTCACCCCATCAGGTCGCGGCGGCGGAGGAGGCCCACTCGAACCTCGGCTGGCAGCAACGGGAGGATCCGGCGGGTCAGCGTGCTGCCGGTGAGGTCCTCCTTCGTCACCCGTAAGGCGCGCCAGCCGGCTTCCACCACGGCGTCGTGCCGGCGCTTCTCCCGCATGAACTGTTCCGACGCGGCGTCGGAGTACTTCGAACGACCGTCGTACTCGAGCAGCAACCGCCACTGCGGCCAGCCCAGGTCCGACCAGAAGACGCCGAGGCGTGTCGGCACGGCGATCTGTGTCGTCGGGACAGGAAGTCCGTCCCGCAGCACCACGAACCGGGTCGCCGACTCCCCCGGCGACTCGGCACCGCCGTCGGCGAGCGCGATCACCGCGCGCGCTCGCGCGATCCCTCGTCGTACCGAGCGCGCCTCCACGATCGAGTCGATGACTCCGACGTCGGCTCCCGCGCGCAGCGCTGAGTCCGCGATGACCAACCCTGCGAGCGGCGGAAGGCCTGACGCGCAGTCGACGACAGTGCGTTCGAGCGTCGTGACGGGAAGGGTTCCGATCGCGGCGAGCTCGGCCGCGGGCGGCACACTGGTGTGGCTCGTGACCCGCCGGTCGCTGTCGATGCCGGCACCGTGCGCTCGGTACAGGTGCGTCGTGGTCGGGGATGCCCACACAGGTAGACCCCAGAGCAGGGCCGCGGAGACGTGGCTGAACCAGTGCGGTGCATCGAGCCGGTCGTGCACCCCGACGATGCGGGCGAGCGCCACCTCGCGATCTCGTGACGGATCGGGTGACGGAGTCGTGGGCAGGTAGATACCGCGGGCCACCCGTTCCCATCGACCCGAGCGGACCTGCTCGCGCACCACCGTCTCCGGGTGGTGCCGCGCGAGCGCGACCGCCGGCAGCGCGACCCTCGGGATCGGTGCGGTGTCGTTCGGTCGTCTGGGCATGACGACACGATCGTCGTCCCGATGCCGTCGTCGCCGACCGCCGGGACATCTGCGGACGACCTGGCCCTGGGGACGGCTCAGGCTCGTCGGCGCCGAACTCGTGAGTTGGCGACGACGTCGTGGGTTGCAGCTGACGACTTCGTCGCCTTGTCACGACTTCGCGGGAGGAGTGGGCGCGAGTGGCAGGGAGTGGGCGGTGGCCGGGTCGGGGTACGACGGACCTCGGCTAGGCGTCGCCGCGCCAGCCTGAGTGCCTGCGGGACGCCACCAGCGCGGCCACCTGTGTCCGGCGCTGCAGGCTCAGCTTGGCCAGGATCGACGTGATGTGGTTCTTCACGGTCTTCTCGACGACGCCCAGGCGCTCGGCGATCTGCCGGTTCGACAGGCCGTCGCCGATGAGGTCGACCACACGCAGCTCGCTCGGCGTGAGCGTGCGGGTCAGGTCCGGGTGTCCCGACCGGTGACGGGTGACCGACCGTTCGTCGAGCAGCATCCGGCCAGCCGCGACCGCACGGATGGCGTCGGAGATGTCGGTGCCGCGCACCGTCTTGAGCAGGAACGCCGCGGCACCGGCCTCGAGCGCCGCGTCCATGGCGTCCTCCTCGTCGAACGAGGTGAGCACGATCGAACGCGTCTCCGGCAACGACCTGCGCAGGGCGTGCATCAGGTCGATCCCCGTGCCGTCGGGCAGCGCCAGGTCCACGAGCACCACCCGGGGGTGCACGAGCGCGGCGCGCTGCAGCGCCTCGGCCACGGAGCTCGCCTCGGCCACGACGCGCATCCCGTCGGCACGGTCGACCACCTCGGCGATCCCTCGACGCACGACCTCGTGATCGTCGACGATCATCACCGAGATGGGCACATGGATCTGCTCAGCCTCGACCTCTGCGGGAGCGCTGCTGGCGGGCACGGTGGCATCGTAGCGAGGGTGACGACCCTCCTGCTGCCCTCCTCGATGTCCGACGAGCCCGTCGTCCCGGACGGAGTCCACGTCGTCCGCTACGACGTCGCCGAACCGTTGCCCGACGACGCGCTCGACGCCGAGGCCCTGGTGGTCTGGGGGAACGGGCACGGGCAGCTGTCCGACGCGGCCCGTCGGCTGACCCGGCTGCGCTGGGTGCAGACCCTCGCCGCGGGTCCCGACTCCGTGCTGGCGGCCGGCTTCGCGCCCGACGTGGTGATCACGTCGGGTCGCGGGCTGCACGACGGGCCGGTAGCCGAGCACACGCTCGCGCTGCTGCTGGCGCTGGCTCGTCGGCTGCCCGACTGCGTCCGCGCGCAGGACGAGCACCGTTGGGCGGACGACCTCGGCGGGATGCAGGAGTTCCGGCCGGGCCTGGAGTTCCGCAGCCTGGCCGAGGCGCGCGTCCTGATCTGGGGCTTCGGCTCGATCGCGGGCCGGCTGGCCCCCCTGCTGACGGCCCTGGGTGCCGAGGTCCAGGGCGTCGCCCGGACCGCCGGCACCCGGCACGGCTACCCCGTCCTCTCCACGTTCGACCTGCCCGACGCGCTCCCCCACACGGACGTCCTGGTCTCGCTGCTGCCGGCGACGCCGCAGAACACCCGCGTGGTGGACGGGCCGGTCTTCGAGCTGTTGCCCGACCACGCGTTCGTCGTCAACGTCGGCCGCGGCGCCGTGCTGGACGAGGACGCCCTGCTGTCGGCGATCAGGCACGGCCGGATCGCGGGCGCCGCGCTCGACGTCTTCGACACGGAGCCGCTGCCCGCCGACTCCCCGCTGTGGACCGAGCCGCGGATCCTCGTCACCCCGCACGCGGCGGGCGGGCGACCGCTGGGCGCAGGTGAGCTGGTGACGGAGAACCTGTTGGCGCTGCTGTCGGGTGCCGAGCAGCGGAACGTGGTGCCGCGAGCCTAGAAGCGGCCGTTGCGCGGGCGCGGCTGGCAGTGCGGACAGCTGTACGACGAGCGGTTCATGAACTCGTCGCGACGGATCGGCGTGCCGCAGCGCGGGCACGGCCGGCCCTCCTGGGCATACACCTTGAGCGACCGGTCGAAGTACCCGGAGTTCCCGTTCACGTTCACGTAGAGGGCGTCGAAGCTGGTGCCGCCCTGCGCGAGCGCCTCCGTCATGACCTCACGCGCACCCGCCAGCGCGCGCTCGACCTCCGCCACGCGGAGCGTCTCCGTGGGGCGCGCGTAGTGCAGCTGCGCCCGCCACAGACCCTCGTCGGCGTAGATGTTGCCGATGCCCGAGACCAGCGTCTGGTCGAGCAGCGCACGCTTCAGGCCGGTCTTGCGGCGCCGGACCGCCCGCACCAACGCGTCGTGGTCGAGCGCGGGATCGAGCAGGTCACGGGCGATGTGGGCGACGGGCTCGGGCAGGACCGGTCGAGACGAGCCCAGGCCGCCGGGTCCGTGGTCCGGCGTCGGCACCAGGTCCGGGACGCTCAGGTGCCCGAACGTCCGCTGGTCGACGAAGTCCAGGTACCCCTCGTCGAGCGTGAGCCGGACGCGCAGGTGCGGGTGGTCGACCGGTTCGGTGCGCACCAGCAGCTGACCGCTCATGCCCAGGTGGGCCAGCAGGGCGTCGTCCGGCTCGTCCAGCAGCAGCCAGAGGAACTTTCCGCGCCGGACCGCGGCGTCGAACCGGCGACCCGCCAGCCGGCCGGCGAAGTCGAGCGGCCCCCCGACGTGCCGGCGCACGCTGTAGTCGCGGCTGACCTCGACCTTCAGCACCGACCGGCCGAGGACGTGCCTGGCCAGCCCGTCGCGGACGGTCTCGACCTCGGGCAGCTCGGGCACGTCAGGCCTGCGCCGCCCGCAGCTCCTCGAGCACGCGGTACGCGTCCGCTGCGGCGTCCTGCTCGGCCACCTTCTTGGCACGCCCGACGCCGACGCCCCGAGCCACGCCGTCGACGACCGCGCGCGCCGTGAACGTGCGGGCGTGGTCCGGTCCCTCGCCGTCGACGTCGTAGACCGGTGCGCCCAGGCCCATCGCGGCGGACAGCTCCTGCAACGACGTCTTCCAGTCCAGACCGGCACCGAGGTCGGCCGCGGCCACCAACGACGGGCCCACGAGCCGCTCGACCAGGACGCGCGCCGTCTCCAGGCCGTGCGACAGGTAGACGGCACCGAACATCGCCTCGAGCGTGTCAGACAGGATCGAGTCCTTCTGGGCGCCGCCCGTGGACACCTCACCCTTGCCCAGCAGCACGTAGCTGCCGAGGTCGAGCTCGCGGGCCACGACGGCGAGCGCGCGCTGCGACACGGTGGCCGCTCGCATCTTTGCGAGCGAGCCCTCGGAGAGCGTGGGGTGCGTCCGGTACAGCGACTCGGTGACGACCAGGCCCAGGACCGTATCGCCGAGGAACTCGAGCCGCTCGTTGGTGGGCAGCCCGCCGGCCTCGTGCGCGAACGACCGGTGGGTCAGGGCAAGCACAAGAAGCTCGGGGTCCAGTCGGACCCCGAGCTTCTCGAGCAGCTGGTCTGCCGCGTCGTTCACGCCGGACCTCCGGAAAAGTCGTGCGGCGGAACGGCGTCCGACAAGGTCAGCGGACCTCGAACTCCGTGCGCACGGCCTCGGCGTAGGCGCGGTCCTTGTAGGTGCCGCACGACGGGCAGGCCGTGTGGGGCATCTTGTTCGCCTTGCACTTCGGGCAGGTGTGGAGCGTCGTGGCAGTGGTCTTCCACTGCGACCGACGCGCACGGGTGTTGCTGCGCGACATCTTGCGCTTCGGAACAGCCACGGCTAGCTCTCTTTCGTCTCGTCGTTCGAGCTCACGAGGCCGCCCAGAGCGGCCCAGCGAGGATCAAGCGTCTCATGCGAATGGTCAGGGTCGTCCGCCAGCCGGGCTCCACACTCGGAGCACAGACCTGGGCAGTCGGGGCGGCACAGCGGCTGGAACGGCAGAGCCGGAACGACCGTGTCTCGCAGCACGGGTTCGAGGTCGATCAGATCGCCCTCGAGCTCGCGCACGTCTTCTTCTTCGTCGCCGTCCTCGGCCGCGACCGCCGCGCGCTCGGGATACACGAACAGCTCCGTGAGCTGGACATCGACATCCTCGATGACCTCGCCCAGGCAGCGTACGCACTCCCCGATCGCCCGGCCGCGGACGGATCCGGTGACCAGGACCCCCTCCATGACCGCCTCGAGCCGCAGATCCAGCTCGACGTCGTTCCCGGTGGGGACGCCGATCACGTCAGTACCGAGATCCTCGGGGGCAGCCAGGGTGCGCTGCACGGTTCGCGTCGATCCTGGGCGCCGGCCGAGCTCGTGCGTGTCGAGCACGAAGGGCGAACCACGATCGAGGTGAACAGGGCGCTGCACGGCCAGGGTCCCCTCGTTGATCTCGGTCCGTGCCATGTCCGGCAGAACCAACGGACAACTCTACGGTACGGACGACGGGCCACCCAAATCGTCGGCGGGTGGCGGACGTCTCACTCGCCGCCCAGCCGCCCGGCGAGCTTCGCGCGGCCCGCCTGCACCTGACCCAGCACCTTGCCCAGGTCGATCTCGAAGTCTGCGAGCCGCCGGTCGCAGTAGTCGTCCGCGTCGCGCTGCAGCCGCTCGGCGGTCTCCTCGGCCTCGGCGACCAGGGCGGCGGCACGCTCCCGCGCGGCGACGACGACCGCCTCCTGCGACACCAGCTCCTCGGCGTCGCGGCGCGCCCGCGCCAGGATCTCGTCGGCGCCGGCCTGCGCCTCCGCACGCGCCGCCGAGGCGTCCGCCAGCACCTGGTCCGCGCGGGTCAGCTGCGTGGGCAGCACGTCGCGCGCCTGCTCGACCAGGTCCAGCAGCTCGGCGCGGTTCACCAGCACCGAGGACGACATCGGCATGGCGCGCGCCGAGGCGACCGCCGTGGCGATCGCGTCCAGCACGCCGGTCAGCCCCTCGGGCCGGGTGCTCGGGTCCTGCTCGGTCTGCTCGGTCATCGTCCGTCCTTTCGTCCCACTGCTGCACGCACCGCGTCCGCCACACCGGGCGGAACGAGGTCGTCGATGTCGCCGCCGTAGCGTGCCACGTCCTTGACCAGCGACGACGCGATGTGCGCCAGCGCCGGGTCACCCACCACGAACACCGTCTCGACCCCGGCGAGGTGCCGGTTCATGAGCGCCATGGGCAGCTCCGCATCGAAGTCCGCGCCGCCGCGCAGACCCTTGACCACCGCGTTCGCGCCGTTCACCCGCAGGAAGTCGGCGAGGAGCCCCGCGACGCGCTCCACGCGCACCCCGTCAAGACCCGCCAGCGCCGTCCGGGCCAGCTCCACCCGGGCGTCGACGTCGAGCAGGGCGGACTTGCCGGAGTTCGTCGCCACACCGACGACGACCTCGTCGAACATCGAGCGAGCGCGGCGGACCACGTCGACGTGCCCGAGGGTGATCGGGTCGAACGACCCGGGGCACACGGCGATGGTCACCAGGTCAGGGTAGGCCAGCGGGTGCGCCAGGTCGCGACCCACACGCGGCGCCCTAGTGTCGGTCAGTGCCCTCAGCGCCCGCAGTGCCCTCTGTGCCCCCGGTGTCCATCGAGCCGGCGACCTGGGCGGACTCCCCCGCGCTCCGCACCGTCCTGGCGCGCGCCTACCGGGACAACCCGCTGATGGTCTGGGCCCTGCCGGACGCGGCGACTCGAGAGGGCGCCTGCGCCGCCTGGCTCGGCCCGTCGGTCGACCGCTACCTCGCGGGCGGCCGCGCGGACGTCGCCCGCCTGGACGGGTGCGTGGTGGGTGTCGCGGCGTGGCGCCTGCCGGACCGTCCCGCGGTCCCTGGGTCGCTGCCCGCACCGGACCGCGTGCTCGCGCTGCTCGTCGGGCCCGCCCGCGCCGGAGAGATCCTCGCGGCGCTCGGCCGGGCGGCGGCGTTCGCGCCGAAAGAGCCCGCCGCGTACCTCAACTATCTCGCCGTCGCGCCCGAGCACCAGGGCCGCGGGATCGGGCGGGAGCTGCTCGACGTCGGGGTCGGGCAGGCTCGTCGCGACGGAGTGGGCACGTACCTGGCGACGAGCGACCCCCGGAACCTGCCGTTCTACGAACGGGCGGGGTTCTCAGCCGTCGGCGGCCTGGACCTCGGCGGTCCCCGGCTGACCGTCCTGCACGGACCGTGACGCCTCCGCGAACCACATCACGGTGTCGCCGTACGCGCGCCGGTCGAGCCGCACCATCGCACCCGGCCAGACGGGCTCGGGCGAGCGGCGACCCCGCTCGACGACGAGCACGCCGTGCGCCGAGAGGGCCACGGGCGCGAGGACTGCCGCGAGCTCGTCCTCGGTGACGTCGTACGGCGGGTCGACGAGGACGAGGTCCCAGGTCGCCGGGCGCTGCACGAACCGGTCGGCCTTCTCGGCCGCGACGACGACCCGGTCCCCGAGGCCCAGCGCCGCCACGTTCCGGCGGCACACGTCGGCTGCGTCGCGGCCCGAGTCGACCAGCGTCACCTGGGCGGCCCCGCGGCTCGCCGCCTCGATGCCGAGCGCGCCCGAGCCCGCGTAGAGGTCCAGCACGCGTGCGCCGTCCACCACGTCGAGGTGCTCGAGGCGCGAGAACAGCGCCTCCCGGACCCGGTCGCTGGTCGGCCTGGTGCCGCTGCGAGGCACCTGCAGGATCCGGCCGCCGACGGAGCCCGCGACGATCCGCGTCACCGCGCGGCTCCCGCCTTGGCGTTCTCCTGGGCGTCCATCATCCGCTCCATGAGGGAGCCCTTCTTGATCGACGACGCGATGGCGACCGCGATGGCCGACAGCACGATCTGGGCGATCATCAGCGGCGTGTTGATGGTGCGCAGCAGCACCGCGATCCAGACCGGCAGCAGGCCGAGGACCACGACGTCCGGCCCCCGCGCCAGGACGGTGGCGACCCCCGTGGGCAGGGCGCCCATGGGCGTCGAGACCAGCGCGCCGCCCCAGTCCGGGGCCGGCCGGTAGGACGAGCGCACGGCCGCGGCCGCCCACACGGGCGTCGCGATGAGCCCCAGCACGATCCAGTTGGGCACGTCGGACGCCCAGCGACCCACGGCCGCGAAGGCGACGACCGACCACAGCGCCATCGCGCCGGCGGGCACGATCATGCGCAGGCGCCGGACGCTCTGCGCCTCGATCGGCAGGAGGCGGTCCAGGATCGGCGCCATCTCGGCGCGGCGGGCCCCCTCGCCCGTGGCGCTCATCGCGACGTACCCGGCGACGAGGAGCGAGAGCAGCACGCCGAACGGGCTCGCCAGCTCCGGCACCGAGCTGACCAGCACGGGGACGAGGGCCGCGACGAACAGCTGCACGACGTGCCGGGCCGAGCGGCGCAGCACCACGATGTCGGCGGTGACCAGGGCGCTGGCGGGTCCGCGAGCGGTCCGCAGCCGGGACGTCCAGCGGCGCACCGGCGCGGCGGCCCCGTCGGTGAGCGCCCGGCCGAGCTCGCGCGAGTCCATCGACACGACCGCGCCGGCCGCCTGCGTGGCCACCGACCCGCTCTCGCGCAGCGTGCGCGACGGCATCCGGCCGAGCCGGGAGTCGACGAGGTACGCCAGCGCGACGGCGACGACGACCAGCACGCCGACCAGCCACCAGGGCGGCGCGGGCACCTCGTTCGTCGTCGAGCCCACCGAGGCGAGGACCACGGCGACGACGGGGGCGAGGAAGAGCAGGACGTCGCCGAGGAACGCGATCGCGCGCCTCGAGACGCTGGCCGACTGACCGACCGCCGCGACGAGCACGATGCCGGCCGCGACGAGCGCGGACGCCGAGGCGACCCGCACGACGCGCGACCCCTGGTCCGCGAGCAGGCCGGCGTCGAGGAGGGCGACGATCACGGCGACCACGAGGCCCGCCAGCACCGGCAGCCGCCGTGCGGACGGGCGCAGCAGCCCACGCCGGTCGACGGGCAGGCCCAGCCACCAGGCGGCCTCGGCGCCGCCGGCGCCCACCGGCCCCAGCCGGCCGGCCAGCGACAGCACGACGCCGCCCAGCGCGATGAGGATGACGATCACGAGGCTCGCCAGGCTCAGGTTCAGCGGGCTGCGGATGTCGGGCTCGGGCGGCAGCGCCACCCGCATCGCCTGGGACGCGCCGAGCGCGACGCCGATGGCGATCGCGATGCTGATGACCGCGTAGTAGACGTCCCCGAGCAGCGACCCGATCGTCGCGCTGCTGCGCACGCTGGCGGCCTGGGCGGTGTACTTGCGGATGCTCTTCGCCCGCGGGATCGGGCTGAGCTCGAACGGCTGGACGGCTGCCTCGTCGCCGCTCTGGTCGTCCTGGACGACGTCGTCGTCGGTGACGTCGTCGCTCACGGGTTCTCCCGCGAGATCAGGTCGGCGGCCTGGTCAGGCGGCAGCAGCCGGGACACCTCATCCGAGACGTGCACCGCGCGGTCCGCGACGGCGCGCAGCAGGTCGGGGTCGTGGGTGGCGACGAGCACCGCCCCGCCGGCCTTCTTCTCCGCGACGATCCGGGCCGCGAGCCGGTCCCGCATCGCGCGGTCGAGGCGCTGCTCGGGCTCGTCGAGCACCAGGAGCGAGCGCGGCCGCACGAACCCGGCGGCGAGCAGCAGGCGGCGGCGCTGGCCGGAGGAGAGAGCGACCGGGAGCGACTTCGCGTGGTCGGACAGGCCGAACTCGCCGAGGAGCTCGGTGACCACGCCGTCCGCGCCCTTCACGCCGTGACCGCGGGCCGTGAGGTAGAGGTGCTCGGACACCGTGAGCGCCGGGAAGTATGCGTCGTCGTCGAGGACGCTGGCGACCTTGGTGCGGAACGCGACGTCGCGCTCGTCAACCTTGGCGCCGAACACCTGCAGCGTCCCGCCCGACGGTTCGAGCAGGCCGATCACGGCGCGCAGCACCGTCGACTTGCCCGAGCCGTTGGCGCCGACCAGGGCGATGACCTTTCCGGGCGCGAGGGTGAACGTGACGGGGGCGCAGACGGGGGCGCCGCCGTAACCGACGAGCAGGTCCTTGGCGCTGATGACGGGCTTCGACACGCTCGCCAGCGTATCGGCGCCGGATGTGCCCGCGCGCCGCCGTCCCCGGACGTCACGTCTGGCCGAGGAAGTCCTCGCGCCCGTCGGCCAGCTGTAGGTCGATCGCGCGTTGCAGCGCCGGCCACTGCGTGAGCTCGGGATCGGCGTCCACGAGCGCCCGCGCGTCCTCGCGGGCCCGGTCGATCACCGCCCCGTCGGCGACCACCCGCAGGAACCGCAGCGTGCCCCGGCGCCCCGACTGCGCGGCGCCGAGCACGTCGCCCTCACGCCGCAGCAGCAGATCGACGCGGGCAAGCTCGAACCCGTCGGTGGTGGCCGAGAGCGCCTCCAGGCGCCGTCCGGCGGTGCTGCCGTCCGGCGCGTCCGAGACGAGCAGGCACACCCCGGGCTCGCGGCCACGACCGATGCGGCCGCGCAGCTGGTGCAGCTGCGAGAGACCGAACACCTGCGCGTCGAGGACGACCATCACGGTCGCCGCCGGCACGTCGACGCCGACCTCGATGACCGTCGTCGAGACGAGCACCGGTGTCCGTCCGGAGGCGAAGTCGGCGATCGCCTGGTCCTTCTCCTCGCCGGACATCCGGCCGTGCAGCACCCCGACCGCGGCGCCGCCGAGCCGGTCGTCCTGCCGCAGGGTCTCGACGACCTCCAGCACCGCGCGCAACGGCCGCTTGGGCGGCTTGACGCCCGCCGCGGTCGCCTCGCCCACGGTCGTCGGCTCGTCGGCGTCGAGATAGAGGTCGTCGCCGTCGTCCTCGCTGGTCAGCTCGTCGTCGTCGGGGTCGATCCGGGCGCAGACGACGAACGCCCGGCCGCCGCGGGCGACCTCCTCGCCCACGCGGCGCCACGTCCGGTCCATCCACGCCGGGACGCCGACCGGTACGACGTGCGTGGTGATCCCGCTGCGACCCGCAGGGACCTCGCGCAGCTCGGAGATCTCCAGCTCGCCGAACACGGTCATCGCGACCGTGCGCGGGATGGGCGTCGCGGTGGTGACCAGCAGGTGCGGTGAGTTCTTCGCCTTCGCCAGCAGAGCACCGCGCTGCTCGACGCCGAACTTGTGCTGCTCGTCGATGACGACGAGCCCGAGGTCGGCGAACTGCACCGGGCTCGAGAGCAGCGCATGGGTCCCGACGACGATCCCGGCCTGCCCGCTGGCGGCATCGAGCAGGTTGACCTTGCGCTCGGCCGCGCCCTGCGCGCCCGTGAGCAGGGCCACGCGCGTGCCGATCTCCGAGCCGCCGAGCATCCCGCCCTCCGCCAGGTCCCCCAGCAGGGCGCGCAACGTCCGCACGTGCTGTGCGGCCAGCACCGAGGTCGGTGCGAGCATCGCGGCCTGTCCGCCCGCGTCGATGACCTGCAGCATCGCCCGCAGCGCCACGACGGTCTTGCCCGACCCGACCTCGCCCTGCAGCAGCCGCTGCATGGGCCGGTCGAGTGCCAGGTCGTCGCCGATCTGTGCGCCCGCGAGCAGCTGCCCCGGCGTGAGGTCGAACGGCAGGCGGGCGTCGAACGCCTCGAGCAGCCCACCCGTCCGTGGCGGGCGTGCCGTCGAGGCCTCCCGCTGCGCCCGCGACCGGCGTCTCGCGAGCTCGGTCTGCAGGACGAACGCCTCCTCGTACCGCAGCCGTGCCTGCCCGCGGTGGACGTCGGCGTCCTCGCGCGGCACGTGGACGTCGCGCAGCGCCTTGAGCCGTGACCCGAGCCCGCGGTGCTCGCGGACGTGCGGCGGCACCGGATCGGGCATCTCGTCGTCCGTCAGCGGGTCCAGGACCTTGCGCAGCGCCGCGCGGATGGCCTCGGAGTCCAGGCCCTTGGTGGCCGGGTAGATGGGGATCGGCCACTCGACCTCCTCCATCGCCCGCGCCTCGTCCTCGACGCTCCCGAGGATCTGGTAGACCGGGTTGGCCAGCTGCAACCGGCCGTTGAACACGTTGATCTCGCCCGAGAACAGCCCGAGCTCACCGACGACGAGCCGCGCGAGGTGCCCCTTCGCCACGCCCTCGTTGGCCGTGAAGATCACCAGGCTCAGCGAGCGGTTGCCGTCCGTGATGGTCGCCTCGACCCGTGGTCGGCCGGTCTTCGCCGCGTGCTTCATCTGCGCGCCGCGCACGCGGGCGATCAGGGCCACGTTCAGACCGATCACCAGGCTCGCGATGTCGGTGACCTCCCGCGAGTCCGCATACCGCCAGGGGTAGTACGCCAGCAGGTCCGCTCTGGTCTCGATCCCGAGCGACTCGAACTTCTTCAGGTCCGCGGCGTTCCGCGCCGGGGGTGGCTCCCGCAACGGGTCGACGGACGTGTGCACGCCGTCCTCGTAGACGAGGCCGCTGCGTGGCGCCCGGCTGGTACGGCTCCGGCGTCCCTCGGGCACGGTCAGTCCAGCCCGATCAGGACGGCCGGTCCCCGACCGGTCGGACCGACGACGATGGGCTCGACGCCCTCGTGGTGCTCCGCGAGGTAGCCCGCCAGGTCGTCGAGCGTGGGTCCGGCGTCCCGCAGCAGCACGGTGAGGCTCTCCACAGGACCGCTCGCGGTCCGGAGTAGCTCGTCGGCCGCGGCCCGCACCGACGACGGCGTGACCGGGTCGGCCAGCTCGACGGACCGCAACCGGCGCAGGGCCTCGTGGGCCGGTCCGGCGTCCGCGGCCGCCGCCAGCGCGAGCGCCGCGACCGCGACCCGCAGCTCGTCGCCGGCGTCGAGCACCTCCGCGTCCGGGTGCGACGCGACGAGCGCGGTCAGCTCGTCGTCGGCCACCGAGTCGCCCGGGAGCACGGCGACGCGCACCGCGCCGGTGTCCGTCACGGCCCGCTCGAGGTGGTCCCTGCTGATGGGTGCCTCCGGGCACCGCACCAGCGTGACGGCACCCGTCGAGGCGTACCAGGACGCCAGCTCGGGCGAGCTGGTGCACACCACGACCCCGCAGCGACCGTCGTCGACGTGGGCCGACGACGCGTGCGCCCCGGCCACCAGACGCACCAGGACCTGCTCGCGCCGACCGATCGTGGCAGCGGCGATCGCCGACGCGGGATGGTCCGTGTGCACGTGCACGTGCCACATGCCGTCCCCGCCGACCACCGCGACGGAGTCGCCCAGCGCCGCCATCGCGACCTGCAAGGCCGCGTCCAGGTCGGCGTCGGCACTGCCGACCAGGAGCATCACCTCGAACGCGCCACCGGCCGGTTCGACCGGCCACGGGTCGGTCGGGGTGGCCGGCAACCACGCCAGCGCGTCGCCCGCGACGGTCCCCCCACCGACCACCCGTGCGAGGGCGTCGAGCACGACGAGCAGCGCGCAGGCGCCGGCGTCGAGCACGTGTGCGGCGCGCAGCACCGGGTGCTCGGCGCTGATCCCGGCGAGCGCACGGTGCGCGTCCGCGACCACCGAGGCGAGCATCGTCGCCAGGTCCGCCCCCGCGTCCGCGGCCGTCGTGGCGCTGCGGGCGACGCTGTCCGCGAGCGTGAGGATCGTGCCCTCCTGCGGATCCTGCATCGCGCCGCGTGCCGCCCGGGCCGCCGCGCCGAGGCACCGCGCGACGTCGAAGGCGTCCGCCTGCTCCGGCAGCGTCTGCGCGAAGCCCGTGAGGTACTGGCTGACGATGACGCCCGAGTTGCCGCGGGCCGAGCGCATGGCCCCGCGGGCGAACTGTCGCGCGACGTCGCGGGCGTCCTGGTCGGCGACCGGCAGGTGCTCGAGCGCAGCGACGCCCCCGGTGACGGTGAGCAGCACGTTGGTGCCCGTGTCGGAGTCGGGCACGGGGAACACGTTGACCGCGTCGATCCGGTCGCGCGACCCCGCCAGGGCGGAGCGGGACGCGTGCGCCCAGGCGCGCACCGCCGCTGCATCCAGCCGCTCCACGGCACCTCCGTCGCGCTCGTCCGTCTGCTCGTACGATCAGGTCTTTCGGGCACCACCTTGCAGCATCCGACCCACATTTGGGTCGACGTACGAGATGGGCTAGTCTTGACCGGTTGCCCGACCGAGTCGGGCACTGGTGGTGCCCCGTGGCGGCCCCCGAATCCTCTCCCGGAGTCGGCGTCGCCCGTGCGCCCCAACTCACAGCTTCGCCGCACACATGCGGCCGATGAACCGTACAGAGCAACAGGAGAAGACCGTGGCTGCCAACTGCGACGTCTGCGCCAAGGGCCCGAGCTTCGGGCACAGCATCTCGCACTCGCACGTGCGCACGAAGCGGCGCTGGAACCCGAACATCCAGCGCGTGCGTGCCGTGGTCGCGGGGACGCCGAAGCGTCTCAACGTCTGCACGTCGTGCCTGAAGGCCGGCAAGGTGCAGCGCGCCGTCTGACCCCGTCTCGGCGTACCCCGTACGCACCGACCGAGGCCCACGAGGTTGTCACCTCGTGGGCCTTCGTCATGTCCCTTCCGTGTGGCAGGGTGACGTCATGGTCGAGCAGCTGGACGACGTGACGATCCGCGCCGCCGCCGAGAGCGACGCCGCCGGGATCGCGCGGGTGCACGTGAGGTCCTGGCAGGAGGCGTACGCGGGCATCGTGCCCGAGGCGCACCTGGCCTCCCTCGACGTGGACCAACGCGCGAGCGAGTGGGCGTCCTACCTGCGCCAGGGCCCGTCGGACCAGGTGCTCACCTGGGTCGCAGTGTCCGGGAGCCAGGTGATCGGCTTCGTGACCGTAGGGCCGAGCCGCGACGAGGACGCCGGACGCGCGGACCGCGAGATCTACTCGATCTACCTCGACCCCGGGACGTGGGGGCACGGCGTCGCCCGGGACCTGATGCGGACCGTGATCTCCTCGGTCGGGGACAAGACCACGATCACCTTGTGGGTGCTCACGGACAACGAGCGCGCCCGGCACTTCTACCGCCGGCACGGCTTCCAGGCCGACGGCGTGGACCGCTACGACGACGTGGGCGGCGAGAGCCTGCTCGAGGTCCGCTACCGCCGGGGCTGACACGGCGACACTCGCGACTCAATGACCGCCGAAGTGGTCCCACCCCGACGTCTCCGGGGCCGGTGAGCCGTCGACCAGCACCGCCGAACCGTCCCGGACGCGCCCGATCGCGCGGAAGCCCGCGGGCAGCGTGGCCCCCGCCGGGAACGTCGCGAGCAGACCGTGGTCCTCTCCCCCGTCGAGCACCCACCGTTCCGCGGACGCACCCAGCGCCCCGGCCGCGGCCGCCAGCCGTCGGACGTCGTCGGGGAACGCCGTCGCCGGCCCGGCCAGGTCCAGCCCCACGCCGCTCGCGCGCGCGATCCGCCCGGCATCCCGCAGCAGCCCGTCGGACACGTCCATCATCGCCGTGGCCCCGGCGACCGCCGCGGCGGGCCCGGCGCCCAGCGGCGACGAGGGATGCAGGTAGGCACCGACGAGCTCGTCGTCCAGCGCGCCCCGCCCGGCCTCGAGGAGCGCCAGGCCCGCGGCGGACCGGCCGACCACGCCGGCGTGCGCGACGACATCGCCGGGTCGCGCACCCGAGCGCAGCACGGGGGCGCGTCCCTCGAGGTCGCCGTGCGCGGCGACGGAGACGACGACCACCGGACCTCCGGACAGGTCGCCACCCACCACCCCCACACCCAGCGGCTCGCACTCGAGCGCCAGACCGCGGGCCAGCCCCTCGACCCAGGACACCGGCAGGTCCGCGGGGATCACGAGGGCGACCACGAGGCTCGTCGGCCGGGCGCCCATGGCCGCGACGTCCGCGAGGTTCTGCACCGCGGCCCGCCGACCCACGTCCTGCCCTCCCGACCAGGCACGCCGGAAGTGCCGGTCCTCGACGAGCACGTCGGTGGTCACCACGAACCGACCGTCGGGCGCGGCGACCACGGCCGCGTCGTCGCCGGGCGCCAGGAGCGTGCTCGTGCCGGACGGGAGGAGCGGGAAGATCCGCGCCAGGAGCGCCTCTTCCGACAGGTCGGCGACGAGAGGCCCGTCTGTGCTGGTCACCCGGACACGGTAGAGGGTCGACGGCCTCGGCGGGTTACCGTGGCCCCGTGCGCATCCGACGACCGGCGACCCCCGCGGCCGTCGTCGCAGGTCTGGCCCTGCTGACCGGCTGCAGCAACGCCGTCGGAGCCGAGGTGGCCCCTCATGCGACCGACCCCGTCTGCGCCAGCGTGGTGCTCGCGATGCCGGACTCGCTGGGCGACGGCCTGCCGAAACGCGACACGACGGCGCAGGCGACGACCGCCTGGGGCGACCCCGAGCACCCGATCGTCCTGCGCTGCGGTGTCGAGCCGCTCGGTCCGACGACGGAGCACTGCCAGACCGTCGAGACGCCGGGCGGACCGAGCATCGACTGGGTGGTCGTCGAGAACGACGACAAGAGCTGGACGCTGACCACCTACGGGCGCACGCCGGCCGTCGAGCTGCACGTGCCGGCCTCGGTGGCCAGCGCGGACGGCAGCTCGTACGTCGACCTGCTCGGCCCGGCAGTGGCGCTGACGCGGCAGACCCGGTCCTGCCTGTAGCCCTCAGCGTCCGTACTGGGCGGCGATCGGGCAGTCGAACGCGCCACGGTCGGCCAGCCCGACGTTGTTCAGGTAGTTCACGATGATCCGGTAGGACGCGAAGAAGCCCACCTCGGTGTACTTCACGCCCAGGCGCTCGCAGTACTCCCGCACCACCGGCTGGACGTGCCGCAGATTCGGGCGCGGCATGCTCGGGAACAGGTGGTGCTCGACCTGGTAGTTCAGGCCGCCCATCGCGAAGTCCACCGCGGCGCCGCCGCGGATGTTGCGGGACGTGAGGACCTGACGGCGCAGGAAGTCGACCTTCATGCCGGCGGGGATGATCGGCATGCCCTTGTGGTTCGGCGCGAACGACCCACCGAGGAAGACCCCGAACAGGGCCATCTGCACGAAGAAGAACGCGACCGCCTTCCCCGGCGGCAGGAGCACCAGGAGGAGCGCGACGTAGATCACGAGCCTGCTCACGACGATCGTCAGGTCGACCCTGCGGTTGGCCACGGTGCCCTTGGCGGTCAGCGCCCGCACGCTCGACAGGTGCAGGCTCATGCCCTCCAGCGTCAGCAGCGGGAAGAAGAACCAGCCCTGGTTGCGCCCGAACCAGCCGCGCAGGCCGGGGCGCTCGTCGACGACGTCGGACGTCCACGCGACGACACCAGGAGCGATGTCCGGGTCGGAGCCCTGCTGGTTCGGGCTGGCGTGGTGCCGGTTGTGCTTGTTGCGCCACCAGGACGCGGACAGTCCGACGAAGCCGCCGGCGATGATGCGTGCCGTCCAGTCGTTCCACGCGCCCGACGTGAAGATCTGCCGGTGCGCGCTGTCGTGACCCAGGAACGCCAGCTGCGTGAGCACGACGGCGAGGGCCGCCGCGACGGCGAGCTGCCACCAGGAGTTGCCCACGAGGACGACCGCGACCCAGATGCCCGCGAACGCCAGGACCGCAAGGACCATCCGGCTCCAGTAGTAGCCGTACCGGCGTGCCATCAGGCCGGACTCGCGGATCTGCGCGGCGAGGGCCGAGTAGTCGCTCGCGTTGCGCGCCTCGATCGTGGCGGCGCCACCGTCGGGGCTCATGCGAGCCCGCCGGGAGCGGTGGGGCGGGCGGGCGGTGCGAGCAGCGCGTGGCTCAAGTAGTCACAACCGATCTGCGTAGGAGGCGCCCGATCCTTTGGACGACCCTGCGATGCACCCGTCCGCTCGACAGGGGCGTAAGACGCTGGTGGGCGTCCCGACGATGGTGGAGACGCCTGCCGACCGCGACGTCCTTGTCGAAGGCCGGTCCACCACGAATGCCCAGACAGTACGGCACACGCCTGAAGTTTTCCGCGGTTGTTGCCCCGGGAACGCAAACTCGTGGGTCTGCCCGAGCACCGACCCGGGGGCCAGCCCCCGGGAGGGCTCAGCGCAGGCCCGTCGGGCGTTCCAGCGCCAGCAGGAGCAGCTCGTCGACCAGCTCCGGGTATGAGACCCCGGACGCCTGCCACATGCGCGGGTACATGGAGAACGGGGTGAACCCCGGCATGGTGTTGATCTCGTTGACGACGACCTCTCCGGCCGGCGTGACGAACACGTCCACGCGGGCCAGCCCCTCGCAGCCGACCGCCTCGAACGTCCGGATCGCCACGTCCCGGACGGCGGCCGTCTCGGCGTCGGTGAGGTCGGCCGGGCAGGCCAGCGTCACCCCCGCCTCGTCCAGGTACTTGGCCTCGAAGTCGTAGAACGAGTGCCGCGGGTCGGTCACGAGGATCTCGCCCGGCAGGGAGGCGCGGGCGCGCTCTGAGCCGTGCCCGCCGAGCACACCGCACTCGATCTCGCGCCCGACGATCGCCGCTTCGATGATCACCTTGGGGTCGTGCTCCTGAGCCACCCGGATCGCCGCGGCCAGGTCCGCCAGGTCGGTCACGCGCGTGATGCCCAGGCTCGAGCCCGCGCGGGCCGGCTTGACGAACAGCGGGAGACCGAGGGCGGCGACCCGCTCCGCGACCGCGACCGGGTCCCGGTCGAGCTCGCCGGGCTGGACCACCGCGAACGGCCCGACGGGCAGCCCGTGCCCGGCCAGGACCAGCTTCATCATGTGCTTGTCCATGCCGACCGCCGAGGCGAGCACCCCGGCGCCGACGTACCGGACGTCGGCGAGCTCGAGCATGCCCTGCAGGGTGCCGTCCTCCCCGAAGGGGCCGTGCAGCAGCGGGAAGACGACATCCACCTCGCCGAGCACCCGGGGCAGCTGCCCGGCCTCGAGCACCTGGACCTCGCGGTCGTCGACCGCCTGCGGCAGCAGCACGTGCGCCGCGGTGTCCTCCACCTGCGGGAGGCGTCCGTCGACGATCGCCCACCGGTCCGGATCATCCTCGGCGAGCACCCACCGGCCCGCCGGCGTGATGCCGACCGCGAGCACGTCGTACCGGTCGCGGTCGATGGCGCGCAGCACACCGCCCGCCGTCGCGCAGCTGATCGCGTGCTCGCCGGAGCGGCCGCCGAACAGCACCATGACCCGCGGTCGACGGGTCGGGGGGGCTGCGGTGATGTCCATCGGGCCGAACCCTACCCGGACGCATCGCGGGAGCCCCACCGCGGTGACCGCTGCGGGGCCGGTAGCCTTCCCAGGTGAGCTCCGCGCGACCTGACGACCTGGCACCGTCGACGCTCGTCGTGAGCGCGGGCCGACCGCCCCGGACCCAGGGCGGTGCGCTGAACCCGCCCGTGGTGCTCTCGTCGACGAACGTCTCCCAGGGCGTACCGGGGGCCGGCGAGCTCCTGTACGGGCGCATGGACACCCAGGCCTGGCACCCGTTCGAGGAGGCGCTGGGCCGGTTGGAGGGGTCGGCCCACCCCGCGCTCGTGTTCGGATCGGGGATGGCCTCGATCGCCGCCGCCTTCTCGCTGGTCCCGGATGGCGGCCGTCTGGTCCTGCCCCGGCACGCCTACCAGGTGACCATCGGCTACGCCGTCGACCTGGCGGATCGGCACGGGGTGGACGTGGAGCTGGTCGACATCGACGACACCGCGGCCGTCGTCGCCGCCCTGCCGGGCACCTCGATGCTCTGGGTCGAGTCGCCGACCAACCCGATGCTCGAGGTCGCCGACCTCCCGGTCCTCGTCGCGGCCGCACACGCGGCGGGCGCGCTCGTGGGCGTCGACAACACGTTCGCCACGCCGCTGGTGCAGCGACCGTTCGAGCACGGCGCGGACATCGTCGTCCACTCGGTCACCAAGTACCTTGCCGGCCACAGCGACGTGGTCCTCGGGGCCGCCCTGGCCGACGACGACGCCCTGCACGCGGCGCTGCACGCCTACCGGACGTTGCACGGGTCGATCGCCGGGCCGTTCGAGGTGTGGCTCGCCCTGCGCGGTCTGCGCACGCTCGCGCTGCGGGTGGAGCGCGCCCAGGCGACCGCCGTCGAGCTGGCCGCGCGCCTGGCGTCCCACCCGGTCGTCGCCCAGGTGCGCCACCCGAGCCTGCCGACCGACCCCGGCCACGACCGCGCCACCCGCCTGATGGACGGCTACGGGTCGATCATCGGCCTGCGCCCGCGCGGGGGTGCCGCCGCGGCCGACGCGGTCGTCGCCGCGCTCGAGCTCTGGGTGCCGGCGACGAGCCTCGGCGGCGTCGAGTCGAGCCTGGAGCGTCGGCGTCGCTTCGCCACCGAGTCGCGCACGGTGCCGGACGACCTCCTGCGTCTGTCCGTCGGCATCGAGGACGTCGAGGACCTCTGGACCGACCTGGACCGCGCCCTGCGAGCCGGCGCGCACCTCTGACCGGGATCGAGCGAGGCTCAGCGCTCAGACGCCCTCGGCCTTGTACGGGCGGGCCAGCAGGAGCGCCGCGAGCTGCTCGATGGGCAGACCCTCGTGCAGCACCCGGACGACGGCCGACGTGATCGGCATCTCGACCCCGAGGGAGGTGGCCAGCTCCAGGACGGACCGGGACGACTTCACGCCCTCGGCGGTCCCGCCGGTGGCGGCGATCGCCTCGTCGAGCGTCATCCCGCGACCGATGTGCCCGCCCAGGGCGTGGTTGCGCGAGTCGGGCGACGCGCACGTCGCCATGAGGTCGCCCAGGCCGGCCAGACCGGGAAACGTGTCCGCGTCGGCGCCGAGTGCGAGGCCGAGACGGGTCATCTCGACGAGACCGCGGGTGATGACGGTCGCCATGGTGTTGTAGCCGAGCCCGCGCCCCTGCGAGATGCCGACCGCCAGCGCGATGACGTTCTTGACCGCCCCGCACAGCTCGACGCCGACGACGTCCTGGTTGGTGTACGGCCGGAAGTAGGCGGACGCGCACGCGGTGGCGACGAGCTGGGCGGTGGTCTCGCTGCTCGACGCGACGACCGTGGCCGTCGGCTGCCGCTGGGCGATCTCGAGCGCCAGGTTCGGGCCCGAGACGACCGCCACGCGATCGAGCGGGAGGTCGAGGGACTCGGCGACGACCTCGCTCATCCGCCGGTCCGTGGAGAGCTCGACGCCCTTCATCAGCGAGACCGCGACGGCGTGGGGCGCGACGAGCGAGCGCAACGGCGTCAGCAGGGCACGAGCGGACTGCGACGGGATCGCGATCGCGACCAGGTCCGCACCGTCGAGGACGACGGCGGGGTCCGACGAGGCCGTCACTCCGGCGGGCAGCGCGATCCCCGGCAGGTACGTCTCGTTGCGGTGCTCGTCGGCGATCTGCCGGCACACCAGCTCGTCGCGGCCCCAGACCGTCACCTCGCAGCCGGCGTCGGCCAGCACCGCGGCGAACGTGGTGCCCCAGGCGCCCGCGCCGAGCACGGCCGCGCGAAGCGCCGTCACGGCAGCTCGGGCTTCGTCGCGTGGTCCCCGCCGATGCGCTTCTCGCCGGGCGACAGCGGCTTGCGCATGTCGTAGCGGACCTCGGGCGGCTGCCCGCCCCGCAGGTCGACGAGCAGGGCGGTGATCGCGGCCATCACGCGCTCGGTGGCCTCGCGCAGCGTCGCCGTGTCCTGCGGGTTGTCGTACAGGTCGCTCAGGTCGACGGGCGGACCGGCGACGATCTGCAGCGTCTTGGGCGGGAACGGTCGCAGCAGCTTGCCGTAGCGGTGCAGCAGACGCTGCGGCCCCCACTGGGCGACCGGGATCACGGGCGCCCGGGTGGTCAGCGCGAGCCGCGCCACGCCCGTCTTGCCGACCATCGGCCACAGGTCCGGGTCGCGCGTCAGGGTGCCCTCGGGGAACACCGCCACGCAGTCGCCGTCGTTGATCGCGGTGACGGCCGCCGTCAGGGACTCCGCCGCCGAGACCGTGTTGCGGTAGACCGGGATCTGCCCCAGGGAGTGCAGGATGCGACCCACGACCGGGACCTTGAACAGCGACGCCTTGGCCAGGATCTTCGGTGCGAAGCCGCTGTCCCACAGGAAGTACGCGAACGTCAGCGGGTCGATGTTCGTCATGTGGTTGGACGCGGCGATGAATCCGCCCTCGGTGGGCAGGTTCTCGACGCCGTGCCAGTCCTTGCGGGTCATCAGCCACAGGGGCGGTCGCACGACGCGGGCGACGTTGCGGAAGGCGCGGTTGGACCTGGCGGGCGGATGCACGGGAGCCGATGCTACCGGGCTCACGCGGGCGTGGGCTCGCGGCTGAACTGCGCGCCGAGCGCCTCGAGCTTCTCCGTGAACCGTTCGTACCCGCGGTCGATCAGGCTGATGCCACGCACCGACGACGTCCCCTTGGCGGTGAGCGCGGCGATCAGGTGGCTGAAGCCGCCGCGCAGGTCCGGCACCTCGATGTCGGCGGCGCTCAGCGACGTCGGGCCCGAGATGACGGCCGAGTGGTAGAAGTTGCGCTGCCCGAACCGGCACGGCCGGCCGCCCAGGCACTCCTTGTAGACCTGGATCGTCGCGCCCATGCCGACCAGGGCCTCGACGAACCCGAACCGGTTCTCGTAGACCGTCTCGTGCACGATCGACAGGCCACGCGCCTGCGTCAGCGCGACCACGAGCGGCTGCTGCCAGTCGGTCATGAACCCGGGATGGACGTCGGTCTCCAGCTGGATCGAGCGCAGGTCGCCGCCCGGGTGGAAGAACCGGATGCCGGCGTCGTCGACCGCGAACTCCCCGCCGACCTTGCGGAACGTGTTCAGGAACGTGGTCATCTCGGGCTGCGTGGCGCCGCGCACATACACGTCCCCGCCCGTGGCCAGCGCCGCGGCGGCCCACGACGCCGCCTCGATCCGGTCCGCGAGCGCCGTGTGCTGGAAGCCGACGAGCCGGTCGACGCCCTCGATGCGGATCACCCGGTCCGTGTCGACGGAGATGATCGCGCCCATCTTCTGCAGGACGTTGATGAGATCCATGATCTCGGGTTCGATCGCCGCATTGGCCAGCTCGGTGATGCCCTCCGCGCGCACGGCCGTCAGCAGCAGCTGCTCGGTGGCGCCGACGCTCGGGTAGGGAAGAGCGATCTTGGTGCCCTGCAGCCGCCGCGGCGCACGGATGTGGATGCCGTTGTCGGTCTTGTCCACCACGGCGCCGAACTGCCGCAGGATGTCGAGGTGGTAGTTGATCGGCCGGTCGCCGATCCGGCAGCCGCCCAGGTCCGGGATGAACGCCTCGCCCAGCCGGTGCAGCAGCGGCCCGCAGAACAGGATCGGGATGCGGCTGGAACCGGCGTGCGTGTCGATGTCGGCCACGTGCGCCGACTCGACGTCCGTCGGGTCCAGGTGCAGGATGCCGGACTCCGCATCCGCGTCGACCGTCACGCCGTGCAGCTCCAACAGGCCCGTGACTACCGCGACGTCCCGGATCTGCGGCACGTTGCGCAGCACGCTCGGGGTCTCCCCCAGCAGCGCGGCCACCATCGCCTTCGAGACGAAGTTCTTCGCCCCGCGGACGGTGATGTCTCCCGACAGGGCGTTGCCCCCGTCGACGTACAGCAGATCGTTCATCGGGTCATCGTCTCCCACCGGCCCTCGGGCAGCCGAACCGGGTCCGTCGCGTCGCCGCAGCGCCCGCGCGCCGCGTCGCGGGCCTACTTCTTCTTCTTGGTGTCCTTGGACTTGGCGGCCTTCTTCTTGCCGACGGGCGCGACCTTCTTGGAGCTCGCCTTCTTCGCCGCAGCAACCTTCGTCGTCGTGGCCTTCTTCGTCACCTTGGCGGGCGCGGCCTTGGCCTTCTTGGACGGCGACGACTTCGCCGCAGGTGCCGACGCCTTCGCGGATCTCTTCGCCGGTGCCTTCGCGGGGGCCTTCGTGGGCGCAGACGTCGTCACCAGGGCTTCGGCTACCGCCGCGAGCCCGCCGACCGGCGTGCCCGACAAAGGGGGAAGCTCGACGTTCGCGCCGGACGCCACGCGCGAGCGCAGCGTCGCCCCCGGGTGGAACCGCGCCACCGTCGTGGCCGCGACGGCGATCGACGCGCCGGTCTGCGGGTTGCGGGCGGTCCGCGCGGCGCGGGGGGCGGACTCGAACGTGCCGAACCCCGTGAGCGTCACGCGCTCACCTGCCGCGAGAGCGGCGGTGATCTCGTCGAGGACGGCGTCGACAGCGCTCGTGGCCGCGGACCTGCTCCAGCCGCGCGCAGCGATGCGGTCGGCGAGCTCGGACTTGCCAGGCATGGTCGTCCCTTCCGTCGGCCGACGACTGCCCGTCGGGCTCGCTGCCCACCGTAACGATCTGCGGCGGGTCCGCAGTGGGGACCCGCCGCAGACCGGCGTCAGGGCTTGCGACCGATCTCGACCGGGACGCCCACCGGGCGCGCGGCGACGATCTCGACGGGCGGGAGGTGCTTGGCGGGCAGGGTGGCGGGACGCCACGACTCGCGGGACGCCTCGAACGCGGAGATCTCGTCGGCGTGCTCGAGCGTCAGGCCGATGTCGTCGAGACCCTCGAGCAGGCGCCAGCGCGTGTAGTCGTCCACCTGGAACGGCACCACGACGTCGTCGCAGGTGATGGTCTTGGACTCGAGGTCGACCGTGATCTCGGTGCCCGGGCGGGTCTCGAGGATCTTCCAGATGAGCTCGATGTCCTCCTGCGACGCCTGCGCGGCGAGCAGGCCCTGCTTGCCCGAGTTGCCGCGGAAGATGTCCGCGAAGCGGTTCGAGATGACGACCTTGAAGCCGTAGTCCTTGAGGGCCCACACGGCGTGCTCGCGCGACGAGCCCGTGCCGAAGTCGGGACCGGCGACGAGCACCGAGCCGGACGTGTAGGCCTCCTGGTTCAGGATGAACGTCGGGTCACCGCGCCAGGCGGCGAACAGCGCGTCCTCGAACCCGGTGCGCGTCACGCGCTTGAGGTAGACGGCCGGGATGATCTGGTCGGTGTCCACGTTGCTGCGTCGCAGCGGGACGCCGACGCCGGTGTGCTGGCTGAACTTCTCCATGGGTCTTCTCGCTTCCTGGGTCAGACCGTCTGGAGGTCGGTGAGAGGGCTGCCGTCGGGTGTCGGGACGCCGGTGGCGAGGTCGGAGTACGACGACAGCGTGCCGCGGATGGCGGTGGCCGCGGCGACGAGCGGCGACACGAGGTGCGTCCGTCCGCCCTTGCCCTGGCGGCCCTCGAAGTTGCGGTTGGACGTCGACGCCGAGCGCTCGCCCGGGGCCAGCTGGTCGGGGTTCATGCCCAGGCACATCGAGCAGCCGGCGTTGCGCCACTCGGCGCCGAAGTCCAGGAAGATCTTGTCGAGCCCCTCGGCCTCGGCCTGCAGGCGCACGCGCGCCGACGCCGGGACCACGAGCACGCGGACGTCGTCGGACTTGTGCTTGCCCCGGACGACCTTGGCAACCGAGCGCAGGTCCTCGATGCGGCCGTTGGTGCACGAGCCGATGAAGACCGTGTCGACCTTGATCTCGCGCAGCGGCTGCCCCGGCGTCAGGCCCATGTACTCGATGGCCCGCTCGGCGGCGACGCGCTCGTTGGCGTCGGCGATGTCCTCCGGGACCGGGACGCTCGCGGACAGCGGCAGCCCCTGGCCCGGGTTGGTGCCCCAGGTGACGAAGGGCTCGAGGTCCTCGGCCAAGAGCTCGACCTCGACGTCGAACTCGGCGTCGTCGTCGCTCTTCAGCGTGGACCAGTACGCCACGGCGGCGTCCCAGTCGGCGCCCTCGGGCGCGTGCGGGCGACCCTTGAGGTAGTCGAACGTCGTCTCATCGGGCGCGATCATGCCCGCGCGGGCGCCGGCCTCGATCGACATGTTGCAGACCGTCATGCGGGCTTCCATCGACAGCGCGCGGATGGCCTCGCCGCGGTACTCGAGCACGTAGCCCTGACCGCCGCCGGTGCCGATCTTGGCGATGATCGCCAGGATGATGTCCTTGCTGGTGGCGCCGGACGGCAGCGCGCCGTCGACGGTGATCGCCATGGTCTTGAAGGGCGCGAGCGGCAGCGTCTGGGTGGCGAGCACGTGCTCGACCTCGCTGGTGCCGATGCCGAACGCGAGCGCGCCGAACGCGCCGTGCGTGGACGTGTGCGAGTCGCCGCAGACGACCGTCAGGCCGGGCTGCGTCAGGCCGAGCTGTGGGCCGACCTGGTGCACGATGCCCTGGTCCGCGTCGCCGAGCGAGTGGATGCGCACGCCGAACTCGGCCGCGTTGTTGCGCAGCGTCTGGATCTGCGTCCGGCTCGTCTCGTCCGCGATCGGGCGGTCGATGTCCAGCGTCGGGGTGTTGTGGTCCTCCGTCGCCAGCGTCAGGTCCGGGCGGCGCACGGGACGTCCGGCGATGCGCAGACCCTCGAACGCCTGCGGGCTCGTGACCTCGTGCACGAGGTGGAGGTCGATGTAGAGCAGGTCGGGTGCACCGTCGGTGCCTTGCCGCACGACGTGCGCGTCCCAGACCTTCTCTGCCAACGTGCCGGCCATCTTCTCGGTCCGTTCTCTCGTCGTTCTCTCATCCGGGAGTGTGGATTTTCCCGGCTCTCCGATCGTCGTACTTGCATCTCAGCCTTCGAGACGCCAATATCGACCTATGGACAACTCTAGCGGAGTCGGCGTGCTGGACAAGGCCGCATCCGTTCTCAGCGCCCTCGAGGCCGGTCCGGCCACCTTGGCGCAGCTCGTCACTGCCACCCATCTTGCTCGCCCGACGGCCCACCGGCTGGCCGTGGCCCTCGAGCACCACCGGCTCGTCGCCCGCGACATGCAGGGTCGGTTCGTGCTCGGACCGCGCCTGTCGGAGCTCGCGACGGCCGCCGGCGAGGACCGCCTGCTCGCCGCCGCGGGTCCCGTGCTCGCCGCGCTGCGCGACCACACGGGCGAGAGCGCACAGCTCTACCGCCGCCAGGGCGACCAGCGCATCTGTGTCGCCGCGGCCGAGCGGCCGATCGGCCTGCGCGACTCGATCCCGGTCGGCGCGACGCTGACGATGCACGCCGGTTCGGCCGCGCAGATCCTGCTCGCCTGGGAGGAGCCCGACCGCCTGCACCGCGGGCTGCAGGGCGCCAAGTTCACCGCGACGATCCTGTCCGGCGTCCGTCGTCGCGGCTGGGCCCAGTCGGTGTCCGAGCGCGAGGTCGGCGTCGCGTCGGTCTCGGCGCCGGTGCGTGGACCGTCCGGGCGCATCGTCGCCGCCGTCTCGGTGTCCGGACCGTTGGAGCGTCTGTCCCGCCAGCCCGGTCGGCTCCACGCCGCCGCGGTCGTCTCGGCGGCCAACCGGCTGACCGAGGTCCTGCGCCGCACGGCCGACTGACCGTGGCCGTCCGAGGTCCGGCCGCGGCCCGTCGCCGGCAGCGTCGGCGCGCGGCCCTGTGGTCGTTCGTCGGCGGGTTCGTCGTCGGCGCCGTGGCGAGCCTCCTCGGAGGTGGCGACGTCATCGCGGCGATCCTGGTCGGCGTGTTCGCCGGACTGCTCTGCGCCGCGGTCGCCGCGCTGATCGTCGTGCTGCTCCCGACGACGTCCGGCGGCGGCGGACCGCCCGGCCAGCACTGACCCGGTCCAGCCGGATACGACAAAGGCCCGGTCACCAGGACCGGGCCTTTCTCTACGTACCCCCGACCGGATTCGAACCGGCGCTACCGCCGTGAGAGGGCGGCGTGCTAGGCCGCTACACAACGGGGGCCTATACGCTGCGTGACCCGAAGGCCCCGCGTGCGAGTGAACACTTTACCCGATCCACCTCGGTGGATCGAATCAGCGGTGCAATACCTTGCTCTGCTGAGCTGGGGTACCAGGACTCGAACCTAGACTAACTGAACCAGAATCAGTCGTGCTGCCAATTACACCATACCCCATGGGGGTATAACGCCCGGCGCTCGCCGGTCGCCTGGCGGGGCGGACCTACGTGCGGCCGGACGTCGTACCGGCGGTGAACACTACCCGGTCGCGGAGGCAGGGTCCAACCAGCCCCACGGCGGGTGACCAACGCCACGCTCAGCGCGGGATCGCGCCCAGCTCGGTGGCGTCGTACCAGAGCAGGTCACGCTCGTCGAGGCGCTCGATCGCGGCATCGTCGCCCGTGATCGCGGCGGCCACGTCGGCGCCGACGCCCGGCTCGTCGACGTGCACGCACGCGATGTCGTCCCGGTCGACGGCCCGCAGCAGGTCGAGCGCGCTCGGCACCTCGTCGTCGTCCAGCAACGGGCGCACGTCGTCCGGCGACACGTCGACCGACACCACCAGCCGCGCGCGCGGCGCGTCGGTGAGCTCACCGAGCAGGGCCAGGGAGTCGTCGGCGGCCGCGAGCTGCGCGGCGAACTCCAGTCCCTCGTCGTCCTCGTCGGGGAACATCGCCCGCAGCGCGGGCGTCACGGCGTGCACCCGCCGCGGTGTCAGCGGGCCGGCCGCGGGCTCGATCTGGTCCAGGGTGGCGGGAAGGTAGATGCGCACCCGCCCAGTGTGCCGGGTCGCGCCTCACGGAGCGTGCCTGCCGCCCCGCTGCCGACCGGACCCGTCGCGGAACTCTCGTCTCCACCACGCACGGACGCCGGCTTGGGCGCTGGTCGAGATTGCCATGCGTCAGACGACCTCGGCCCGGACTCTCGCAACGTCGAGCGACTGGCTGAGCAGCGCGTCGATGCGGGCGGCGATGCCGGCGATCGCCCGCCGGGCCGGTGAGCCCGGGGCGACCTCGCGCAGCGTCCGAGCCTCCAGGAGCGCGGCGTCGAGCGAGGGTCGGTCGTCGGGGACCAGGTGTGCGTCCGTCACGCCGGCGTACCGCGCGAGCGCCTGCTGGACCGCCTCGCCCGGCCGCGAGCCTGCCGCGGACGCGCGCACCCGGTTCACCAGGACCATGCGCGTGCCGCCCAGGCCGAGGTCGGTGAGCTCGCCCAGTCCCCGCACCAGCCGCTGGATGCCGACCGGGTCGCCCGAGCCGACCACCAGCACGACGTCCGCGGCCTCGAGGGCGCTCAGCGTGGCACCGTTGCGACGCGGGGCGCGCGTGTCGTAGCTGAGCAGCTCATCCTGCTCGAGGTTGAAGCCGCAGTCGATCACTGTCCACTCGCACAGCGAGCGAGCGACGGTCCAGACGGCGTCGAGCGACGACGACGGCAGCTCGGGCCACCGGTCGGCGCGCGAGATCCCGGACAGCACGCGCAGGTCGGGGGAGATCTGCGGGGTCAGCCGGGCGAGCGCCACCAGGTCGAGCCCGCCCTGCCCGGCCGCGCGCGCCGCCGCCGCCAGGCCGGGGGCCTCGTCGAGCATCCCCACCACCTGTGCGACGCACCCGCCGTAGGTGTCGGCGTCGACGAGCAGGGTGCGGCGACCGGCGGCGGCCAGCTCGGCCGCGACGTTCACGGCGACGGTGGTCCGCCCGGGCGCACCGGTGGGACCCCAGACGGCGACGACGAGCCCGGCCGCCGCCCGACCGACCGGCACGTCGTTGGGTTCCTGCACGGCCGGGGTGCCCACCGCGTCCAGGATGGCCAGCGCCTCCCGGACCACCGAGCCACCGGCGTCCTCGTCCTGCGGCTCCATCACGACGAGGTCCGCGCCGAGGGCCGACAACCGCTCGCCCAACCACGGCCGCGTGACGTCGCCGACGCCGACCACTCGCACGCCGGCCCGGTGCAGGAGCTCGACAGCCTCCCGGTCGAGCAGGTCCAGGTCGCCCGAGACGACCGCCAGCCGCCCCAGCCCCGCCTCGGCGGCGGCGAGCAGCTCGGTGAGGTCCGCGCACCGGCGTGTGACGCTCAGCCGACCGCCCGTGCGCTCGACGGCCTGCACGATGATCGACTCCGCGGAGCCGTGCACCGCGCAGAGCACCCCGACCGTCACGTCAGCCTCCCGTGCCGGGGACGGGCACGACGTCGAGGGTGCCGTCGGCAGCGAGCGCCGCAAGGATCTCCGGCAGCTGCGCACTGGGCACCAGGACCTGCACCTGGGTCCCGCCGCCCACGCTGAACGCACCGTCCTGCGTGGTCACCTGCGCCACGACCAGGTTGGTCGCCAGCTGATGCGGCGTCGTCGGGACCGCGTCCACCTCGTTGCCGATCGGTGGGGTGGGCGTGAACCACACGTCCACCTGGGCGCCCTCGGTGACGTCCTGGGACGGCGTGTGCTCCAGCGTCACGGAGACCGGTCGCAGGTCCAGGTCGCCGGCGTCCCCGATCGCCGACGACGGGACGAGCTCACCCCTACCGACCACCCGCACCACGACGGCGTCGGTCAGGGGCCGGTCCGCGCGCAGGTAGTGGTTCAGGTTGACGGTGCCCAGGCGGACGTCGACCACCGAGAGCTCGCCGGCCTCGAGCCGGTCCCCCGGTACCAGGGCGCCCCGGGACACGTACACGGGCACGGTCGCCTGCGCCGTCCGCACCACCCACGACCCCAGCAGCACCGACGCCGCCACCATGGCGACGCCCGCGAGCAGCCTCGGGTCGCGCCAGCCCGGCCGACGCAGCCGCGCCGCGACCGGCGCGGGCAGATCGATGACGCTGCTGTCCATGACTCCCCCTGATCGTCGGCAGACCTCTGCATCCTGCCGCGCCGAGCACCCCCTGCGGGCGAGAACGGTGCATTGTGGACAAACCGGTTCGGGCGCCGGTGCGTGCCAGACTGCGGTCATGCCCTCGCGGTTCCTGACCCTCGCGGACGTCACCGAGGTCCTCAACATCTCGGCCCCGCAGGCCTACGCCCTCGTGCGCTCCGGCGAGCTGCCCGCCATCCAGATCGGCGGCCGCCTGCAGTGGCGCATCGAGTCCGCGGAGCTGGAGAAGTACATCCAGCGCATGTACGAGGAGACCCGCGCCCGCAACTCGGCCGACGCCGGCTGACCGGACGGCGACCGGCTGTGGCCGACGGTCAGGCCTCGTGCACCGCGCGCAGCCCGTCGAACGGCACGGCCCACGTCGCCGGCCGTCCCGCCACGCCCAGCTCCGCGACGTCCAGGTGGTCGGCGCCGACCCGGTCGATCCGACCGACCACCTCGACCCCGCGCGCACTGACCCGCACGCCCACCCGGTCGCGGGCAAGCGCCCGTAGCACCTGACCGAGCCCCAGCCGCGACTCGACGAGACCCGGCGCCGGGGCGGCGTCCGGCGCCAGCCCGTCCACGGCGGCGATCGCCGACAGCGGCACGAGGCTGCGCCGGGTCGACGACGTCGCCAGGAGCAGCCACTCCGGCGCGCCTTCTACGACGGTCCCCGTGATCGCCTCGTGGACGCCCAGCCGCACGCGCACGGTCTGCCCCACCGAGGCGCGCACCCGGGCGGCCAGCGTCACCGATGCCCGTTCGGCACGGGCGAGCTCGGCGACCTCCGCGCGTACGTCGGCGAGCCGGCTCGCAGCCAGCTGGGCCTCCATGTCCGCGAACAGCTGCTCCCACCGCATCCGAGCACCGTAGGGGACAGCCCGCGCAGACACCTCGGCTGGCGGCCCGATCTTGATCGTGTTGAGTTGCCGCAACATCCCCCGACTCAGTCTGGCAAGGCGTTCGCGTCCGAGCGGGCCTGCAACCCTCCCCGCCGCAGGCCGTGCCCGAGTCTGCGGTGTGAGTCAGCCACGGTGATCGATCGCGAACTGCAGCGACTTCTTGTAGCCCGCCGATGTGTAGGTAGCCCCAGAGACAGCGTCGATGTTCGCCGAGCCGGCCGTGACGGCCTCCTGGATGAGGATCGGCAGCGCGTGAGCGTTGATCTGCACGCTCAGAGCACGAGAGCTCGGCGACTGCAGCACCTTGACGGAGCTGATCGAGGTCCCGGTGAACGTGACCGCGACCTGCAGTGGCCCGTACGGCGTGTTGACCTGCTCGCCGGTGACCGTTACCGGCCCCTCCGGCGGGGCTGCGATCGTCGGGACTGCGGGCGGTGCCGTGACCTGGGTGGACGTCGTGCCGCTGCCCGCCTGGCCCTCGGCCGCCGGAGTGGA
Source organism: Cellulomonas sp. McL0617 (assembly GCF_049994875.1). Taxonomy (GTDB): domain Bacteria; phylum Actinomycetota; class Actinomycetes; order Actinomycetales; family Cellulomonadaceae; genus Cellulomonas. The sequence continues at coordinate 2,927,466 of NZ_CP188256.1, forward strand.
CGGGACGGGAGCCGGGGCCACGGGAGCCGCCGGCGTCGTGCTCGTCGCCGCGGGAGTCGTCGGGACGGGAGCGGAGGCTGTTGGTGCCACGCTCGTCATGGCCGGCGCCGCCGTGGCCGCGGGGACGGGAGCAGCGGCAACAGGTGCTCGGGTCGATGCCACAGCCTGCGCGACGGCGTTGGCTGACGCGTCATCAGCCCGGGCGATCTTGCCGGTGAGAGTCAGCGCGATAGCAAGGACAGCGAGTCCGTACAAGGCGGTTCCGCGCCCGCGTCGCGTGCTCATGCCAGGCTCAGCTCCTCGGTGTGGATGGCGGACCGCGGCACGCCGAGCGCCCGCAGTGCTCGGACGACGGTCGTCGTCATCCCTTCGGGCCCGCATATGAACACGTCTCGCCGCTTGACATCGGGGACGAGCAGACCCAGCCGGTGCGGGCTCAGTGGGTCGTAGCCCAGCTCCACGCGCCGGCCCGGCAGCGGCACGTAGCGCAGACGGTCGACCTCCGTGAACTCGCCGGAAAGTGCGAGGTGGTCCGCAGAGTGCGCGCGGTGCACGACGACCACGTCACGACCTCCGCTGTAGAGGTGCTCCGCGAGCGCCCGGACGGGACCTATGCCTGCGCCGCCCGCGACCAGGAGCACGCGCGAGGAGCGCGCGCGCTCGGCGGTGAACCGGCCGAACGGGCCTTCGAGGAACACCCAGGTCCCGGGGCGCAGGCGCCGGACCGCACCGGAGTGGTCCCCTAGCGCCCCGATGGTGAAGCGGACCCGTCGATCCGCAGGCACGACGGACAACGAGTAAGGATGCGCCGTTAGCAGGTGGCCGCGCGCCAGGAAGCGGACCAGGAAGAACTGACCCGCCGTCCCGCCGAGCCGGTCCACGTTGCGTCCGTGAAGCCAGACCGAGGTCGTCCCGGCGGCCTCCCGCACCACCTGCTCGACGCGCATGCCAGAGAACGCGAACCGCACGGCCGGCACCAGCGCCCGGTACCAGATGACGGCAGCCGCGGTGGCCGCATACAAGGCGATCCACGCCGCACGGGCCATCGGGCTGCGCGCCAGGTGGGCACCAGCGGAGACCTGGTGGAAGAACGCGAGGAACACCCCGCCGTACACCGTGAGATGGATGAGGAACCACCACTCGTAAGACAGTCGCCGGCGGAACACCCGCGCGCCGGACATGCCGACGACGACGAACACCGTGGTGCCGGCCAGCGCGGTGAGCATGTCCGGGTAGGTGCGGAGCATCGCCATCACCTCGTCCCAGGGGGTGGCGTTGTCGACGAACATCCCGCCGACCACCATGGCCAAGGCATGACTCACTACCAGCAGCACGACGGACGTGCCGAGCGACCGGTGCCACGAGACGAGTCGGTCGAAGCCGACTGACCGTTCGAACCAGGGCACCCGGGCAACCAGCAGCAGCTGTGCGACCACCAGGAACGACCCGAGCAGTCCGGCGAGCTCCCCGAACGCCAGCACAGCACCACCCGGCGTCGTCACCGCACCAGCTGGCGTACCCAGCCACCACCAGCCGAGCAGCGCCACGCAACCGATGACCAGCGAGGTTCGCACGGGGAACCGCCCGCGCTTCGGCTGTCCAGAGGCTCGGTAGGTCGCACGGCGCTGCGCCGGCGGGCCTTCCACGGTCGTCATGACGGCAGGGTCACACCCAAATCTCGGAGAATTCTCCGTGGCGCCGACCTTCTGCCTCCATGTCGGCCCGGGACACGCTCAGGACGGGCAGGACGGCCGACACACCAGGTGCCGTTCCGACCTGACAGCACGGGCGTTCTCGAACGAACCCGCAGGCCACAGGCCATGAGGGTTGCGGGCGATCGTCGCCGCGTCGTCCTCAGCGGCCTCGAGGTAGACGATGTGCCGGTCCGCGGCGTGCTCTGACGCTCCGACGTCGCCGTCCGGCGTGTCGGCGACCATCGTCTCGACGCAACCGCCGACGAGCCGGCCGGCTGCCAGCCGGCGATCATGCCCGAGCTTCGCTGCAGGCGCGGACGGTCCTGCACAACTCGACAGACAGATCCCCCTGGACAAGGTTCGGACATTCAGGTACATCTATGACCCTCAAGCATGGTCAAATTGCATCAAACGACACGATTGAGGATCAAACATGGCGATCGACGCCGCGCACCAACGCAAGCAGGCTCCTGCCCGACCGTCGCGACGACCATCGCTCACCTCCGCAGGGCTCGACCTGCTGGTCGCATCGCTCGCCGGAGGAGCACTCGCTGTCGGGCTCGCATCCCGCGGGTTCTCGCTCGTCACCGCGTCGTCCGTGCTCGGCGTCGACGCGCTGGTCGAGATCGCCGTCTGCGGGGTCGGGGCCCTCGTGGCCACCTGGCTGGCCGCGTCGGCACTCCTCGCACTCGGATGCCTTGGCGCGCGGCTCGTCGGTTCGAGCTGGCGCCTCGGCGAACGGATGGTCCACCGGTGCGCTCCCGCGGTCGTCCGTCGGACACTCGTGCTCGCCGTGGGGGCGACCGTCGGGCTCGGCGCCGCGACGGGTGCCTCGGCAGCCGTCCACCCGGCACCCACGCCGTCGGTGGCGGCCGTCACGGTCGCCGACGACGACCTCGGCTGGGTGGCCACGACGCCGCTCGTGAAGGAGACAGCCTCCCCGACCGCAGCGCCCGTCGAGACGGCCGACCCGTCGCCCGTCTTGCGCACGCCACCGAGCACGCCGGCGGCGGTGACACCCGTCGCGGAGGCGATGGCCGCGCCCGCGGAGCCAGCGGCGACGCTCGCCGCGGCGGCCGACCAGAGCGTGGTCGTCGTCGCCGGCGACAGCCTGTGGGCCATCGCGGCCCGCCATCTGGACCCGCACGCGACCGACGCCCAGATCGCGGCGGCCTGGCCTGCCTGGTATCACGCCAACGCGGCCACCATCGGACCCGACCCGGGCGTGATCGTCCCGGGCCAGGTGCTCGCGGCCCCGCAGGACGGGGCGACCCCGTGACTTCCGTCGCCGTCGAGCCGGCGCTCTCAGGCACGGAGGACGCGTTCGCCCGGGTGCGTGGGCCTGAGCCACGGGTCCGGCTGGTCGCCGCTCCCCCCAGGGCGCGCGTCCCGCGTGCCACCGGTCCGGCCCAGCCGGTCCCTCCGACGATCACGAGTCGGATCTCGGTGCTGCGGGCGAGGGACGAGCCGGGAGCAGCCCCGGACGACCAGGACGCGCCCGGTGCCGTGCCGTCTGCCGACCCCGCCGCCGTCGGCTGCGCCATCGCGCTCGCGTCGCTCGAGGTCCTCGCAGGTCGGCGGCCCGCCGCGCAGCTCGCGCGCTGGCTCGCGCCGGGCGTCTACGAGGCGCTGCAGGTGCGCAGCGCACTGACCGCGCGCGTGCTGAGCGCCCCACAGGGCGTCCGTCGCCCGGTGGTCCGGCGGTTCCGGGCAACGCCCGTCCTCACGACGGCGCACGAGGTCAGCGTCGTGACGGACGACGCGGGCCGCGTCCGGGCTGTCGCGCTCCGGCTCGAGGCCCACCGCGGCGCGTGGCGCGCGACCGCCCTCGAGATCGGCTAATGACGCCGAAAGGCCCGCTCACCGGCGTGGGGAGCGGGCCTTCGACGTGACGATCAGCGCTTGCGCTGGTTCTTGGCCGCCTTCCGGCGCTCCTCGCGGTTGGCCGTCCCGCCGGTCGCCTGGCCACCCGACGACGCGGGAGCGCCGCCGTTCTTGCCCGCCGGACCCGTCGCGCGGGTGACCACACCGGCGTCACCGTCGACGGACGGCGCCGAGTACTGCAGCGGCGCCTGCTCCTCAGGACCGTCGATCCCCTTGGCGACGAGCCGGGCCGCCGGGCGCTCGGCACCAGCCGCCGCGCCGGGGGTCTGCTGCGCCGCCGCGATGGAGTCGAGCGTGATGGGCGACGACGGCGCGGCCGCCTCCTGGACCTGGACCTCCAGGTTGAACAGGTAGCCGACCGTCTCCTCCTTGATCGCGTCGTTCATCGCGTTGAAGAGCTGGAACCCCTCGCGCTGGTACTCCACCAACGGGTCGCGCTGGGCCATCGCCCGCAGGCCGATGCCCTCCTTGAGGTAGTCCATCTCGTAGAGGTGCTCACGCCACTTGCGGTCAAGGACCGACAGCGTCACGCGCCGCTCCAGCTGGCGCATGTTGTCCGACCCGATCGACTCCTCGCGCTCCGCGTAGGCGACCTCGGCGTCGGAGAGGATCTCCCGCGTGAGCAGGTCGGCGCTGAGCCGGATCTCACCGCCGGCCTCCTCCACCACCTCCTCGGGGGTGATCGTCACGGGGTACACGGCCTTGATCGCCGTCCAGAGGGCCTCGAGATCCCAGTCCTCGGGGCGTCCCTCGGCGGTCGCGGCCCCGACGTAGTCCGTCAGCACGTCCTCCCGGAAGTGCGTGATCTGCACGTGCAGGTCCTCGCCCTCGAGCACCCGGCGGCGCTGTGCGTAGATGACCTCGCGCTGGCGGGACATGACGTCGTCATACTTCAGGACGTTCTTGCGGATCTCGAAGTTGCGCGCCTCGACCTGCGACTGCGCCGACATGATGCCGCGCGTGACGATCTTGGACTCGAGCGGCATGTCCTCGGGGAACCCGGCCCGCGTCATCATCGACTCCGCGAGACCCGAGTTGAACAGACGCATGAGGTCGTCCTGCATCGACAGGTAGAACCGGGACTCCCCCGGGTCGCCCTGGCGGCCGGAACGACCACGCAGCTGGTTGTCGATGCGGCGCGACTCGTGCCGCTCGGTGCCCAGCACGTACAGACCACCCAGCTCGGCGACCTCGTCGTGCTCGGAGGCGACCGACTCCTTGGCCTTGGTCAGGGCGGCCGGCCAGGCGGCCTCGTACTCGTCGGCGTTCTCGGCCGGGTCGAGGCCCCGGGCGGCCAGGTCGGCGACGGCCATGAACTCGGCGTTGCCGCCGAGCATGATGTCCGTGCCACGGCCGGCCATGTTCGTCGCCACTGTGACCGCGCCCTTGCGGCCGGCCTGCGCGACGATCGACGCCTCGCGCGCGTGCGCCTTGGCGTTCAGCACCTCGTGCGGCACGCCCTGCTTCTTCAGCTTGCTCGAGAGCAGCTCGCTCTTCTCGACGCTCGTGGTGCCCACCAGGACCGGCTGACCCTTGGCGTGGCGCTCGACGATGTCGTCGACGACGGCGTCGTACTTGCCGTTCTCGCTCTTGTAGACGAAGTCCCGCTGGTCGATGCGCTGCATCTCGCGGTTGGTCGGGATGGGCACGACGCCGAGGCTGTACGTGCCCTGGAACTCGGCGGCCTCGGTCTCGGCCGTTCCGGTCATGCCCGAGAGCTTGCCGTACAGGCGGAAGTAGTTCTGCAGCGTGATCGTGGCGAGCGTCTGGTTCTCCGCCTTGATGTTCACGCCCTCCTTCGCCTCGATGGCCTGGTGCATGCCCTCGTTGTAGCGGCGGCCGGGCAGGATGCGGCCCGTGTGCTCGTCGACGATGAGCACCTCGCCGTTCATCACGACGTAGTCCTTGTCGCGCTTGAACAGCTCCTCGGCCTTGATGGCGTTGTTGAGGAACCCGATGAGCGGCGTGTTGAGCGACTCGTAGAGGTTGTCGATGCCGAGGTAGTCCTCGACGCGCTCGATGCCGGGCTCCAGGACGCCGACCGTGCGCTTCTTCTCGTCCACCTCGTAGTCGCGCTCGGCCTGCAGACGACGGACGACCTTGGCGAACTCGGCGTACCAGCGGTTCGCGTCGCCCGAGGCCGGGCCGGAGATGATCAGGGGCGTGCGGGCCTCGTCGATGAGGATGGAGTCGACCTCGTCGACGATGGCGAAGTTGTGGCCGCGCTGCACGAGCTCGTCGGTGTTCCACGCCATGTTGTCGCGCAGGTAGTCGAAGCCGAACTCGTTGTTGGTGCCGTAGGTGATGTCCGCCGCGTACTGCTCGCGCCGCTCGCTCGGCTGCTGCGCCGACAGGATGACGCCGCTGGTCAGGCCCAGGAAGCGGTAGACGCGCCCCATCAGCTCGGACTGGTAGCTGGCGAGGTAGTCGTTGACGGTGACGACGTGGACACCCTTGCCGGCGAGCGCGTTGAGGTAGGCCGGCGCCGTGGCGACGAGCGTCTTGCCCTCACCGGTCTTCATCTCGGCGATGTTGCCCAGGTGCAGCGCCGCGCCGCCCATGAGCTGGACGTCGAAGTGACGCTGGCCGAGGGTGCGGCGGGCGGCCTCCCGGACGGCGGCGAACGCCTCGGCGAGCAGGTCGTCCAGCGACTCCCCGTCGGCCAGGCGGGCGCGGAACCGGTCGGTCTCCTCGCGCAGCTCGGCGTCGGACAGCGCGACGAAGCTGTCCTCCAACGTGTTGACCTGCTGGGCGATGCCCGACAGCTTCTTGACGATCCGGCCTTCACCGAGGCGCAGGACCTTCTCGAGGATCGCTGGCACGCACTACTCCCGACGTGTTCGCACTCCGGGCGCGCGCGGCGTCGGAGCGGCTTGGGCACCGACCGCACGGCCGGGCCCGTCCATCGTAGGCGACCGGCAGGCCCTCGGTCCGACCCTGTGCTCCCACCGGTTTCCGCCGTGCGTGAAAACGGTCAACCGACCGCTGCGGCCAGGTCCGCCGAGAGGTCACCACGGCAGGCGACGACCACCTCGCCGAGCCCGAGCCAGCCGGCAAGCTCGTGCAGCTCCTCGGCCAGCGGCCCCGCCACGTCGGCGTCCACGCCCGGCGTGCGGTGCGCGGCCTGGACCCGCAGGACGCCGGCCTGCCGGTCGGCCTTGAGGTCGACGAGCGCCGGGAGCTGCTCGCCGAGCAGGAACGGCAGCACGTAGTAGCCCCACACGCGCTTGGGCTCCGGGACGTAGATCTCGATCCGGTACCGCAGGCCGAAGAGCGCCTCGACCCGGCGGCGCTCGAAGACGAGCGGGTCGAAGGGGTTGAGGAGCGCCCGCCCGGTCGCTCGACGGGGCAGCGTCGCGTCGCGGTGCCGCCAGACCGCGCCCTCGTCCCAGCCGTCGACCGTGACCTCGACCAGCACGCCCTCCTCCACCAGCTCCGCGACCGCGCGCGCGGCGGGCGTCTGCTTGATGCGGAAGTAGTCGGCGAAGCTGCGCAGGGTGCCGACGCCGTGGGCGCGGGCACCGATCTCGACCAGTGCGCGCACGCTGTCGGCCTCGGCCGGCTCGGGCGCGGCGAGGACGGCCGCCGGCAGCACGCGCGAGGTCAGGTCGTACCGCCGCTCGAACGCCCCGTTGCGGCCCGCCGACGTCACCTCGCCCGTGAAGAACAGGAACTCGAGCACCCGCTTGGCCACGGTCCAGTTCCAGCCCCACTCGCCACGCGTGGTCGGGTGCTCGGCCTCGAAGCTCTCCTGGACCTCCCGGGCGGTGATGGGTCCGCGGGCGGCGATGATCGCCCGGATCTCGTGCACGATCGGCGTGTGCCTCAGCGGGACATCAGCGATCGTGCCCCACGCCTCGCTCTGGTAGGCGCGCTGGCGCCAGCCCAGCAGGCGGTACGTCTCGGGCGGGACGAACGAGGCCATGTGCCCCCACGTCTCGACCAACCGCCTGGGCGTCCGGCCCGACGCCGTGTCCAGCAGCGCCTGGTCGTACGCGCCGATGCGCGAGTACGTCGGCATCAGGTGGGCACGCGCCAGCACGTTGACCGAGTCGATCTGCAGGACGCCGAGCCGGTCCACCACCTGCTGGAACTGCCGCATCGTCGGCGGCGCACCCCGGGCCGGGCGCGCCGTGTCCAGGCCCTGCGCACGCAGGGCGATACGTCGGGCCTGCGACAGGCTGAGGCGCTCGGCGGTCACGTCGTCATCCTGCCGTCCGCCACCGACACAGACGCCGACGCCCGGCCGGGAAGGACCCGACCGGGCGCCGTGCGTCGTTCAGGGAGTCTCAGACGCCGACCACCTGCGGCAGGTGCCCGGCGGACACCGCGGTGTCCAGCTTGATCACGCCGTAGCTCCAGCCGCGGCGGCGGTAGGCCACGGACGGCTGCGCGGTCTCGGCGTCGATGAACAGGAAGAAGTCGTGCCCGACCAGCTCCATCTCGTACAGCGCGTCGTCGACGGTCATGGGCTGGGCCGCGTGGACCTTCTCCCGGATGATGACCGGCGAGTCGCCGAGCGTCGTCTCCACCGCGGCCTCCGGGTCGACCGGCGCGGGAGCCGCCGGCTCCGGCTCGGGCGGGCGGACGTCGAGCGGCGTGATCGGAGTGTGGTTGCGATGGTCCTTGCGCCGGTCCCGGGTCCGGCGCAGCCGCTCGAGCAGCTTGTTGAGCGCCAGGTCGAGGGCCGCGTACCGGTCGTCTGCGCACGCCTCAGCGCGGATCACGGGACCTCGGTCCACCACGGTGAGCTCGACGCGTTCGGAGCTTCCGGACTGGCGGGGGTTCGTCTCGTGCGACACGACGACATCGATCCGCTGTGCGCGGGGGGCCAGCTGCTCGACTTTCGCGAGCTTCTGCTCGACGTGCGCCCGATACTTCGGGAGCACCTCGGTGTGCCGGCCGGCAACCACGATCTCCATGTGAGCCTCCTGCGAGGGTCGGGGGCGGGTCGTGCCCGCCCGTAGGTGACATGCGTTGGGCTGCCCTGAGGGCAGTCGGGCGGCGTCACCTCCTCCCGCAGCCGATCCGGACGACCCGTCGGGTCCGCCCCGGCTCGGCGCCGGCTCTGGCGTCCCACGCTAACCCCGTGACTCTTCCGTGACCACTCCCACGCCGGGGATCACCCGAACGTTCTGACCGCCGTGCCCGGCAGTGCCGGCGGTCGCGCCGGGCCGGGCGTCGAGGCGAGCGTCAGACCCGCGACGACGCGGCCACCGGCCTGTTCGACCGCGCGACGGCTGACCGCGAACGTCGCCCCTGTGGTCAGGACGTCGTCCACCAGCACCACCGGACGGCCGGCGACCGTCTCGCGTCGGCGGCCCCGCACCCAGACCTGTCCGGCGAGGTTGGCCGCCCGCTCGCGTGCGCCCAGCCCGACCTGGTCGCCGCCACGCGCACGGTGCAGCACGGCCGCGAACTCGGCGGGGACGCCGCCTGCGACGAGCCCGCTGGCGACCGCCGCGGCGAGGGCATCGACGAGGTTGCCCCCGCGGCGCCGGCGGGAGGCGGCGGTGGACGGCGCGGGCACGACGAGGAGCGGGACGCCTCGCGTGAGGGCCGGCGCGACCCTCTGCGCCTGGTCGGCCATCGCCCGCGCCAACGGGGCCGTCAGGTCGGCACGTCCACGGTCCTTCCACGCGATGATCGCCCGCCGCACGTCGCCCGTGCAGTCGGCGAGCGTCCACACCGGCAGCGGTCCGCGCCCGTCCAACCGGTCGAGGCGAGGTGCCCGGTTCTCGCACCGCCACGGCACGCCGCCCACCAGCGCGGCGCAGCGGACGCACCAGGCGACGTCGTCGCGCCCGCAGCCGGCGCACTCCACCGGCAGGACGAGGCCGACGAGGTCGCGCAGCATCGAGGTCACGCGACCAAGCGTCGGTCCTCCGGCCACACCGGCCCGGCCGCCGCCGGGCCGGTCCGGCCCCGGCGGGGCTGAGGTCGGCTCAGCCGGGGTAGGACGGGTCGGACGCCCCGGTGACCCCGGTGACCGTGGCCCACGTCTCCCCGGCGAACCGTCGCAGGCCGCCGTCGAGCGTGGTCACGTAGATGACGGCCCCGCCCGCCAAGGCGGTCGGGTCGGCCACCTCGGGCTTCGACGTGGTGGGTCCCGAGACCGGGACGCTGTGCACCGCGACGTTCCCGGTGCTCGTCCCGAGCACGCCGAGCGTCGACTCGTCGATCCAGTCGACAGCCGTGGCGTCGACCATCGACGCGCCCGCCCGGATCGGCGGCCCGAGCTGCTGCGGCGCGCCCGACTCGTCGCGGATGATCCCGGCGACGTCGATCGTGACGCCGTCCGCGCCGGACGACACGACGGCGATCCGCGTGCCGTCGGCCGCGACCCGAAGCGCGCGCACGGTGCGGCTCGCCAGCCAGTCCGCCTGGACCGGAACCGTCGCCGCGCCCGCCTTGACCGCGACGATCCCGTCGGTGGTCGACGCCGTCCACGTCCAGCCGAACCTGTCGATCGACGGCGCGGCGAGGGAGGCGCCGGTGTAGAGGGTGGTCGCAGGCGTGGTGGCGGTCGGCGCGGTGATCAGCCTGTCGGGACCCGAGAGCAGCACGCGGAGGCTGCCGTCGGCGTTGCTGGCCGGGCTCCGGGCGTCGAGGCCGGCGAGCGAGCTGACCGCCTCGACCGGCGCCACCTGGTCCTGGGACAGGGCGACCAGCCGGTCGGCCTGCAGGAACTCGACGTTGCCGGTCGGCGCGTTCCCGCGCTGCAGCACGGCCGCACCGTCGAGCGGCAGACCGTCGGTGACGGGGTTCCCGCCCGCCGGGACGGCGACGACCTGGACCGAACCGACGCCAGGCACCGGTCGCAGCGACGCCTCGATCTGCGCCAGCATGAGCGAGCGGTCGGCCTTGGTGACGGTCGACTGGGGGCTCAGCCCTACGAGGGCGACACCCTTCGAGTCGACGAGCACGGCCTCGGGGTTCAGCGCCACACCCTCGGGGATGGCCGTGACGACGGCGTCTCGCAGCCACGTCGACGGGCCGGCGAGCAGCTCCTTGACCACCGCGGTCTGCAGGTTCTTGTTCGGCAGCCACCGGGTCTCGGGCACCAGGTAGGTCTTGTCCGGCGAGAGGAAGTACAAGGACGCCGGCTGGAACGTCCGTGTGAAGTCCTGCTCCTGCAGGATGAGGCCGTCCGGCACACCGGAGATGCGCCACTGCTTGGCGTCGTCCTGCACGAGGTCGAACGTGACCGACTCGGCCGCGTTGGGGGGTGCCTCGACGTAGCGCCCGTCGCCGTCCACCCGTGCCGCCACCGGGATGTCGCCGACGATCTGCGCCTCGTTCGTGCTCGACCCCCACACGACGGGGCCGGCGACGACCTGGCCCGACAACGGGTCCCACTTCGCCTTGGCCTCCCCCGCCAGGAACTCACGAGCGGCAGCGAAGCCGTCGGAGAAGCCGGCCGCGCTCGCGGTGAGGAAGCCGTCGACGATCTGCTGGGGCGTGTCACCGCGTTCCGGTCCGGGGGCGAACACGTCGACGTCGGCCTGGGTCTCGACCCGGGGGTCCCCCTTCTGCACCGGGCCCGACATGGGGATCGAGGCGCAGGCGGACAGCAGGAGCAGGAGTGCGGCGGCGAGGACCGCCTGACGAGGGTGCCGGGAGGACCTCATCGCACCTCCTGAGGCTCGTCGCTGGGGTCGGGCTCGCGCGCGTCGGCGAGGTCGGGCAACGCCGCGGGATCGGTGTTGGGCCGCACGAGCGGCACCCGCACGGCGTCGACCGTCGGCGTCTCGTCGGGAACCAGCGGCAGGGGGGAGTCGGTGAGCCGGATGCCCGCGCGGCGCGGCAGCGTCAGCCGGAAGCTCGCCCCGCGACCGGGTCGGCCCCACGCCTCCAGCCAACCGCCGTGCAGGTGGGCGTCCTCGAGCGAGATGGCCAGGCCGAGACCGGTGCCGCCCGTGGTGCGGGCCCGGGCCGGGTCGGCGCGCCAGAAGCGGTCGAAGACGTGCTGGGCCTCGTCCGGGGTCATGCCGACGCCCCGGTCACGGACGGTCACCGCGACCGCGTGCGAGTCCGCGCCGACGGTCACCTCGACGGCCGTGCCCTCGGCGTGCTCGATCGCGTTGACCAGCAGGTTGCGCAGGATCCGCTCGACGCGGCGCGGGTCGATGTCCGCGAGACAGGCCTTCTCGGGCACGGTGACGCGCAGCCACGTGCTGCGGCGTTCCGCGAGCGGCGCGGCGTGGTCGACGGCCGCGACCACGACGTCGCGCACGTCCCGGCCTCCCGCCTCGAGCACCGCGGCGCCGGCGTCGAACCGGCTGATCTCGAGCAGGTCCGCGAGCAGCTCCTCGAACCGGTCGAGCTGCGTCTGCAGGAGCTCCGCCGAGCGCTTCACGGCCGGGTCGAAGGTGCCGCGCGACATGTAGATGACCTCGCCGGCCATGCGCACCGTGGTCAGCGGGGTCCGCAGCTCGTGCGACACGTCCGAGACGAACCGGCGCTGGAGCGTCGACAGCTCCTCCATGCGGTGGATCTGGTCCTGCAGGCTCGCCGCCATCTCGTTGAACGAGCGTGCCAGCGTCGCCATCTCGTCCTCGCCGCGCTCGGGCATCCGCTCGGACAGGTGACCGTCGGCGAGCCGTTCGGCCACCTCGGCAGCGCGGCGCACGGGGCGGACAGCCTGGCGGGTCACCAGCCAGGTCATGCTGCCGAGCAGGGCGACCAGGGCGACGGCCGCGAGCAGGAGGGTGCGCTGCAGGAACTCCAGCCGGTCCTGCTCCGACTGCAGGCTGTACAGGAAGAACAGCTGGTAGGTGCCGACGCCGCGCACGTTCACGTTCTGGCCGACCATCACGGCCGGTTCGTCGCCGGTGGTCACGGGCCACGCCACGGACTGCCAGTGCTGGCCGCCCGTGGCGGTCACGGCCTTGAGCTCCGGGCTGACGAGCGGGACGAGGACCGGGGCAGAGGCGGCTCCCGTGACCGCGACGCCGCCGCCCTTCTGCCCGGGCGCCCGCAGCAGGAACACCTCACGCGCGCCCGACCCGCCCGCGCGCTGCGCGAGCGCGACGTCGTGCAGCAGGTTCAGGACGTCGGTGCCGGAGGTGGCCGTCGAGGCGTCGAACGTCGCCTGCGCCGCCTTCGTGGAGCGCGCGCTCTCCTCGAGCACCTGGTCGACGCGGGCCGTGAACAGGCCGTCGCGCATGCGCTCGCTCACGTAGACGCCGATCACCGCGAGCGCGACCAGGCCGATCGCCATGGTCGTCGTGATGACGCGGACCTGCAGCGACCCGCGCCACTTGCGCGCGCCCGAGCGGACCCGCCGCATCGTGCGCGCCCGGACCAGCCGCCAGGTGCTGTTCACGCGCACGACGGCGCCGCCCCCGCCGGGATCACGTCGAAGCCACGCCCGCCTTGTAGCCCACGCCGCGCACGGTCACCACGATCTCGGGCTGCTCGGGGTCGTTCTCGATCTTCGAGCGCAGCCGCTGCACGTGGACGTTGACCAGCCGGGTGTCGGCCGCGTGCCGATAGCCCCAGACCTTCTCCAGCAGAACCTCGCGCGTGAACACCTGCCACGGCTTGCGGGCGAGGGCAACGAGCAGGTCGAACTCGAGAGGCGTCAGCGAGACGGGCTTGCCTGCGCGCGACACGCGGTGGCCGGGCACGTCGATGGAGACGTCGCCGATGGAGAGGTGCTCCGGTGCCGGCTCGTCGCTGCGGCGCAGGCGGGCGCGCACGCGTGCCACGAGCTCCTTGGGCTTGAACGGCTTGGAGATGTAGTCGTCGGCGCCGGACTCGAGGCCGAGCACCAGGTCGACGGTGTCGCTCTTGGCCGTCAGCATCACGATCGGCACGCCCGACTCGGCGCGGATCAGCCGGCAGACCTCGTTGCCGTCCTTGCCGGGCAGCATGAGATCGAGCAGGACGAGGTCCGGCTGGGTCGCCCGGAACACGCCCAGCGCCTCGTCACCGTCCTCGCAGAACACCGGGTCGAAACCCTCTGACCGCAGCACGATGCCGATCATCTCGGCCAGCGCGGTGTCGTCGTCGACCACCAGCACGCGTCCCTTCATGCGCGCATTCTCGCACCCGGGAGACCTCGAGACGGCCAGTTCCAGGTCGGAGCCCGTCCGCGATGCGCCGCGCCCCGCACAGATCACCCGGTCGCGCCTCCCGCGCACCGGCCGCCGTGGCACGATGATTCCTCCGCGGGGGCCCGGAACACGACTCCCGCGCGAACGCACACCGAGCCGAGGGAGCAGTGCTCGCATGACGAGCCCGCACGACGAAGTGCCGCAGGAACCGGGCTGGGCCTCGCCGGCCGGCCCGGCTGGCGACGCCGCCCCGCCGCCTCCCCCGGCGCCCGCACCTGCACCCGCACCCGCAGCTCCCCCGCCGCCGTACGGGCAGCAGGTGCCGCCGCCCGTGTACGGGCAGCCGGTGCCGCCGCCCGTGTACGGCCAGCCGGCTCCCCCGCCGCTCTACGGCCAGCAGCCCCCGCCCGGCTGGGGCGGCCCTCCCGCCGCACCACCGGTCCCGCTCGGCTGGGGCCAGCCGATGGCACCGCCACCGGGTGCATCGTGGCGACCCCCCGCGCTGCAGCCGGGGATCATCCCGCTGCGACCGATCGGGCTCGGGGAGATCTACGACGGCGCGTTCCGGGCGATCCGTGCGAACCCGAAGGTCATGTTCGGCATGTCCGCGCTCGTCGTGACCATCGCCGTCGCCGTGCAGTCGCTCGTCGCGTGGTACGTCGCGGGAGTCCTCGCGACACAGTTCACCGACGTCGCTGACGAGCTGGACCCGCACGGGACCGCTGATCTGAGCGCATCGCTCGGCAGCAGCGTCGCGCAGCTGACCTCGCTGCCGATCACAGCCCTGGCGACGACGATCCTCACCGGCCTGCTCATCGTCTCGGTCAGCCGGTCCGTCCTCGGCCAGGTGGTGACCGTCCGCGACGTCCTGCGCTCCGGCCGCGTGTGGCTCGTCGTCGCGTTCTCGCTGCTCCTCGCGGTCGCCGTCAGCGTGGCCGTGGGGGTCGGGGTCGGCGCCGTGGCTCTCCTGGCCGTCGGCGGGTATGTCGGTCTCGCGATCCTGATCGGCGTCCTCGCGCTGTTCGCCTACTTCGTCGGCGCGTTCTGGGTGAACGTCCGGACGCTGCTCACCACACCGGCGCTGATGCTCGAAGGCAAGGGCTTCTGGCCGACGATCGCCCGGTCGTGGCGACTCACACGCGGCTCGTTCTGGCGGCTCCTCGGGATCTGGCTGCTGACGGCGATCCTGGCCAACATCATCAGCGCGATCTTCACGGTCCCTGCGTCACTGGTCTCCCAGCTGCTCCTCGACGACACCTCCGGCCGGTCGTTCGGCTCGATCGTCATCAACGGGATCGCGAGCATCATCGCGCTCACGCTGTCGACGACGTTCGTGGCCGCGGTCACCGCACTGCTGTACATCGACGTCCGGATGCGACGCGAGGGGCTCGACGTCGAGCTCGCCCGAGCGGCGGAGCAGACGGCGTGACCCTGTCGGCCTGGGCGGTGGGCGGTGCAGCACGGCTGACCGCCGACGTCCCGGTCGACCCCGACGCGGACACCGCACGCCGCTGGGCCACCCAGGAGCTGGCCGACCCCGTCTACCACCGGCAGCCCTCGCTGCTGAGCCGGCTGCTCGGCTGGCTCTCGGACCAGCTCTCCGGCGTCAAGGGGGCGAGCCTGCCGAGCCCGCTCGTCCTGACGGTGGTCGTCCTCGTCGTCGCGGTCGTCGTCGCCCTCGCATTCCTGCTCTACGGGCCGGTGCGACGCGCGGGCCGGGTCGCGGCGCAGCGCAACGTCCTGGACGTCGACGACGCCCGCACCGCGGACCAGATCCGCAGGGCCGCCGACGCCGCGGCCGCCGCCGGAGACTGGGACCTCGCGGTCGTCGAGCGGTTCCGCGCGATCGTGCGTGGCCTCGAGGAACGGGCGGTGCTCGACGAGCGCGCGGCCCGCACGGCGCACGAGGCGGCCGACGCCGCAGCGGGCCGGCTGCCCGCGATCGGCGCGGACCTGGTCGATGCCGGACGGCTCTTCGACGCGGTCGCCTACGGCCACCAGCAGGCCGGACCGGACGACGACGCCCGGTTGCGCGAGGTCGACCAGCGGGTGCGCGCGGCGCGACCCTCGGCACCCTCGTCGGCCGCCGACCCGCCGCTGAGCATGCCCCGATGAGCGCCACGGTCGTCACGACGCACGCCGCGTCCGTCGTCGGAGACGGGACCACGGGGCGGTCGCGCGCCGCCTCGCGCTGGCGCAGGTGGCGGTTCCCGCTCGGCCTGCTCGCGCTCGCGTGCCTCGTCGGCCTCCTCGCGGCGCTCCCCCAGCCCGTCACCTCGACCCAGTCGCTCGCGCCCGACAACCCCCTGCCGGGAGGCGCGCGCGCGGCCGCGCAGATCCTCGGCGACCGCGGGGTCGACGTCCGCTACGTGCGGCGGGTCAGCGACGTCGTGCGGCTGGCCGGTCCGGGTTCGACCGTCCTGGTCGTCGGCGACGAGCTGATCGACACACCCCACACCGACGCGTTGCGGGCCACGGGCGCCGACCTCGTGCTCGTCGACGCGAGCTGGGCGGTCGGTGAGCTGACGGACTCGCTCGGGTACGGCGCGTCCTCGGCCGGGCAGCCGCAGACACGCACCGCGGACTGCGACGACCCCGACGCGGGGGCCGCGGGCACCATCACCGCCTCGGGGCGCCTGCAGGCCCTCGACCCGAGCGCCGTCGTCTGCTTCCCGCCCTCCGACGGGTCGGCCGGGAGCGCCGGCGCGTACGGGGTGACCACGACGGACGGGCAGCGCATCTCGGTGCTCACCGACCGGGCGCCCCTGACCAACGCGCGGCTCGCCGACGAGGGCAACGCCGCCCTGGTGCTGCGGATGCTCGGCCACAACGAGCGGCTCGTCTGGTACATCCCGTCGCCCGCCGACGTCAACCCGGGCGGCTCGTCCCGCCCGAAGGCCACCGACGTCGTCCCTCCGATCGTCAACGTCCTGGCCCTGCAGCTCCTGCTCGTCGCCGCGGTCGGCGCCCTGTGGCGCGGACGCCGCCTCGGCCGCATCGTCACCGAGCAGCTGCCCGTGGTCGTCCGGGCCGGGGAGACCACCCGGGGGCGGGGGCGGCTGTACCGGCGCTCCCGCTCGTTCGGGCACGCCGCCGCAGCCCTGCGCGCGGGCGCGACCGCACGCTCCTGCGCCCGCCTCGGACTCCCGCGCTCCGCCGCACCCCAGGTCGTCATCGACGCGCTCGCTCGCGCGTCCGGGCGACCGCCCCAGCACATCGAGGCCCTCCTGTACGGGCCGCCCCCCACGGACGACCACGGCCTCGCGCAGCTGGCGCGGGACCTGGACCATCTCGAGAGCGAGGTTCACCGATCGTGAGCGACGACAGCCTGCAGTGGCCGCCGACGGCGCCGCCTGCCCCGTCCCCGTACGGGGCACCGCCGGCGCCGACGGCTCAGCCCGCCGCACCGACCCCTGCCGTGCACGCGGCGCCCGCCGCCGCGCGCCCCGCCGGCCCCTCCCAGGAGCTGCGCGCGGCCCTGGCGTCGGTCCGCGCCGAGGTGTCCAAGGCGGTCGTCGGCCAGGACGCGGCCGTCAGCGGGCTCGTCATCGCGCTCCTGTGCCGCGGGCACGTGCTGCTCGAGGGCGTCCCCGGCGTGGCCAAGACGCTGCTCGTGCGCACGCTCTCGGCGGCGCTGAGCCTGGACACCAAGCGTGTGCAGTTCACGCCGGACCTCATGCCCGGTGACGTCACCGGGTCGCTGGTCTACGACGCCCGCACCGCCGAGTTCTCGTTCCGTGCGGGTCCGGTGTTCACCAACCTGCTGCTCGCCGACGAGATCAACCGGACGCCCCCCAAGACCCAGGCGTCGCTGCTGGAGGCGATGGAGGAGCGGCAGGTGTCGGTCGACGGCACGCCGCGCCCGCTGCCGGACCCGTTCCTCGTGATCGCGACGCAGAACCCCGTCGAGTACGAGGGGACGTACACACTGCCCGAGGCACAGCTCGACCGCTTCCTGCTCAAGCTCGTGCTCGACCTGCCCGAGCGCAACGAGGAGATCGAGGTGCTGCGCCGGCACGCCGCCGGCTTCGACCCGCGCGACCTGCGGGCTGCGGGCGTGCGGCCGGTCGCGACGGCCGCGATGCTCGCGGCCGCGCGCGCCGAGGTCGCCCGGGTGCAGATCTCCCCCGAGGTGCTCGGGTACACCGTCGACGTCTGCCGGGCCACGCGGCGGTCGCCGTCGCTCTCGCTGGGCGTCTCGCCCCGCGGCGCCACCGCGCTGCTGGCCACGTCGCGGGCCTGGGCGTGGCTCTCGGGTCGTGGCTTCGTGACGCCCGACGACGTCAAGGCTCTGGCCCACCCGACGCTCCGGCACCGGGTCCAGCTGCGGGCCGAGGCCGAGCTCGAGGGCGTCAGCACCGAGAGCGTGCTCGACACCGTCCTCGCGTCGGTGCCCGTACCTCGATGAGCGCGCCGGGGCACAGCTGATGGCGGTCACCTGGCGGGCGGTCGCGCTCGCAGCGGCGGGCATCGTGGCGGTCGTCCTGTTCCCCGCCACGGGCACCGTTCTGCTCTGGACCCTGCTGGTGATCGCCGCGATCACGCTGGACGTCGTGCTCGCCGCGTCGCCGCGGCAGGTGGCCGTCAGCCGCGAGGTGCCCGCCTCGGTCCGGTTGACCGAGCCCGCCCGCTCCACGCTGACCCTGACCAACCTCGGGCGGCGGCGGCTCCGAGCGCTGGTGCGCGACGCGTGGCCGCCGTCGAGCGGCGCGGTCGACAACCGGCACCGGATCACGATCCCGCCGGGCGACGGCCGACGGGTCTCGACGACGCTGACGCCCACCCGCCGCGGGGACGCGCACGCGGACCTCGTGACGATCCGCACGGCCGGGCCGCTCGGCCTCGCGGGTCGCCAGGCGTCGTTGACGGTGCCGGGGCGGCTCCGGGTCCTGCCGGAGTTCGCCTCGCGCAAGCATCTGCCCAGCCGGCTGGCCCGCCTGCGCGAGCTGGACGGCCGCGCCGCGGTCCAGGTCCGCGGCCCGGGCACCGAGTTCGACTCGCTGCGCGAGTACGTCATCGGCGACGACGTGCGCTCGATCGACTGGCGAGCGACGGCCCGACGCGCCGACGTGGTCGTGCGCACGTGGCGGCCGGAGCGCGACCGCCGCGTGCTGATCGTCCTCGACACGTCCCGGACCTCGGCCGTCCGGGTCCTGGACGCCCCGCGGATCGACGCCTCGATCGAGGCCGCCCTCCTGCTCGCGGCGCTGGCGACCCGCGCCGGCGACCGGGTCGAGCTGATCGTCTACGACCGTGCCGTGCGGGGACGGGTGGCCGGCCAGACAGGTCCGCGGGTCATGCCGGCGTTCGCCGACGCGCTCGCCCTGGCCGAACCCCAGCTCGTGGAGGCCGACTGGCCCGGGGTCGTCGGGCAGGTGCGGCAGCGGCTGAGCCAGCGCGCCCTCGTCGTCCTGCTCAGCGCGCTCGACCCGGCCGCGGTCGAGCACGGGCTGCTCGGTGTCGTCGGCCAGCTCACGGAGCGGCACCAGGTCGTCCTGGCGTCGGTGGCCGACCCCGAGGTCGACGAGCTGCGCCGGGGCCGCCAGGACGCCGCGGCGATGTTCGACGCCGCCGCCGCAGAACGCGTGGGCCTGGAGCGCGCCGCCGTGGCCGTGCGGCTGCGCCAGCGCGGCGTCGAGGTCCTCGACGCCCTGCCCGACCACCTCGCGCCGAAGCTCGCCGACACGTACCTGGCGCTCAAGGCGGCCGGCCGGCTCTGAAGGGCTGTCGGCGGCAGCCGATAGGTTCTGCGGGTGGCCGTACCCGGGGACCTGCTCTCCTCCGCGCAGCTCAACCGGGCGCTCCTCGCCCGCCAGCACCTCCTGGAACGCCGGGCCGGGCCGGCCCTCGACGTGGTCGAGCACCTCGTGGGCCAGCAGGCACAGAACGCGTGGTCGCCGTACGTCGGGCTGTGGAGCCGTGTCGCCGGGTTCCGGCACGCCGAGCTGGGCGACGCGTTCTGGACCCGGACGGTCACCCGGATCGCCGTCATGCGCGGCACCATCCACCTGGTCACGCCGCAGGACGCGCTCCTCCTTCCCGCCCTCATCGAGCCCCTGTACGCCCGCGACCTGCTGGTCAACGTCCAGCACGCGGCGGCCCTGCGGACGGTGGACGTCGCCGAGGTGACGGCCGAGGCGCGCGCGCTCGTGGAGGCCGAGCCACGGGTGACCACGGACCTGGGCCGCCTGCTCGCCGAGCGCTGGCCGGCCATCCCGCCCAGCACGCTCGCGTACGCCGCCCGGGGCACGCTGCCCCTCGTCCAGGTCCCGCCGCGGGGCGTCTGGGGCCGGTCGGGGGCGACCACGTGGACCACCGCGGACGCGTGGTTCGGCGCCCCGTCCGCGGACCTGGCCGACCCGGAGGAGCGCGCGCTCGCGCTCGACGGGCTCGTCCTGCGGTACCTGCACGCCTTCGGCCCCGCATCGGTGGCGGACGTCCAGAGCTGGTCGGGGCTCGCCGGTCTGCGCGCCGTCGTCGACCGCCTCGGTGACCGGCTGGTGCGGTACCGGGCGGACCCGGCACCGGGCGGCGTCCGCCTCCGCGAGCTGGTCGACGTCCCCGAGGGCCCGCTGCCGGACCCGTCGACCCCCGCACCGGTGCGCTTCCTGCCGGACTACGACAACGTCCTGCTGGGCCACGCCGACCGGACGAGGATCGTCTCGGACGCCCATCGCCGCCTGCTGGCGTCACCCAACGGCGTCATCCCCGCCACCTTCCTGCTGGACGGGCGCGTGGCGGGCACCTGGGCCGTCACCCGTGAGCGCAGCGGGCCCGCGATCCTCGTCGTGCGACCGTTCGCGCCCGTCGCGGCGCGGGACCGCGGCCCGCTGGAGGCGGAGGCGCAGGAGCTGGTCCGGTTCATGGCCGACGACGCCGCCGGCCACCGGGTGGTCGTCGAGTAGCGCGTCAGCCGGCCATGGCCAGGACGTAGCCGGCGCGGTCGGCCTCGAGGTCGCCCGTCTCGCCGTCGCGCACGGCCCGCCGGCCGAGCACGATCGTGTAGACCCAGAACAACGTCACGGCGACCGTGCCGATCGCGATCTTCACGGCCCACGGCAGCGTCGACCCGGTCACGAAACCCTCGATCATCCCGGAGACCGCCAGCGTCCCGACGAGCCCGATCGCGACCGTGATCAGGGAGCGTCCCTCCTCGGCGAGCGCCCGCGACCGGGTGCGCGGCCCGGGCACGAGCCACGTCCAGAAGATCCGCAGACCGGCCGCCGCAGCGACGAAGACGGAGGTCAGCTCGAGCAGCCCGTGCGGGGCGATCGACTGGAGGAACACGCCGAGCGCTCCGTGCGCGGCCATCATGCCGCCCGTCGAGCCGACACCGATGGCGTTGCTGACGACGAAGTACACGGGCCCGACCCCCGTGATGCCGGTCGCGATGCAGACCGCGGTGAGGAACGCGTTGTTGGTCCACACCATCGCCGCGAAGCCGGCGCCCGGGTCGTAGTACTGCGAGAACATGCCGTCCACGTACTGCTGCTGCTCGGCGGGTGTCCCCATGAGCGCGAGCGCGTCGGGCTGGGTGGCCACCCACCACCCCGACACCGTCGACAGCAGGACGAAGGCGAACGCGACGGCCACCGTCCACCAGCGGATGCGGTACAGCGCGGCAGGCAGCGAGACCACGACGAACCGGGCGACGTCACGCCAGCCCGCCTGGTGCGACCCGGCGATCGCCGCGCGACCACGGGCGACGAGCTGCGAGAGCCGCGCGACCGTGACCGGGTCCGGTGCGCTGGTGCGGATGACCGACAGGTCGGTGGCTGCGGCCTGGTACAGCCGCACGAGCTCGTCGGCCTCGGCGCCGGTCAACCGCCGTCGGCGTGCGAGCTCGTCGAGCCGCGCCCACGCGCCGGCCCGCACCCACTCGTACGCGTCAAGGTCCATGCGCACAGCCTGCCATCTGGGACGCCCGCGCAGCGGCTACTCTGCGGCAGGACCGGACGTGGCGTGCACGCCGGGCGCGCCGAACGTATGGGGGCTGCATGGACGGCATCGTCATCGGCGAGGGTGTGGTCCTCGACGCGCGCTCCACGTCCTCACCCGTCCGGCTCCTCGCCGCCCTCATCGACCTGGCTCTATTGGCCGTCGTCGTGCTCGCGATCCTCGTTCCGCTCACGAGCGTGCTGTCGACGACCGAGCACACGGCCCGCATCACGGCCGTCGTCGTCGCGGCCACGATCACCGTGATCCTCCCGACGACCGTGGACACCCTGACGCGCGGTCGGTCGCTGGGCAAGCTCGCGCTCGGCATCCGGATCGTGCGCGACGACGGCGGGCCGATCGTGTTCCGGCAGTCCCTCGTGCGGGCGCTGGTCGGCATCGTCGAGCTCTGGCTGACGCTCGGGTCGGTCGCCCTGATCACGGCGACGGTGCACCCGCAGGGCAAGCGGGTGGGCGACATCCTGGCCGGCACGTACGCCGTGCGCGTCCGCGGCTCGGCTCCTCGTCGTGCACCGCTGATGATGCCGCCCATGCTCGCGGGCTGGGCGCACTCCGCGGACATCGCGCGGCTGCCCGACGGGCTGGCGCTGTCCGCCCGCCAGTTCCTCGGCCGGTCGGGGAACCTGCACCCCACCTCGCGCGTGCAGCTGGGCACCCGGCTGAGCGGCGAGATGCAGCAGTACGTCAACCCGCTCCCGCCGCCCGGCACGCACCCGGAGGCCTTCCTCGCCGCGGTGCTCACCGAGCGCCGCGACCGAGAGCTTGTGGCGCTCCAACGCGCCAGGCACCGGGATGCCGTCGAGGCGACGCAGCTGCACCGGCTCCCGCACGGCATCCCGGACCCGGTGGACTAGGTCGACCAGTCGTCCTCAGTACCGGTAGTGCTCCGGCTTGTACGGGCCGGCCGCGTCCACCCCGAGATACTCGGCCTGGGACTTGGTGAGCTCGGTGAGGCGCACGCCGAGGGCGTCCAGGTGCAGGCGCGCCACCTTCTCGTCCAGCACCTTGGGCAGCCGGTAGACCTCGCGCGCGTAGTCGCCCGGCTTGGTGAACAGCTCGATCTGCCCGATCACCTGGTTGGAGAACGAGTTGCTCATGACGAACGACGGGTGGCCGGTCGCGTTGCCGAGGTTGAGCAGCCGGCCCTCCGAGAGCACGATGATCGACCGCTCCGGGCGTCGGTCGTCGGCCGGGAACGTCCACTCGTGCACCTGCGGCTTGATCTCGGTGCGCGTGATGCCGGGCACGGCGGCCAGGCCGGCCATGTCGATCTCGTTGTCGAAGTGCCCGATGTTGCCGACGACGGCCTTGTTCTTCATCACGGACATCTGGGCCGCCGAGATGACGTCCTTGTTGCCCGTCGTCGTGATGAAGAAGTCGGCCTGCCCCAGGACGTCGTCGAGGAGGGCGACCTGGAACCCGTCCATCGCTGCCTGCAGCGCGCAGATCGGGTCGACCTCGGAGACGATGACGCGCGCACCCTGGCCGCGGAACGCCTCCGCGGCGCCCTTGCCGACGTCGCCGTAGCCGGCGACGAACGCGACCTTGCCGCCCATGAGGACGTCGGTCGCGCGGTTGATGCCGTCGGGCAGCGAGTGCCGGATGCCGTACTTGTTGTCGAACTTCGACTTGGTGACCGAGTCGTTGACGTTGATCGCGGGGAACAGCAGTCCGCCGGCCTCGGCCAGCTGGTACAGCCGGTGCACGCCCGTGGTGGTCTCCTCGGTCACGCCCTTGATCTCGGCGGCGATCGTGGTCCAGCGCCGCGGGTCGGCGGCCAGCGAGGCGCGCAGGGTGTCGAGGATGACCGTGAGCTCCTCCGAGTAGTCCGCGTCGCCGGGCTGCGGGTTGCCGGGGACCGCCCCGGCCGCTTCGTACTCGACGCCCTTGTGCACCAGCAGCGTGGCGTCGCCGCCGTCGTCGAGGATCATGTTCGGGCCGTCACCGCCGGGCCAGACGAGGATCTGCTCGGTGCACTCCCAGTACTCCTGCAGCGACTCACCCTTCCAGGCGAACACCGGCACACCGTCGGGCGCCTGGACGGTGCCCGCTGGGCCGACGACGATGGCCGCGGCGGCCTCGTCCTGCGTCGAGAAGATGTTGCACGACGCCCACCGGACCTCGGCGCCGAGCGCCACGAGCGTCTCGATCAGCACGGCGGTCTGGACGGTCATGTGCAGCGACCCGGCGATGCGGGCGCCCGCGAGCGGCTGGGTGGGGCCGAACTCGGCGCGCAGGGCCATGAGCCCGGGCATCTCGTGCTCGGCGAGCCGGATCTGGTGGCGACCGGCCTCGGCGAGCGACAGGTCGCGGACCTTGTACCGGCCCGGGGCCTCGGAGAACGTGGACATCTCACTCCTGACGGGTGCGCAGCGATGGGCAGAGCGGAAGGACCCCACTGGGGGGTGCTTCACGCCGGCGCGACCCCTCTGGGTCTGCGGGCATCACCCACGCCGTCGCGGCCATGCTAGCCGCGCACGCACGTCAGGGGGGAGGTCAGGCGGGAGACTCCACGGCTCGACGCAGGTCCGGCTCGAGGTAGATGACGTGGGCGATGGGGACCGCGGCCCGCACCCGCTGCTCGGCGGCGTCGATCGCCGCCGCGACGTCGGCTGCGCTGCTGGCGCCGTCGACCTCGATCTTGGCCGCGACGAGCAGCTCCTCCGGGCCCAGGTGCATGGTGCGCAGGTGGATCACCGACGCGACGCCCGGTCCGACGAGGGCGGCCGTGATCGCATCCACGTCCTTGGCGGTGGCCGACTCACCCAGGAGCAGCGACTTGGTCTCCATCGCGAGCACGATCGCGATGAGCACGAGCAGGGTCCCGATGCCGGCCGTGCCGAGCGCGTCGAACCGGCCGTCGTCGGTGAGCAGGGTGAGCCCGACGCCGAGGAACGCGAGCACCAGGCCGATCAGGGCCCCGAAGTCCTCGAGCAGGACGACCGGCAGCTCGGGCGCCTTGGCCGTCCGCACGAAGGAGACCCACGACTGCGTCCCGCGCGTGTGGTTGGACTCCTTGATCGCCGTGCGGAACGAGAAGCCCTCGAGCAGCATCGACGCACCCAGCACGACGAGCGGCACCCACCACCACCGACCCGTGATCGGGTGCGGCTCCTGCCACTTGTGCCACGCCTCGTACAGGGCGAACAGGCCACCGAGCGAGAACAGGATGATCGAGACGATGAACGCGTAGACGTACCGCTCGCGGCCGTAGCCGAACGGGTGCTCGACGTCCGCCTCGCGCCGGGCCCGCTTGCCCCCGAGCAGGAGGAGGAGCTGGTTGCCGGAGTCCGCCAGGGAGTGCACGGACTCGGCCAGCATCGAGCTGGAGAGCGTCAGCAGGTACGCGATGAACTTGGTGATCGCGATCCCGAGGTTGGCCGCGAGCGCGGCCAGGATCGCCCGGGTCCCGCCGCCTTCGTGTGCCATCAGCCGCGAGCGACCGGGACGCCCTCGTCGACGAGCAGCACCGGGATGCCGTCGCGCACGGGGTAGGCGAGCGGGTTCTCCGGGTCCGTCGAGACGAGCGTGGGCTCGCCGTCGGGGCCGACGCCGTCCACGAGCGTCGCGCCGGTCACCGGGCAGCGCAGCAGGTCACGGGCCCAGGGCTCGAGCACGCGCGGGGCGTCGCTCACGACGCGTCCTGGCGGACCAGGGCGAGCACGTCGTCGCGCACCTTCTCCATGATGTCCTCGTCGGCAGCCTCGACGTTCAGGCGCAGCAGCGGCTCGGTGTTCGAGGCGCGCAGGTTGAACCACCACTGCGGCTGTCCGTCCCAGTGCGACACCGTCAGCCCGTCCAGCTCGTCGACGACCACGGGGCCGGCGCCCTGCTGCGTGACGTAGGCCTCGACCACCCGTCCGCGAGCCTCGGCCACGCTGGTCACGGTCGAGTTGATCTCGCCGCTGGCCGAGTACGGCTGGTACTGCTCGGCCAGCGCCGACAGCGGGTGCGGCTGGCCGCCGAGCGCCGCCAGCACGTGCAGCGCGGCGAGCATCCCGGTGTCCGCGAAGAAGAAGTCGCGGAAGTAGTAGTGCGCGCTGTGCTCGCCGCCGAACACGGCGTCGTTGCTCGCCATCTCGGCCTTGATGAACGAGTGCCCGACGCGCGTGCGGACGGTCGTCGCACCCGCCGCGCCGAGCAGGTCCGGAACCACCTGCGACGTGATGAGGTTGTGGATCACCGTCGGCGTGCGGCCGGCCGCGCGCTCGCGGGCGACCTCCCGCAGCCCCACCAGGGCCGTGATCGCGGACGGGCTGACCGGGTCGCCGTGCTCGTCGATGACGAAGCAGCGGTCGGCGTCGCCGTCGAAGGCGAGGCCGAGGTCGGCGTCGTGCTCGACGACGGCCGCCTGCAGGTCACGCAGGTTCTCCGGGTCGAGCGGGTTGGCCTCGTGGTTGGGGAAGGTGCCGTCGAGCTCGAAGTAGAGGGGCACGACGTCGAGCGGCAGCTGCGGCAGCCCGGCACCGGTGCCGAGCACGGCCGGCGCCGTGAAGCCGCCCATGCCGTTGCCGGCGTCGACGACGACCTTGAGCGGCCGGATGGCGGACAGGTCGACCAGTGAGCGCAGGAACGCCGAGTAGTCCGCGAGCATGTCCTGCTCGGTGACGTCGCCGACCTCCTCGGGCCCGGCCAGCGGGATCTCGCCGCTCGCCAGGTAGTCCCCGGCCAGCTCGCGGACCCGGGACAGGCCGCTGTCCTGGCCGACGGGGCGCGCGCCGGCGCGGCAGAGCTTGATCCCGTTGTACTGCGCGGGGTTGTGGCTCGCGGTGAACATGGCGCCGGGGATGTCCAGCGCACCCGACGCGTAGTACAGCCCGTCGGTCGACGCCAGACCGATCCGGATCACGTCGACGCCACGCAGCGCGAGGCCCTCGGCGAAGGCCGCGACGAGCTCGGGACCGGAGGGGCGCATGTCGTTCCCGATGACGACCCGCGGCCGGCCGACTGTCTCCGCAGGGTGCTCGGGGATCACGACGACGTCGGCGAACGCGGCGCCGATCGCGCGCGCGACCGTCGGGTTCAGCTCCTCGGGGACGACGCCCCGGACGTCATACGCCTTGATCAGGGCAGACAGATCGACACGGTCAGCTGCAGGGGAGGTCACGGGCGTCATGCTACCCGGCGGCCTGCTACTGCTCGCCGTCGCCGCCCATGACCTCGTCCCGCGACAGCGGCGTGCCGTTGCCTTCGAGCGGGAACCAGTTGCGCTGCTCGCAGGCCGGGCAGGAGACGAAGAGCACCTGCTTGCCCGACGTCAGTGCCATACGGATCCGCGTGAGCTGTGTCTCGCCGCAGCGCAGGCACGCCTCGGTTCCCGGTACCGCGGGGCCATTCGGCTGACTGATCGATCCGAGCGGCTCCGACGCCTGCTGTGCCCGCGCGCGAGCCGCGTCCCCCTTGCGACGAGCCACGTCAGCCCTCACCGCGCAGCACGCGCAGATGACCGCGGCGCGGGGCCTCGGCCAGGACGGCACCGACGGCCTCGGGCAGCGGTTCCTCCTGCGGCGGCCGGCCCGCCTCGCGCACCGCGTCCGCCAGGGCAAGGAGGTCGTCCCGGCTCGGGGCCGCGGGCGTGAACTCGGGGGTGAGGCGGACGACCTCCCAGCCCCGGGGGGCCGTCAGTCGCTCCGCGTGCTCGAGGCACAGGTCGTACGAGTGGGGCTCCGCCTGCTGGGCCAGCGGCCCGAGGACGGCGGTCGAGTCGGCGTACACGTAGGTCAGCGTCGCAACCGCCGGACGGCCGCACGCCGTGCGCGTGCACTGCCTCACAGATCTCACGGGCTGACGGTACCCCTGGGTCCCGACACGCCGCGCTCCCCCACGCCGACGTCGACGGTCGATCTAGAGTTCAGGGGTGAGCCCCGCACCCCTGCCCCCCGCGCGCCGGACAGCCGGCACGGGTCGGCGCACGATGGCACAGCCGTCGGTCGCCGTGCAGCCGGTGCGCCGCCGCGACCGGCGGGGCCGCGGACCGCGCGGGCCGCTCCTGCCCAGCTCCATGCCCGCCTACCGCACCCGGGCCGAGCGGTTCGACGACCTCGTGCTCGACGCCGTCGAGCGGATCGAGCGGCACTGGGCCAAGCAGCTGTCCGGCACCGAGTTCGCCGTGGAGGACGTCCCGCCGTCCAACCCGGCTCCCTGGGAGCGTGGCGGGGTCCCGCTCGGTCGCTACTTCCCCTCGGACGCGGGGCTGCCCGCCCGCATCGTCATCTACCGTCGCCCGGTCGAGTCGCGGGCGGGAGACCCGTTCGACATGGCGGACCTCGTCCGCGACGTCGTCGTCGAGCAGGTCGCGCACCTGCTCGGCCGGTCCCCGGACGACGTGGACCCGGACTATCGCGACGGGCACTAGCCTGTCCGGACGATGAGCCCGCCTACCGTCCGTGTCGTCTGCGTCGTCTTCCACCCCGGCGACGAGCTCGCGACCTTCGCCCGCACCCTGGCCACCGCGTCCGCCGAACCGGTCGAGCTGGTCATCGTCGACAACGGCACCGACCAGAGCGTCTCGCGGGCCGTCGCCGACGAGCACGGCGCACGGCTGCTGGTCACCGGCGCGAACCTGGGCTACGGCGGCGGTGCGAACGCCGGGGCCGACGGGTGCGAGGCGCCGTGGATCCTCGTCGCCAACTCCGATCTCGAGTGGGAGCCCGGTGCGCTGGACGTCCTCGTGGCCAGCGCGGATGCCGACGCCCGCACGGGGTCGGCGGGACCGGCGCTGCTGAACCCCGACGGCACGGTGTACCCGTCGGCGCGGGCCCTGCCGTCGCTGGCCCAGGGCGCCGGGCACGCGCTGTTCGTGCGGATCTGGCCCGGCAACCCGTGGACGCGGCAGTACCGGGCCGAGCAGGAGAGCGCCGGCCGTCAGCGCGCCGCGGGGTGGCTCTCGGGCGCCTGCCTCCTCGTGCGCCGGACCGCGTTCGAGGCCGTCGGCGGGTTCGACGACGGCTACTTCATGTTCTTCGAGGACGTCGACCTCGGCGAGCGCCTGGGCCGCGCGGGCTGGACCAACCTCTACGTCCCGCAGGCGCGCGTCACGCACGTGGGCGGGACGTCCTGGCGTGCGAAGCCCGCACGGATGATCTCCGCGCACCACACGAGCGCCGCACGGTACGTCGCACGCCGGTACCCGCGCTGGTACCAGTGGCCCGTGCGCCAGGCCACCGTGCTCGGGCTGCGCCTGCGCGAACGGTCGGAGCTGCGCGCAGCCGCGTAGGGCGGCGTCCCTCGCGTGGGGCGCCTAGCGGGTCCCGAGGCGCGCGTCCTCGCGGACCGGCACGTCGGGCGCCGTGTGCCCCGCGGGCACCGGGTCGAGCACCGAGAAGAGCGTCCCGTCCGCCCTCGGTACCTCGGCGACGAGCGCCCAGGCGAGCGTGACGGCACCCCCGTCGACGGCCAGGTCGACGCCGAGCACGCCGGCCCGCGGCACCGGCACCGCGGCCGGGTCGGTGGGCACGACGTCGCCCGTGCCCGCCGCGAGCTCGTCGAGCGTCCAGGAGCTGGTGGTGCCGGCCGGGATGTGGATCGTCCGTTCGGCGAGCACCGCCCCGCCGGCGCCGATGAGCCGCAGGTGGCCGGTGGCCGACCCGCCGTCGGACGCGTCCGCGGCGCTGGACACGGCACCGAGCACGAGCGTGCCCTGCGTGCCCGGGGGCAGCGCGGCCGCGCCCCCACCGGGCTGCGCCGTCGCGGCCCACGCACGCTCGACGCTCGGGTGGTCGTCGAGCTCACCGATCGAGCCCGGTCGGGTCATCACGGACGACGCGAGGACCGGCTGACCCGCGTCGACGACGGCGGTGTAGGAGCCCGCCGGGAGACCGCCGAGCGGGACGTCCGTGACCTCCCCCGCGCCCAGCGCGACCGAGTCGGCGCCGGGCAGCTCGTAGACGCCGGCGGGACCGAGCAGCGTGACCTTGGCGGTCGTCGCCATGCCGCCGGGCGCGAGGAGCCGGAGCAGCGGCGCGTCCGGGTCGTCGACGGTCGAGGCGACCACCGAGATGCCGGGCACCACCTGGCGCGCCGCCGGCGCGACGCCCGGCACGACGAGCTCGGTGCCGCCGGGCGTGAAGCCGTCCAGCGCCGAGTCCTGGACGTGCGCGCCGATCCGGCCGCCCGTCGCGACGACGTGGACGCCGATCCGGCGCTGCTCCGCGGCGATGCCCCCGAGCGACACCACCCTCTCGGCGCCCGGAGCCACGAGGTACCGCTCACCGGTCAGGTCGACCACGCCGTTCGGTCCCCACACCTCGAGCGCGACCTCGGCCGGTGTCGTCCCGGGGTTGTCCAGCACGAGCTGGGCCGTGCTGGCCAGGTCCGTCGCGCCGCCGAGCAGCCACGCGTCGCCCGCCGGCAGCTGGCAGGAAGCCGCGGCCAGACCCCGCAGGTCGCCGGCGGTCACGAGCCCGCTGCCCGTGGCCGCGACCCGCGCGGGGACCTCGGTGGGCTGGACGCGCACGACGGACGGACCCGCCACGGAGGGGACCTTGATCGCGTCACCGCCGGCCTTCAAGGCCGTCCACGTGGTCGACCCGTCCAGCGGCGCGACCGTACCGGCACCGCTCGGCGACGCCGTCAGCGCCGCGAGGGTGCTGATCGGGGCGACCGGCGTCGGGTCGAACGCGGAGTCCCCACGACCCGTGTCGTCGGGCAGTATCAGCGGTCCCGGGCACACGAGCGTGGTTGCCGAGGGCGGGACGGGAACCCGTGTCGCAGCGACGGTCGAGTCGTCCGCAGCCGGGGCCCGGGTACCCGCGGCGACCACCACGACGGTGAGGCCCAGCGCCACGAGGCCGGAGGCCGCGCGGGCCGTCCGACCGAGCCAGACGCGCGAACGCGAGGTCTCCGTCATGAGCGTCCGCTCCAGGTGCGGCCGCCGCGACGCCGACGGACCGGCACCGCGAGCAGCAGGGTCACGAGCAGGACGAGCGACTGCAGGACGAGCACCGGGGTGCGGTCCGGGCTGACGTAGCCGACGACGAGATGGCCGCCCCCGGCACCGAGGTCGAAGCTCTGCCGCCAGCCGTCCTGCACGGCCCGCAACGGCTCGCCGTCCAGCGAGGCGTGCCAGTGCGGGTCGGCCCGCTCGGCCAGGACGATCCGTCGACCGGTGTCACCGGCGGCGACGGTCGTGTCGATCGCGCGGTCGGCCGAGGGCACCGCGACGGCCTCGGCCGCGGGGTCCGCGGGTAGCACCCGGGCCCAGGAGGTCACCACGTCCGGAGCCGCGATGCCCGCGCCGGGGGCCGATGCCTGGACACGCCAGAGCGTGCCCGCGGTGTTGGCGGTGACGCGTTGGAGGCCGGCCGTCGCGTCCAGCCGGCTGACCAGCTCGTCGCGCGCCGTCTGCGCCGTCGGGTTGTCGGCGGCGTCGTCGGGCAGCACGGGGACCAGGACGTCGGAGACGCCGAGCGAGCCGAGGTCGGCGGCCACGTCGCCGCTCGCCGCCGTCGCGAGCCGCGCGACGAGCGCGTCGACCTCGTGCGTCGCGGCGTCCGCCGGGCTCGCGGTGGGATCTGTCAGGTCGCCGTCGACCGTGCGGGTCCAGACCGCGGCCGCCTGGTCGACCAGCGCCGGTCCGTCGCCGCGCATGAGCTGCCAGGTCGCGGTGGGCTCGCCGCCGTCGCCGGGCACCGCGCTGACGGCGAGAACGCGCGACGCGGCCGGGGACTGCTGCGCCTGCTGACCGACGGCCGGCACGACGACCCCGTCCTGCGTGTGCAGGGCGACCGCGTCCCCGGTCCGGGCCTGCCAGGTCCACGTGCCCAGCCAGAGCACCGGCACCACGACGGCGACGGCCGTGAGCAGGGCCGCGAGCATCTGGCGGACGCCGAAGGAGTAGTGCCCGAGGCGCTCGCGCAGCCGGTCCGTGCCGATGAGCGCCGCGGTAAGAAGACCGGCACCCGCGAGCGAGAGGGCCGGGCCGGCCCAGCCCCGGACGAGGGACCCGTCGGACACCGCGACGGGGACCGCCACGACGACGGTCGCGGTGGCGAGCCCGAGGACGGCGACCATCCACGCGCCGCGGACCGCGCGCGCCACCGGTGCGCCGCGCAGGAGCGCAAGCACGGCGAGGGCCAGCACCACCGCACCGAGCGCGAGCGGCAGGACGGTGACGACCCCTGCGGGAAGCCCGGTGCCGACGAGCGAGGCGGGGTCGGCGGGGACGCCCAGCAGGCGGCCGAGCGGGTCCGCCGCCTGCGACGCCGCGGGCAGCCCGGGGTCGGCGACGAGGAGGCGCCAGCCGGGCAGGCCGCGTCGGGCCGCCTCGAGCAGCGCGGGGGCGAGCAGGACGACCGCCGGGACGGCTGCGAGCAGGACGCGACCGCGGCGCCGAGGGGCGCACAGCGCGACGACACAGAGCGCCAGGACGCCGGGGACCAGCAGTACGGGCGCACCCGCGACGACGACCGCGAACGCGAGCGCCGCACCGGCAGCGGCGGCGATCGAGCCCGTCGGGTCGGGGGTACCGACCCGGGCGTCGAGGGGAGCTACGACCGGAGTCTGCCCGGAGTCGGTCGCCTCACGGGGGGCAGGGACCTCGGCGGCGAGCGCGGGACCGTCCGGATCGAGGTCCTCGTCGTCCGCACGTCGTGCCGTCGCGATCCCCGACAGCACCTGGTCGACCCGCTGCACCCCGACCGCACGGGCGAGGCCGAGGCCCACCCACGGCAGCATCACGTGCGCGACCACGGCACCGAGCCGGCCCGACCCGAGACCGAGCAGCAGCGCCGGAGCGGCCGCCCAGACCACCGCCGCCCACGCGCGCACGCCGACGGAGCGGGTGACCGCGCCCGCCGCGGCCCAGGCGCCGACGCCGGCGAGCAGGACGGAACCGAGCAGCAGCAGACCCACGGCGGCCGCCGAGGACCCGCCGGTGGCCGCCGTCGGTGCCACCAGGACGGTCAGCAGCGCGTCGGCCGGGCCGGCCGTGCCGAGGCCGCCGGACACCCAGCCGGACGTCGCGGCGCTCCAGAGCTCGCCGAGCCGGGCGGTGGTCGGCAGGAGCGCAGCGCCGACGAGCCGCGCGCCGCCGGCCACCGGGGCGACCAGCGAGCCGAGGGCCACGGCCGAGACGATCGCGAGCCCGCCGACCAGGACGGCCAGGGTCGTGCGGCGCTTGGTGGCCAGGGCTGCGAGCTCCCGCAGCTCGAGCTCGCTGGGCGCCTGGACGACGCGCCGGACCTCGGCCCGCGCCAGGCGTCGGTCGCGCGACTGGGCCCACACGTCGCGAAAGCCGGCCTGCAGCGGGCGCAGCGCACGCCGGGGCAGCCGCCGGGTGCGCGTGGCGCGCGCCCGGGCACGGACCACGCCGGCCGGACGCAGGACCGCGACGACGGCGGACCGCAGCTCGTCGACCGCGAGTCCCGGCTGCTTGGCCGCCA
Source organism: Cellulomonas sp. McL0617 (assembly GCF_049994875.1). Taxonomy (GTDB): domain Bacteria; phylum Actinomycetota; class Actinomycetes; order Actinomycetales; family Cellulomonadaceae; genus Cellulomonas. The sequence continues at coordinate 2,960,442 of NZ_CP188256.1, forward strand.
GCTGCCACAGCGAGCGCACGAGCGCGCCGGCCAGCGCGAGGACCGCGACGACGGGCACGAGCAGCATGGGCGCGGCGACGAGCCGGCTGTGCACGAGCGCGCGTCGGCGGGCGTCGAACGAGCGGCGCGGGTCGGCGGCGTCGTCCTCGCCGTCCCCGTCGAGATCGGTCGGCGGGGTCGACGGGTCGTCCCGCAGACCGAGGTAGCCCGCCTGCGCGTGCCGCACCACGGCCGAGGGCACGACGATGACGCGGTGGCCGGCCAGGCGCGCGCGCCGCGACAGGTCGAAGCCGTCGCCGAACGGCCCGAGCAGCGGGTCCGTGCCGCGCAGGTCGTCCCAGACGTCGCGCCGGACCAGGGCGCCGGCCAGACCGACCCCGAGGACGTCGTCGCGACCGTCGTGCTGCCCCTGGTCGAGCTCGCCCGGCTCGACGTCGGTCATGCGGCGACCGGAGCGGGACGTGCGCAGGCCGACCTCGAGCAGCCGCTCGGGATCCGTCCACGTGCGCTGCTTGACGCCGGCGACCGCCACGGACGGCGCGCGACCCACGGCTCGGACGAGCTCGGCCAGGGCAGTCTCCGCCGGCGCGCTGTCGTCGTGCAGGAGCCACAGCCAGCTGGTGGTGGGTCCGACCTCGCTCGCGAGCGCGCGTCGCACGGCATGCCCGAACGTGCGGGCGTCGGGCGCGTGGACGAGGTGGAGGGAGGGAGTCGGACCGCCCGCAGTCTCGGTGTCGAACGCGCGGTGGAACGCTGGGGCGACGGTCTCGTCGGGCACCCGTGAGACGTCGACGAGGAAGACCCGCAGCGGCCGACGCGTCTGCGCCGCGAGCGCGGCGAGGGTCGTCTCGAGATACCGGGTGCTGCCGTGGGTGACGACGACCGCGGACACCGGCGTCGTCACCGGTGTGGCGGAGGTGGCCGTGGGAACGTCCACGGGCTGGAGCGTGTCAGTCATGCTCGGAACATGGTGCGGCAGCGCCCGCGCGAGCCCGGGAGCGACACGCCCCGAGAACCTGTGAACGTCAGACGACACGCCGCTTGAGCTTGCGCCGCTCGCGCTCGGACAGGCCGCCCCAGATGCCGAAGCGCTCGTCGTTCTGCAGGGCGTACTCGAGGCACTCGGAGCGCACGTCGCAGCCCGTGCACACCTTCTTGGCCTCGCGGGTGGAGCCGCCCTTCTCAGGGAAGAAGGCCTCCGGGTCGGTCTGGGCGCACAGCGCGCGCTCCTGCCATCCCATCGGCCCCTCGTCCTCGAGGGCACCGAAGATCGGCAGCACGTTGGAGGCCTGCGTCTGTGCAGCCCTGCGTGCGTCCGTCGGGAAGATCTCGTCGTTGTCGAGCAGATTCCACATGCGTGCCTCCGTGCGGGTCTTCTGGTGCTGGGTGCTGCTGTGGATGGGTGAGGCCGTGACGACGTTCTCTGCTGTGAGCAAGATGTGCTGCAGGTGAATCCGTTCTATGGAATTACACGCGTGTCGTTCACGTTGGTCAAGCGGGGAGATGGTATTTGCCCGGTTCTGTCGGGTGAACTTGTGCGATTCCGGCTCCCCGGGCGTGTCGCCGTAGGGTTGCGGCGTGCCTCCGACGACCATCGCCGACCTCCTCGCCCTGCTCACCGCGGAGCCCGGTCGGCCCCGGATCACCTGGTACGGCGACGGCGGCGAGCGCGTCGAGCTGTCGGGTGCCGTGCTCGTGAACTGGGTCAACAAGACGGCGAACCTGCTCGTCGAGGAGTTCGACGCCGGACCCGGTGCTCGGATCGGTCTGCACCTGCCGATGCACTGGCGCAGCATCGTGTGGGCGCTCGCGGCGTGGCGACTCGGTGCATGCGTCGTGCTCGACTCGCGAACGGCCCTCGATGCGCTGGTGACGAACCAGCCCCCGAGACGCATGACCGTGCCGACGGTCGCCGTTGCACTCGCCGGCCTCGCACGCCGGTTCGACGACGAGCTTCCCGCAGGCGCGATCGATGCCGCATCTGCCGTGATGACCTACGGCGACGTGCTCGGCTGGTCGCCACCTCTGGACCCGCTTGCCGATGCTCTCGACGACGGCACCGCGCAGATCCGTCACATCGACCTGATGCCCGCCCCCGCTGACTCCGGCCGCACGCTGCTCGCGGCCGTGCCGGCGCTGACCATCGTCAGCATGGCGCAGAGCCTGAGAGTCCTTGCCGGCGACGGATCGCTGGTGCTCGTCGACGTTCCGACGGCCGCCGCACTAGGTGCCGACCCGTCACGACGCGCGCGGCTGGTGCAGTCCGAGCTGGTCACGGCCGACCTGCTCGGCTGACCGTCCGCGGGCGCGCTGGAGGCGGACCGCCGCCGACGTGGTGCAGACTCTGTAGCCGTGCCCGCTCCGATCGTGCTCTTGCCCGTGCCCCCGCTCACCTGGTGGGGTGCCATGCGCTGGGGAGCAGTCCAGCCCCTCCTGCCCAGCAGCCCGTCAACCGTCGTCGCCGAGTTCGGCTGCGGTCAGGGGTCGTTCGGCGCACGCCTCTCCGGGATGTACTCCGCCTACGTAGCGGTCGAGCCGTCCGAGTCGTCCGCGAAGATCGCCGCCGCGCGGGTCGCGGACACCGGCGGGGTGGTGGTGCCCGCATGGGACGACCCTGGTAACCCGCACGCCGATCACTCAGCCGACCTCCTCGTGGCGTTCGAGGTCCTGGAGCACCTCCAGCACGACGCTGAGATCCTGCGGTCGTGGCTGCGCGCGGCGCGGCCCGGCGCGCACGTCGTCGTCTCGGTCCCCGCCGAGCCCGAGCGCTTCGGGCCGTGGGACGAGAACGTCGGGCACTACCGGCGCTACTCGGTGGGTGACCTCACCGACACGCTCCGGTCTGCGGGCCTCGTCCAGGCGCGCGCCCACCACTACGGCTACCCGTTCGGTTACGCGCTCGAAGCGGCGCGCAACACGATCGCGCGACGTCGTCCGGTGGACACGGGGGCGGTCGCCATGGCGGACCGCACCGAGGGTTCGGGTCGGCTGCGTCAGCCGGCGTCGCTCCGCGTCGGTGACCTGCGCTGGCATGCGACGGCACCGTTCCGCGCGTGGCAGACGCACTACCCGACGCGTGGACCCGGGCTCGTCGGCTGGGCAATAGTTCCGTGAGCTGATCCCCGCCGGCGACCGAGCACCAGCGCCGTTCCGCCCAGCATCAGGTCAGAAGCGGTCAGGGCGACACGGCTCACGAGCACCACCACGAGGATGGCGTCACGGTCGACGTGCCCGGACAGCAGCAACGCGAGCACGAGCTCTCGTGCGCCGACTCCCGCCGGGACGAAGATGATGACGAACCCCACGGTCCACGCCAGGGCGTACGCGCCGGTCGCCAGCAGATAGGTGTCGATGCCCGGCGGCAGGCCGACGGCGCGTGCGAGCAGCCAGACCTGCAGGCCGACCACGAGCCAGCCCGCGACGGACCACATGGTCGCTCTGAGCGTCCCGCGCACCGTCAGCGGGTGCTCGAGCGGTTCGCGGCGCGCCAGCCTGAGCGCGACCGCCAGGATCCGGTTCAGCACGGGTGGCGACAGAACCAGCAGCGAGACCGCCAGTGCTGCCCACACCCAGCGCTCGTCGATCCCGGTCGGCCCCGCGAGCAGCAGGGCGGGAACCGCCACCGCCAGGCCGGACACGATCGCGACGAGGACCGAGACCACCATGGCGCTCAGGGAACGCCTCCGCGGGATCCGCTGGTCGGCACCGAGCTCGGTGGCTGCGACGATGTTCCAGATGCCGCCCGGCACGTACTTGCCGAGCTGGCTGATGAAGTAGATGGTCGATGCCGGCCGTATCGGGACGTCGGAGCCGAGGTCGGCGAGGACCGCGCGCCACGAGAGCAGGGTGAGCAGTCCGTTGACGACGGCGAGCGCGACGCAGCCGACCAGCAGGGACGCCGAGATGGAGGTCAGCGCGCTCTGGACGTCAGCCCACTCATGCACCACCGCGAAGGTGGCAGCCCCGAGCGCGACGACGACGAATCCGACCCGTAGCCATCGCGAGCGCAGCAGGGCGATCACGTGATTCACAAGCCACCGACCAGGACCGCGTCGAGGGGACCGACGCAGGAGGCCGCCGACATGGTCGACCGAGCGTGCGCGACCGACCGCGCGGCCATGTCACGCCGCCGAGCGGGGTCGAGCGCGAGCGCCCGCAGCGCCTCCGCCAGCGCCACGGCATCGCCTGGCGGCACGAAGATCGCGGTGTCGCCGAGGGTCCGTCGCTGCGGGGCGGTGTCACCGGTCACGACGACGCACCCGGCGGCCGCGCCCTGGAACGCCTTGTTCGGCACGACCGACAACGCCTTACGACTTGTGCCGAAGATCCCTAGGCACACGTCGTGGGCAGCGACCAGGGCGGGCAGCTCGTCGGGGGCCACCCACGACACTCGCGTCACGCCTGGTACTCCCACGAGGACCTTGTCCACCTCGGACTCGTCCTGACCCGTGCCCACGACCGTCGCCTCGACCAGCCCGTCGAGCAGGCGCAGGGCCTCGGCGATCACGGGAGTGCCCTGCAGCGGCGTGAACAGCCCGTAGAAGACCACCGACATCGGAGAGTCCGCGGTCACCCGCGGCACGTGCGCCGCATCGAACCACCTCGCGTCTGCGCCGACCGGGACGACGAGAGCGCGCTCCTGGACAGCCTCGGGCAGCGCCGCCAGGTGCTCTTGCGTGTCGACGACGACCAGGTCGGCCCGTCGCAAGGCGAAGGCGTCGAGCCCGACGAGCAGCCGACGCTTGAGACGGCCGCCAACCCCCCGGTCGTCGGCCGTCGTCGCACCGGAGATCAGGAAGTCCAGAACCACGGGCGCCGGGCGCATCAGCCGGCGCACCGCAGCGATGTCGAAGTGCCCGAGATGGCCGACGAGCACCGCTGTCGGCCGGGGTCCATGACGCCGGCGGGCACGCAGCGACGGGGCGAGCCGCCACCACGCGGAAGCGAGTGCCACGACGAGCCGCGGCAGCAGCTGCGGCCTCCGCAGCATCTCGACGCGCTGGGCGGTGTCCAGCCGCAGCGGCTCGACGATCTCGTCGACGTCCCAGCCTCGCTCACGCAGGCCTTCGACGATGACCCCGATGCGGGGATGGACGCCCGCGTCGTAGGTGCCGGTCGCGACGATCGTGCCGCGACCACCTGGGCCGTCCATCAGACCTCCACCCCGAGGTCGGGAGCCTGCGTGCACTTCGTCATGTCCGTCCTCGCCACGTCGCCTGCTGCATCGGCGTGGCCGCCGGGAGGCTCACCGATGCTACCCGGGACGCCTGGCCCGACCCCTATGGGTCGCCGTCGGTGCTGCATGAAGGCCTTGATGACCATCCTTCCCTTGTCGGTGCGTCGCCGGTGCTGTTGGCGCGCCCGTCTCGAGGCTGCACGATGGCAGGCGCCCGCTGTACGTCCTCGTCGCCGGCTGAGCGATGCCCGGCCGCCCGTCACGCTCGACGGTGACACGAGATTCGGCAGGTAAGGTCGCCTACCGTGAACCGACCGACGACGAAGCTGCAGTTGTGAGCCCGGTAGGCGCGCGTTCGGCCGTCGTTGTTCCGCCGTCCCGATCGTCCCGGCAACGCCGTCCTTCGCCAAGCGATCGGGCCCGCACGGCAGCTGTCGCCCTTCCCGACCGGCTCGTCATGCTCATGTTCTGGTGCTCGGTGGTCGTCGCGCTGACCGTGCTGGCCTCCCAGTTCCGTCCGGTCGTCGTCCTCCCTCTCCTGGCGGTGGTGGTCGCATCGACGTGGCGGTTCATGCCCGCCGCTCTGCCCACCACCCGCGCGTCCGTCGTCTCGTCGTCGGTCGCCGTCGCGGGGTCCGCCCTCTGGCTCGTTGCGAACCTCCCGTTCGCCTCCCGGTACGTGACAGCGACACGCGACCCCGGCGTCCTCACGCTCGAGGGGTTGTGGCTCAGCGCTCACCCTGCACCGGACATCTCGGTCGGTTCCGCGATCGACGTCCAGCACGTAGTACCCGGGCTCTCTGCGTCGACCGGCGACCCGCTGTCGGGCCCGTTGCAGGTGCAGGGCGCCAAGCTCGTGCCCGGGATGCTCGGACTTGCTGGTTGGGTCGGCGGCGACCAGGCCGTGCTGGCAGCCAACCTGGTCATCGGAGCAGTCGCACTCCTGGCCGTGTTCGCGCTCGCCCGTCGGCTGGTCCGGCCCGCGGTGGCGCTCGTCCCGCTCGCAGCGTTGGCCGTGTCGATCCCGATGATGGTGTTCTCGCGCGCGGCGTACACCGAGCCGCTCACGCTTGTCTTGGTGATCGGCGGCGTCACCATGGCGTGGTCGGCGATCGAGACGCGCACGTGGTGGCGATACCTGCTCGCCGGCGCGATGATCGGGGGCACCGCCCTCGTGCGGATCGACGGCGCGGCCTCCGTGATCGGTCTGATCGGTGGCCTGGGACTGACGGCGGCCGCAGCCCTCGGCCCACGGGTGCGTCGCAGACAGGTCGGGGCCACGGGGATCGTCATCGGCGCTGCTCTGGCGATGGTGGCGATCGGCTACCTGGACCTCCGTCTCCACAGCCCGTCGTATCTCGTCTCCCTCTCCCACCAGTTCACGGCGCTCATGGCCGCCCTCGCCGGCACCGTGATCCTCGTGATCGTGCTGGGCACCCTCCGCTCGCTCGACCCTCTGCGCCGCTGGGTGCTCACCCGCCGACGCGGGCTCGCCGCGGCCGCCGTTTTTGGCGTCGGGGTCGTGGCTGCCTTCTTCGCGAGCCGGCCGCTGTGGCTCGTCAACCGACGCATCCCCGCGGGTTCGCCGTACGCCTCGGTGGTGGGCGCCCTCCAGGAGATGGACCATCTGCCGCTCGATCCCACGCGCAGCTACGACGAGTACTCGCTCTCGTGGCACGGCATGTACTACGGCTGGCCCATGGTGGTCCTCGCGGTGGTGGGGCTGTCACTGATCACTTACCGCCTCGTGGCGCGGCGCGATCCGCGGCTCGCGCTCGTGCTCGGCGTCGTGGTCGCCCCGTCACTGCTCTATCTCTGGGACATCGCCATCACACCGGACCAGACCTGGGCCATGCGACGGTTCCTTCCCGTCACCATTCCCGGACTGCTCATCGCGTCGGCGGTCGTCGTCGACACGCTCTGGGCGCAGCGCTCGCGGGTCCTGCGTGCGCTCGCGGTCGCCGGAGGCGTCGTCGTCGCGGCTTTCCCGATCCTGACCTGGAGCCCGGTGCTCACAACGGTCGAGCAGGGGGGACGGCTCGGCGAGATGAACGCCGTGTGCGCCGCCGTGGGGGGTGGCCCCGTCGTCTACATGGCTGTCGGCGCGGGGTCGCCGCCGTACCTCACCACGCTCCGCAGCGGATGTGACGTGGACGTCGTTCAGGCGAACGTGCCACTGACGGCGTCCGACCTCGCGGCCATCAAGGCAGCGTGGGGCGACAACGACGTCAAGGTCGTCACCTTCACGCCCGACTCCGTGCCGTGGGCCGGCGGCACCGCGCCCGGACCGCTGCGGACGACGACGATCAGCTGGTGGGAGAACCCTCTGCAACGGATCCCTCAGCGTGACGTCGAGTCGACCTCGCGGCTCTGGGTAGGCAGGATCGGCCCGGACGGCACCTTGACCCCGGTCGAAGGCTGATCCCGGCTGCTAAGCGCTCGGCGACCTGACACCGAGGACCTGACGCAGCTCGGCGCCCATGCGGTCGCGGCCATAGAGGCGTCTGCACCCGTCGGCGTACTGCGCGGCCAACGAGGCCAGCCGGTCGCCCTCGAAGAGCCCACCGATCCGACGCACCCATGCGCCGGCGTCCTGTGCGGCCACGACGATGCCCGTCTCCCCGTCGACCACCGCGTCGCGCAGACCCTCGAGGTCTGCTGCGACGACCAGGGCCCCGCGCATCGAAGCCTCGATGGCGACCAGCCCGAAGCCCTCCATGTCCCCCGCGACGGGGATGTTGGGCTGGGCGAAGATGTCACACCCACGCAGCAGGAGCTCGCGGTCGGCGTCGTCAACTGCGCCGAGCAGCCGGACGCGGCGCGGGTCCGCGAGCGCCGCCCTCGCGTCGACCACCTGTGCCCGGTCGTCCCCGTCCCCGGCCACGACGTACACGCACCGCTCCGGCAGCCGAGGAAGGACCTCACGGACGAACCACGCCACGCCCTTGCGGCGCACGAGCCGGCCCAGCGTGGCGATCACGACGGTCTCGTCGTCGATACCGAGACGCTTGCGCAGCTCGCGGCGCGCCTCTTCGCGGTCGGCCTCCGGGGGTTCCTCGACACCCAGCCGTACGACCTGGACCCGGTTGTCGGGTACACCGACCGCGATGGCCGTGCCGGCGGTGGCCTGGCTGATGGCGACGACCAGGTCCGCGGAGGGCAGCCAACGCCGCACCAACCACTGGTACGGGCGTGGTGGCCAGACCACGTCCTTGCCCATCGCCATCGTCGCCAGTCGTGCGCGCCCGGTCCGAGCGAACGCCCGCAGCGTCAGGAACGTCAGCACATCGCCCGTCAGCACGAGGTCGACCTCGCGACGACGCGCAGCCCGTCGGGCCGAGACGGCGGCCCGGACCAGGAACCACGGCAGCCCCCGGTTGGACCCGCGGTGGGCGATCAGGCGGGCGTCCCCACCGTCGAGCGCGTGCCACACGTCAACGGCGAGGGTCTCCATCCCGCCGACCGACGGCGGGAACTTCCTCGTCACGAAGAGCACGCGGGGCATGGTGCGGACAGTACAGGCGTCGGCAGTGGGACCGACGACCGTGGCCAGGGCTCCCGTTGCGCTCACCTACGATCGTCGGGTGCCGCCCGCCCCTGATCAGCCGACCCCTCGACGCATCCGTGCACGGTGGGTCAAGCTGCTCGGGACCTTGATCGTCGTCGGCTTCGTGGTGGTCTTCGTCGCCGGTGAATGGTCAGACATCCTCGACGCCGTGCACCGGCTGGATGCCGCGAGCATCGTGGGGGCGTTCGCGTTCGTGCTGGTCGGGCTGTTCGCGGCGGCACTCTCCTGGAGATCGGTGCTGGCGGGGATGGGGTCACCGCTGCCGGTGACGGCCGCCGCTCGCGTGTACTTCCTCAGTCAGCTGGGCAAGTACATCCCGGGAAGCATCTGGCCGGTGCTCGCGCAGACAGAGCTGTCGACGGAGTACGGCGTCCCGCGAGTCCGGGCCGGGTCAGCCGCGCTCACGCAGCTGGTGGTCGGGCTCGTCGTCGGGATCGCGGTCGCGGGCGCGACCCTGTCGGTCGCCTCAGCTGATGCCCTGCGCGCGTACTGGTGGCTCCTGTTCGTGGCGGTCGCCGGCATCGTCATGCTCGTCCCCGCAGTGTTCAACCGCGTCATGGTCCTGGCGCGCCGGGTGCTGCGCCGGCCGGGTGGCGACGAGATATCGGGCCGGACCCTGCTGCGGTCGGCGGCCTGGGCACTCGTGATGTGGGTCACGTTCGGCGCGCACCTGTGGTGCCTCGCGGCGGGTTCCGGCGTCTCGTCCGCGAACCTCGGCCTGCTCACCACGGGGGCATACGCGCTGGCCTGGGTCGTGGGATTCGTCATCGTCTTCCTGCCCGCCGGGGCCGGAGCGCGCGAGGCGGCGTTGGTACTGGCCATGGCGCCCGTGATGGACAGGTCGACGGCGCTCGCCCTGGCCCTCGTCAGCCGTGCGCTGATGATCGTCGGCGACTTCCTGTGCGCCGGCGTCGCGGTGCTGGCGGACAAGCGGCACCGCGCGACGACGGCTCGGCGGGCACCCGGCGCAGTCCTCGGCGATGATCGGTGAGCCGTCGGGGCCGACAGATCGCGCGGATAGGGTCGCGAGTGACGAGCAGCCGACGAGAGACGAGACACGGCACGTGAACCCTTCGCGTACGAGCACCGCCGAGCCGCGACGGCTCGCGAGCCCGCCCGCGCCCGGCCAGAGCGAGCCGACCCGGTGGGCCAGGGTCGTCGTGGGTCTGCCGGACCGCATCGTCATGCTGCTCTTCTGGACCTCGCTGGTGGTCGCGGTGTGCGTGCTGTGCTCGCAGTTCCGCCCCGTCGTCGTGCTTCCACTGCTCGCGGTGGTCGTCTTCTCGACCTGGCGGTTCACCCCGGCGGTCCTGCCTGCGACCCGTAGTCACCTGGTGTCGTCCTTCGCCGCGCTCGGTGCGGTCGTGGTGTGGCTCGGTGTCAACATCCCGTTCGCATCGACGTTCATCATCGTGTCGCGCGACCCAGGCTTCCTCACGCTGGAGGGCATGTGGCTCTCCGGGCACCCCTCACCGAGCATCCCCGTCGGCGCAGCCGTAACCGTCCAGAACGCGGTCCCCGGACTCTCTGCAGCCACGGGCGCCTACGACCTGGTGGGCGGATCGCTGCAGGTCCAGGGCGCCAAGCTGCTGCCGGGGATGCTGGGACTGGCCGGTTGGGTCGGGGGTGAGCCGGCCCTGCTGCGGGCGAACCTGGTCATCGGCGCGGTCGCCCTCCTGGCCGTCTTCACGCTCGCGCGGCGGATCGTCCGGCCGACGTTCGCCCTGGTCCCTGTGGTCGCCCTCGCGCTCTCGATGCCGATGGTCGTCTTCTCACGCGCGCCCTACACCGAGCCCCTCGTGCTGGCGCTCCTCTTCGGCGGCCTGACCATGACGTGGTCGGCCATCGAGACCCGTTCGTCGGCCCGCTACGTGATCGCCGGCCTGATGATCGGCGCGACCGCCCTCGTGCGCATCGACGGCGCGGCCTCTGTGGTCGGCCTCGTGGCCGGCATCGGCCTGACCGCGGCGGCGGCCGTCCCGCCACGGACGCGGCGGCGTCAGCTCATCGCCCTGGGCCTGGTCGCCTCGGCCGCGGTGGTGATGGTGCTGCTCGGCTACCTGGACCTGCGTCTCAACAGCAAGGCCTACCTCCACGAGCACGTCAAGCAGTTCTCGTCGCTCATCGGCGCGCTCGTCCTCGCCGCGCTCGGTGTCGTCCTCCTGGGCACGCTCGCCCGGCTCGACCCCGCACGCCGCTGGGTGCTGGCGAACAAGCGCAGGCTCGCGTCCTACGCCGCAGCGGCCGTGGTCGTCGTCGCGCTCTTCCTGGCAAGCCGGCCGCTCTGGATGGTGAACCACCACGTCCCGGCCCACACCGGGTACTCCGAGCACGTCGCCGTGCTCCAGGAGGCCGCCGGCATGCCGATCAGCCCGACGCGCAGCTACGACGAGTCCTCCCTGTCGTGGCACGCGTGGTACTACGGCTGGCCGATGGTGGTCCTGGCCGTCGTCGGGCTCGCGATCATGCTGCACCGCACCGTGGCCCGTCGCGACCCCCGGCTGGCGGTCGTCTTCGGCGTCGTCGTCGCACCGTCGCTGCTCTACCTGTGGGTGGTGAACATCACGCCCGACCAGATCTGGGCCATGCGGCGCTTCCTGCCCGTCACGATCCCGGGCTTCCTGCTCGCAGCCGCCATCACCCTCGACGCGCTCTGGTCGCGCAAGGAGCAGGTGGCGCGGATGGTCGCCGTCGTCGGCGCCACGGTCGTCGCCGTCTTCCCGGCCCTCACCTGGGGGCCGACGATGCTCTCCATCGAGCAGGACGGACGTCTCGCGCAGCTGCACACGGCGTGCGCAGCGATCGGGGACGACCCGGTCGTCGTCATGGAGACGGGCACGGAGGCGACGTCGTACCTGGCCAGCCTGCGCACGGTGTGCGGTGTCGAGGTCGTCCGGGCGATGCGGCCACTGGAGACGTCCGACCTCCAGGCCATCCGCGCGGCGTGGGGGGATCAGGACGTCAAGCTCGTCACGTTCGGTCCCTACACCGTGCCGTGGCCCGACGGCGTGATGCCGTCACCGCTGCGGGTCAGCACCATCACGACGTGGCGCGAACGGCTGCAGAAGATCCCGTACCGCGCCGACGAGACGACCTCTCGGCTGTGGGTGGCCACGATCGGCCCCGACGGCGTGCTCGTCCCGGTCGACCCGGCGACCCTCAGCGCCGGTACTGCAGCTCCTTGATCCGTTCCAGCTGGTCCTCGAGCAGCACGCGGTTGACCCGTTGGAGATCGGACAAGACGCCGAGCGCCAGCGAGAGCAGTGCGGCCACCGCCATGATCGAGCCGAAGACCAGCGACTGGACGTGGCCACCTTGCACCCCGCTGCCGGCCCAGAGCACGACGAAGCGAACGAACGGGATCAGCGCGAGCACCCCGAAGACGACCGTGAGGGTGGCGAAGATGACGTACGGCTTGTACATGAGGTAGCTGCGCGTGATGGCCGAGGCTGACTTGAACATGTGGTGGAAGATGTTCTTGAAGAGCCGCGACTCGCGTGTCTTGGCATTCGTCACCACGGGGACGCTCTCGATGCGCAGCCGCTTGTGCCCCGCCTGGATGATCGTCTCCATGGTGTAGCTGAAGTCGGTCACGATGTTCAGACGCAGCAGTGACGAGCGAGAGTACGCACGGAAGCCACTCGCCGCGTCAGGCATGTCCGTGTCTGCGGCACCGCTCACCACCCTGCTGCCTACGCGCTGCATCAGCTTCTTGAACGGCGAGAAGTGCTCGATGGTCGCGGTCTGCCTGTCGGCGATGACGATCTCGGCCCACCCGTCGACGATCGGGCGGACGAGGTCGGGGATGCGGTCCTGCGGATACTGGTTGTCCCCGTCGGTGTTGACGACGATGTCCGCGCCGTGCGCCAGGGCGTAGTCGATCCCGTCGCGGAAAGACCGCGCCAGCCCCATGTTGCGCGAGTGGCGCACGAAGTGCGTGACACCCAGGGCCTGGGCGACCTCGACGGTGCGGTCGGTCGAGCCGTCGTCGACGACGAGGATCTCGACCTCGTCCACGTCGTCGATGACGTGCGGGATCGAGGCGAGGACGGCCGGGAGCGTCAGCTCCTCGTTGAGACATGGAATCTGGATGAAGACCTTCATGACCGTCCTGTCGGGAAAAGTCGCCCGACGCATCGGCAGGCAGCCGAGAGGGCTCGACGATGTTACCTGGGCGGCGCGCGACGACAGGAGCTGGGCTAGGGTCGCCGTCATGGTGGCCGACCCGGACGAACCAGACACCGAGCCCACCGCCGGCCTCGACTACGCCGAGCGCCTCGCGGACCTCAGCGACGTGTGGTGGAAGCGGGCGTTGCACGTCCAGGCGCCCTACCAGCGCAACATCCGGCGGTTCGGCCTGGGTCGGGCGATCGACGTCGGGTGCGGTATCGGACGGAACCTGCCCGCCCTGGCGACCGGCTCGGTGGGCGTCGACCACAACCCCTTCTCCATCGAGGTGGCCCGACGCTCGGGCCTGGCCGCGTTCACCGACGACGAGTTCTTCGCGACCCCCGAGCTGTGCCGTCCTGACAGCTACGACGGGATGCTCGTCGCGCACGTCATCGAGCACCTGACCCCGGGGGATGCCCGACAGATCCTGGGCATGTATCTCCCCCTGGTCCGCCCCGGCGGGCGGGTCGCGTTCATCACGCCGCAGGAACGCGGCTACGCCACGGACCACACGCACATCACCTTCACGGACACGGCGGCACTGCGCTCGCTCGCCGACGACCTGGGCATCGAGATCGCCCGCACCTCCTCGTTCCCCCTGCCCCGGTGGGCCGGTAAGGCGTTCGCGTACAACGAGTTCGTGCTGCTGGGCCGGCGTCCACGCTGATGTCACCCGTTCGGGCGACCACAACTGGTCGCTTGTCCAGGTAAAGTTCGTGCGCTCGTCGACTCGGGCACGACGCGTCACGCCCGACGCACCCGGAGCGCCGCTCGGGGAACACCCGAACGGACCCCCTCGTGGCCGACACCCGGACCGCGCCACCGCTGCTGCTCGAACCGGCGGTCGTGCGCCCGCCCGCCCCTCGCACCTGGCGCGCTGCCGCCGTCGCGGCGGGCGCGCTGGTCGCGCTCCTGGTCACCGTGCTGCGGACGACACGCGTCCTGGAGGGTGACCTGGCCCTCGTTGTGGCGGTCGTGCTCGCCCTCGCGGTGCCGACGTCGGCGCTGATCTCGCGCCGCATCGTGCTGCTCGCCGGGCTCGTCGCGGGTGTTGTGCCCGTCCTCTGGTGGTCGCACCTGCCCCTCGGTGGCCTCGGTCGCGCGACCGTGCTGCTGGCCGTGCTGGCAGGCGCGCTCACCGTCGCCGTCCTGTGGGGCGGACCCGGTGACGCGCGACGACGAGCCGCGCGCGCCAACCCGGCCTGGCGGCCGGTGGACGCCGTCCTCGCCGTCTCCGCAGCCGGTGCGGCATGGGTGGCCGCCGGTTGGCTGCGGTTGTCCACGGGCGCCGAGGCCGTGTCGGCGCTCCTGCCCGCCTGGGACAGCTCCGCGCACGTGAACATGGTCCTGATGCTCCGCCGCTTCGGCTCGACCATCGGCAGCGCCGGGGCGGCGGCGCCCTCGGGTCAGCACTGGAAGTTCGTCGACTACCCGCAGGGATATCACTCGCTCGTCGCGACGGCCATCGAGCTGACCAACGGCCCCGTGGCCGGGTCGCCCGCCGACGAGGTCCTGGCCTACGCGCACGTCCAAGGTCTCGTGATCGTCGCGTGCGCGGTGCTGCTTGCCGCCGCGGTGTGCGCCCTGCCGGCGGCCCGTCGCCGTCCGAGCCGCGCCCTCCTGCTCAGCGCTCTCGTCGTCTCGGCGTTCGTCCTCGGGCCCGGCGGGAGCGCCGTGCGGGAGGGCTTCGCCAACTTCACGGTGGCCGGCGTCCTGACCGTCGGCGCGATCACGCTCGCGTCGTCGCTGCCGTCCCGGCACTCCGGACGCACCGTCCTCCCCCTCGTCGCGCTCGCCGGGCTGGTGGTGGGCGTCGCCCAGACCTGGGCGCTCCTGCTCGTCGTCGCCCTGCCCGCGGCCCTCATGGTCGTCCTTCCGCTCGGGCGGCTGCGGTGGCCGGACCGCCGCACGGTCGGAGCCGTCGCGCCCGCGGCCGTCCTGCTGGGGCTCGGGCTGTTCGGGACGTACCGGACGCTCTCGGGTCTGGAGCCCGGAAAGGTCCTGGCGATCCCGGGCGGCATCACGACGGCGGACCCGGGGCTCCTCGGGGTGATCGTGCTCACCGCCCTGGCCGTGACGGTCTGGCCGCGAGGGACGCAGCAGACCCGGACCAGGTGGCTGGTGCTCGTCCCGCTCGCGGGTGCGCTCGCCGTCCTGGGGGTGGCCTTCATCCAGCACCGGGAGGGCGGCGGGCTCTCGTACTACTTCTGGAAGCTCTTCACGGGGGTGGCACTGGTGTGCATCGCCGTGATCGCGACATCGGTCGCACGTTGGCCCGGGGCGCCTCGGCCGACGACGCGGTCGGGCTTCGTACGCCTCACGGCGAGCCTGACGCTCGCGGCCGCGGCGAGCACGCAGCTGTTCGGCTTCACCGGGTTCGGTCGCGGTGTCGTGCCTGCCGGGACGATGCAGACGGCCGAGGCCGACGATCTCCTGCACGCTGCGACGCTCCTCGCCGACCGGCCCGGTACGTTCCTCGCGATCGACGGCATCAACCCGGTCAATGCCCAGCAGTGGGTTCTGGCGTTGTCCGGGACCTGGACCACGGAGGCCAACGACGACGCCGGCGACCTGCTCGGACCCGGCGGCCAACCGCGCTCGGCCGCCGACTCGGCGGTTCGTGTGCTCGCCACGCCAGGCGTCGTGGTGGTCGCCGCCCCGCAGGACGCCGGCGTGCTCCGCAGCGATCCCTCGCTGGCCGGCGTCGCGGACCGTGTGCTGAGCTGGTGAGGACCGGTCAGACGAACCGTCGGACCAGCGCCCAATAGCCCGCGAGCAGGCCCTGGAGCACGTCGGCCCCCGCCGGCAGCGCCATCGCGACCGGGGAGAACCGCGACACCCACAGCGGGACCAGGTCGCGGTCCGGGACCGTCCGGTCGCCCTGGACGGTCCGTCGTCGGGCGCGGATCCAGGGCACATGCCTGAGCACCCAGCCCCAGCCGCGAACCTTCTGCCGGCCCCATCCCTGCACCGACGCCACGACGAGCATCGCCAGCTCGAACCCGAGCAGGGCGGGCGCAAGGAGCAGGAGGGTGCGCGTGCCGTAGGTGGTCAGGACGAACAACAGCCGGTTGCGCTCCAGCAGGTACATCTTCAGCGGGTTGCGGCTGAACTCGTAGTGGTGGACGACGACCGCGCCGGGCACGTACTGCACGCGCAGACCCCGCTGCCAGCAGCGCCAGCTGAGCTCGAGATCCTCCTGGTAGGCGAAGAACGCCTCCGGGAAGCCGCCGAGCGCCGCCCACGTCTCCCGGCGCAGCACGAGCGTCGCCCCCGTCGCGGACGCGACGTCGCGCCGGACCCGGTGCTTGGCAGCGGGATCTCCCAGGCCGCCGGCCCAGCTCAGCCCGAGCACGTGCAACGGGTTGCCCGCCGTGTTCATGGTGTCCGGGTCGTCGGCCAGGCGGATGTCACCGCTCGCGATCCCGGTCCCCGGATCGGTGGCCACCTCGACGAGGAGCGCCAGCGCGTCAGGCTCGACGATCGCATCGCTGTTCACGAGGGCGAGGAAGGGTGCGTCCCCGCGCGCCGCGCCGAGGTTGACCCCACCGGTGAACCCCAGGTTGCGTGCGGGGCGCAGGACCGGCACCCCGCGGGTCGCCGCCAGCGTGTCCACGTCGCCACGCGTGCACCCGTTGTCGACGAGAACCAGTCGGACCGCGATCCCGGTCGAGGCCAGGACGGCGTCGAGCGCGTCCTCGAGGAACGGCTCGTCGCCGAAGGCGAGCACCACCACGTCGACCGCGGGCGACTCAGCCATGTCGCACCCGCGCCCGCCAACGGGCTCCCCGCACGACCGCCGCGACACCGAGCACCAGCAGCGCGACGCCGGAACCGACGACCAGCGCGACAGCAGCCACATGCACGACAGGCCCACCCGCGAAGCACGCTCCCACGAGCGCCGCGAGCCCTGCGCACCAGCCGACCACCACCCAGGCCTCGGCACCGAGGGCGAGCAGCGCCTGGGCGGCGAGCTGGGCGAGCATGAACAGGGCCCCGGAGACCGCGATGAGCAGGATCGTGTCCTGCCCGACGCCGAAGTCGGAGCCGAAGAGGAGCCCGACCAGGTCGTTCCCCCAGAGCCACATGACGAGCACCCCGAACGCGGCGATCACGGCGGTGACACCGGTGACCAGCCCGAGCCGCCGGACGAACGCCCGCACGGCACCCGCGGCCACGAGCGCGGCGAGCCCCGGCAGGAGCACGGCCTGGACCGCGGCGAACAGGAACAGGGGCACCCGGGCGATGACGAGCGCGGCCAGGAACTTGCCCGCGAGCGCCTGCTCCGAGGGCCGCGCGAGCACCTGCACGATCAGAGGTCCGGCGTTGGCCAGCAGCTGCGAGCTGACGGACGCCACCAGCAGCACGGTCATGGCCCGGACCACATCGGCCCGCGCGACCGTGGGCCCCGGTGCCACGAGGGCACCGCGCCGGCGCGGCGTCGTCAGGACCACCGCGAGCACGGGCGCGACGACGAGGACGACCCCGTAGGCCGCAGGGTCCCGGACCCCCACGGCGGCGAGGACCGCCGCCGTGCCGAACCGCAGGAGACCGTCCACCGCGAGCTGCGCGCCGTAGCGGCCGAAGTGACCGTTGCCCGAGAGCAGGCCGCGCACGATGTACGACAGCCCCATGCCGAGCAGCGCCAGGACCAGCAGGAGCACCAGGTTGCCCCGGTGCCCGAGCAGGTCCGATGCGAGCACCTGCGCACCGAGGAGCGCGAGCACCACCACCGCCGCGGCCACCAGCGCCGCGACGCGCAGCACGATCGCGACGACGGGCCCGTTGCCCTGACGCTGCGCGCGGCGAGCCGCCGTCGTGCGGCCGAGCTCCTGCTCGAAGGGCAGGAACAGGCCGATGCCCACCGCGTTCACGATCGTCCAGAGCACGGACAGCGGGGCGAACAGCTCGGGACCGAGCGCCTGGCCCGCGCGGCCCAGGAAGCCGTACGTGGTGAGGCCGAAGACCCCGAGACCGAGCGCGACAGGGATGAACCCACCCCTGCCGCGGTCGGCCGCGACCGCGGGGGCGAGCTCGTCGACTGCGTCGGTCATCCGGTGGTGCCGCCAGCCGGTCCAGGATCCGCGACGGGCGGCTCGGGCGTCTGCTCGCCGACCTGCCGTTCGACACGCTCCAGCCGGTTGCGCAGCAGCGCGGACTCCTCCGCGAGCGTCTGGTTCTCGTGCTCGAGACCGCTGACCTCGGCGCTCAGCTGGACGCAGACCACCAGCAGGACGAGCAGGCCGAGGAAGAACACCAGGTTCACCGGGGTCGTGACACCGACCAGCTCGGCCAGCCAGTTGGTCAGCTGCGGGAAGCAGGCGCCGAGCGCGACGACCACCGCGACCGCGATCCAGAGGGCGGCGTACTTCTCGCGCAGGCGACGCCGACGCAGCAGCTCGACCATGAAGACTAGCGTCACCAGGCCGCCGAGCAGCGCGAACGCGTATCCGCGGCTCACACGACCACCGAGGACTCGGGCCGGATCGGCGTCCGGCGACGGGTCAGCGAGATGACCAGGGCGAGGCACGCGCGCAGCAGGTAGACCGCCGCCTTGACGGGGCTCTGTGACGGCCGGCCCGCGGTGCGGTCGCGCATGGAGACGCCGATCTGTTCGACCGTGAGACCGCTGCGGAGCGCGATGATGAGCGACTCGATCGTGTCGCCCAGGTACTCGGCCGGGTAGTGCACGGCAAACAGGCGCACGGCCCGCGGACCGGCCCCCCGGAAGCCCGACGTCGTGTCGGTCAGCGTCGTGCCGGCCATCCGACTGATCGTGCCGGCCATCACCTGCATGGCCCACCGACGCGGACCCCGCACGTCGTAGTCGCCCGTCCCCGCGAAGCGCGCGCCGATCACGACGTCCGCGTCGGCGAGCCGCTCGACGATCCGGGGCACGTCACGCGGGTCGTGCTGGCCGTCGGCGTCCACCTGCACGACGACGTCGTAGCGCTGCTCGATCGCGTACCGGAACCCGGCGCGCATGGCACCACCGACCCCGAGGTTGAACGGCAGGTCCAGCACCGGCACGCCGTGGCGACGGGCGACGGCGCTCGTGGCGTCCGCCGAGCCGTCGTTCACGACGAGGACACCCACGTCGGGCAGGTGCTCGCGGATCTCGTCGAGCACGGCCGGCAGCGACTGATCCTCGTTCCACGCGGGAAGCACGACCAGCACACGCTGGACGGACGGGGTGGACATGCGCACAGGGTACAGGCGCACAGGATCGGTCCGTGCACCCCTAGACTTGCGCCCGCCCGGGACGATCGTCCGCGGCATCGTCGCAGATCAAGGACGACCAACGCATGAGCTCGAGCGCCCCCGCGACGACGCGGCCCCGTCGCCCGGCACTCCCCTGGCTCGTCGTCGGCGCGCTCCTGTTCGGGCTCGCGGCGCTCTGGGCGCTGGCCATCCCGCCGATGGCTTCTCCCGACGAACCGAGCCACGTGGTCAAGGCGGCCGCCGTGGCCCGCGGACAGCTCTTCGGCACGCCGAACAAGGTCGCCGAGAGCGCGGACCGCCCGGGCGCCGGGACCTTGGTGCGGCTGCCCTCGGACTTCGCCGCGGCCCTGGCGCTGCCCAACTGCTTCGCGTTCGACTCCCACCAGCCGGCCGACTGCCAGGACGCCCACCTGCCCCCGGCCGACGGCACCGTCCTCGTCGAGACGTTCGCCGGCCAGTACCCGCCCCTGTACTACGCGCTCGTCGGCTGGCCGTCGCTCTTCCTCTCCGCCGGCCCGAGCATCATCGCGATGAGGCTGGTCAGCGCCGCCCTCTCGGCGACGTTCCTCGCCTGGGGCGGCTACCGGCTCTCCCGCCTCCGCGGGAACCGCTCCGGGCTCTGGGGCATGTCCGTCGCGCTCACCCCGATGTGCCTGTTCCTGGCGGGCACGGTCAACCCGTCGGGCTTCGAGATCGCGGCGGCGTTCAGCTTCTGGGCGGCCTGCCTGGTGCTCGTGTCCCGGGACGGGCCGGTGAGCACCGCGGCCCTGGTGCAGGCGGTCGCCAGCGGCGCTGTCCTGCTGAACGTCCGAGCGACCGGACCGGTGTGGCTGCTCGGCATCCTCGTGGTCGCCCTGGTCGCGGCGCCCCGCGGCCGCGTGCGCGAGATCGTCCGTCTGCCGTCGGCCCGCTGGCTGGGCGCGGTCGCCTTGCTCGCCGTGCTCGCGGCGCTGGCCTGGACCGTCACCCACGGGTCCGTCGTCACGACCCACGGCCTCTACCCGCAGTACGCGAACCTGAAGACCGCGCTGTTCGGGATCCTGGGCTTCGGCTTCAGCTACCTGCAGAACATGATCGGCAACTTCGGCTGGCTCGACGCACCCGCACCCGCAGTGACCTTCGTCGCCTGGTACGTCCTGCTCGGCGCGATCGCGATCCCCGCCTTCTCGGCCGCCCGCCAGGTCAAGGCGCGGCTCGCTCTGGCGATCGGCGTGGTCGGAGCAGCGGCGGCACCGGTCATCCTCCAGCTGCCCACGGCCGCCGACGCCGGGCTGATCTGGCAGGGCCGGTACGTGCTCCCGCTCGCGATCGGGCTGCCCGTCCTCGCCGCCCTGGTCCTGGCCGTCGACGGCAGCGAGGGCGGGGACGCGCACCGTCGGGTCGCGCGCGCCAGCGTCCCCGTGGTGCTGGTCGCGCAGGTGGCGGCGTTCTTCTGGGCGGCGCGCCGGTACGCGGTGGGTCTCGACGGCGAGATCGTCACGCTGCATCCCGACTGGGAGTCACCCATCGGCTACCTGCCGGGCGTCGCCCTGTACGCGGTCGTCGCCACACCGCTGGCGTGGCTGCTGTGGCGGTACTACCGGCCGACGACGGCCGAGACCTCCCCCGCAGCGACGGACTAGGAACCGCGCAGCGCCTGCTCGAACGCCTCGACGTGCACGCGTGCGGCGGCGTCCCAGGTGAAGCCGGCAGCCCGCGCGACGGCCGCCTCCCCCAGTCGGGCACGACGGGAGGGGTCGGCCAGCAGGTCGGTCAGAGCGGCCGCGATGCCGGCCTCGTCGGTCCCGCAGTACGCGACCGCGTCGCCCCCGACCTCCGGCAGCGACAGCTCGCGCGTGGTCAGCACGGCAGCCCCGCACGCCATGGCCTCGAGCACCGGCAGCCCGAAGCCTTCACCGAGACTCGGGTAGGCGACGACGGCCGCGCCGGACAGGTAGGGCGCCAGGTCCTCGAGCGGCAGGTAGCCGGGGCGGAAGACCCGGAGACCGTCGGGCACCGCCGCGACCGCCGGGTCCACGTCCTCGTCCCAGCCGCGACCCCCGGCCAGCACCAGAGCGGGCGCCCGGGCCCCGAGCTGCCGGACGGACCCGACCCAGCCTCGGACGAGGGCAGGGACGTTCTTGCGCGGCTCCAGCGTCCCGAGGAACGCCACGTAAGGGGTGTCGCCCAGCCCGAGCCCCGCGCGCACACGTGCGACGTCGGCGGGGGCGGACGGGTGGAAGACGCTCGTGTCGACCCCGTGGTAAGCGACATGGAACCGCCGCGGGTCACCGCCGACGTACCGACGGACCTCGGCGCCGGTCGCCTGCGACGGCACGACCACGGCCGCGGCGCGACGCACGGCGCGACGGATGGCACGCCTGAAGAACCGCCATTTCAGGCCGGAGTGCAGGTGCGGCAGGGAGAAGAACGTCGCGTCGTGCAGGGTGACGACGACGGGCACGCCACGCCCGCGGGGGACCGTGTAGTGCGGGCTCAGGAGCACGTCGGCGCGGCTCGACCTGGCCAGCCGCATCAGGTGGGTCTGCTCCCAGACGAGCCGGGCGGCCCGACGCTCGATCCGGGCGGGCGCCGCGACGACCTCGGCGGAGGGGACCAGCCGGACGACGGTCGCGGCGTCGCGTGCCTGGCAGACCACGACGAGGTCGACACCCTGCCGGGCGAGCGCGGGCAGCAGCTCGTCGACGTAGCGTCCGACACCCCCGCGGTCGGCAGGGATGGCCGTGGCGTCGACGAGGAGGCGCATCGGGGGCGTCGTCCCGGTCAGGGGACGTCGGCCTGCACGATGGTGCCGGAGCCGGCGACGCACAAGGCCCCGTCGCTCGCGGGCACGAACGCCGACTGGCCCTGGACGAGGTCGAGGTCGCCCGCGGAGCCGCTGCGCAGGGTCACGCCGCCCGAGAGGCAGAGCACGATGCGTGGTCCGCGCCCTGGCAGCGGGTGCTCGGCGCCGTCGCGGACCTCCGTGACCGAGAGCTCGAAGTCGTCGACCGGGGCGTAGAACACCTTCGTCGCGTCGTGGAACGTCTCCGGCGCGATGCGGATCGGCGGCGCGGCTACGTAGTCGACGTTGTCCAAGAGCTCCGGGACGTCCACGTGCTTCGGCGTCAGCCCCGCGCGGAGCACGTTGTCGGAGCTCGCCATGATCTCGACGGCGACCCCGCTCAGGTAGGCGTGCACGCCGCCGGCCGGGACGAACAGGGCCTCGCCCGGCTTGAGGGTCACCGGGTTGAGCAGCAGGGACGTCACGACTCCGAGGTCGCCCGGGTAGGCGCGCTGCAGGAGCACGACGGTCCGGTCGGACCGCGGCGACGGCGAGCCGGCGGCCAGCCGCTCGGCACAGGCCGCCGCGATCTCGGCGACCTCCTCGGCGCTCGGGCGGGTCGACGGGTGCAGGAGCTGCTCGAAGACGGCGCGGATGCCGTCCGCGGAGGGCTCGTCGGCCAGGATCCCGTGCAGCTCCTTGGCGAGCGGGACGTCGAGACCGGCGAACAGCTCGGCCGCCCGACGCGGCGCACGGAACCCGCAGAGGGCCTCGAACTGGGTCAACGCGTAGACCAGCTCGGGCTTGTGGTTGGGGTCGCGGTAGTTGCGGTCGGGCGCGGTGAGCGGGACGCCCGCGGCGTCCTCCGCCGCGTACCCGGCACGCGCCCGCTCGACGCGCGGGTGGACCTGCAGGGACAGCGGCCGCTCGGCCGCGATGACCTTGAGCAGGTACGGGAGCGTCGACCCGAACCGACCGATGACCCCCTCACCCAGCACCTCGACGTGCGACGTCGCGATCAGCTCGTCGAGCCGCCGCGCCCCGTGCGACGTCTCGGCCATCGCCGGCGCCGACGAGTGCGCTCCGAACCAGGCCTCGGCCACCGGCGACCCGTCCTGCTCGGTCCCCAGCAGGTCCGGGATCGCCGTCGTCGAACCCCACGCGTATCGCTGGGTCGAGTGAGTGAGCCTGAGCACAGAGGTCCGATCCGGTCGCCGACGAGGATGCACGATCATACCGAAGGACCTGCGCGACGGTGTCGGTGCAGGTGAGGTGTCGGTCACGGGTCGAGCTCGGATGCGCCAGGATGGGCACATGCGCGGCATCATCCTCGCGGGCGGCTCCGGCACCCGCCTGCACCCGATCACGCTCGGCGTGAGCAAGCAGCTCGTCCCCGTGTACGACAAGCCGATGATCTACTACCCGCTGTCCACGCTGATCCTGGCGGGGATCAAGGACGTGCTCGTCATCACGACGCCGCACGACGCGGAGCAGTTCGTCCGGCTCCTGGGCGACGGCTCGCAGTTCGGCATCTCGATCACCTACACGGTGCAGGCGGAGCCCAACGGGCTGGCGCAGGCGTTCGTGCTCGGCGCCGGTTTCGTCGGCACCGAGCCCGCGGCCCTGGTGCTCGGCGACAACATCTTCTACGGGCCCGGGCTCGGCTCGCGGCTGCAGCGGTTCGAGCACATCGACGGCGGCGCGGTCTTCGCGTACCGCGTCGCCGACCCGACGTCGTACGGCGTCGTGGAGTTCGACGCCGACGGACGTGCCCTCTCCCTGGAGGAGAAGCCGACCGCACCGCGGAGCAGCTACGCGGTCCCCGGCCTCTACTTCTACGACAACGACGTCATCGCGATCGCGAGGGACCTGCGACCGTCCGCCCGCGGCGAGTACGAGATCACGGACGTGAACCGGACCTACCTCGAGCAGGGCCGTCTGCAGGTCGAGGTGCTGCCCCGGGGCACCGCGTGGCTCGACACGGGCACGTTCGACTCGCTGCTCGAGGCGTCGGACTACGTCCGGACCATCGAGCACCGGCAGGGACTCAAGGTCGGCGCACCCGAGGAGGTCGCCTGGCGGCGCGGCTTCCTGTCCGACGACGAGCTGCGCCAACGCGCAGAGAAGCTGGTCAAGTCGGGCTACGGCACCTATCTGCTGGGCCTGCTGGACCAGGCGCGCTAGGTGTACTGACCCGGAGCGTTGTTGACGCGGTCGATGGGGCGTTGGCCGCCGATGCCGAGGTGGGGTCGTTCCAGGTTGTAGTGCGTCAGCCAGATGGGCAAGAGGGTGGCGCGCTCGTCGTTGGAGGCGAAAACGCGGGAGTAGGCCCACTCGGTGGCCAGGGTGCGGTTGAGTCGCTCGACTTTGCCGTTGGTCCAGGGGCAGTGCGGCTTGATGAACTTGTGCACGATGCCCAGCTCGAGGACGGCATCGCGGAACGCGAGCGATCGGCGGTATGAGAATGCGTTATCGGTGATCAGCCGCTCGACCGCGATGCCGTGGGCGGCGTAGAACGCGATCGCACGGGTCAGGAACGCGGCAGCCGTCGCACCCTTCTCGTCGTCATGGATCTCGGCGTAGGCCAACCGGGAGTGGTCATCGATGGCTGTGTGCACATAGTCATAGCCCAGACCCCGGCCACGAACTTCTTCGCTGCGCCCGTGCGCTCTCCAGCCGCCGCCGTCGGGGATACGGCCGAGCTTCTTGACGTCGATGTGCACCAGTGAACCCGGGTAGGGATGCTCGTACCGGTTCGCTGAACGGCGCGAGGCCCGGATCAACTGCCCGGTCAACGGGTCACACTCGCGCAGGCACGGGACGTGGTGTCGCACCAGGATCCGCCCGACCGTCGAGGCTGGCAGCCCCAGGTGGTGACCGATCCAGACCGGGCCACGACGAGTGAGCATCCGCGCGATCCGGACCCGGGTCTCCACACACGCCGCGGTGCGGTGCGGGTGGTGGTGCGCCACGCTCGAACGATCGATGAGCCCGGGTTCGCCCTCGGCCTGGAACCGACGCCACCACTTCCACGCCGTGGTGCGCGAGACCCCGAGCTCGGCCGCGACATGCGCCACCGGACGACCCTCCGCGATCCGCTGCACCATCAACAGCCGGCCAACCGGCAACATCCGCGCACTACCGTGAGACACGAGAGACCTCCGTGTGATCGAGCCGGGTTCCTAGACAGTCCCCACTCGACCCGGAGGTCTCTCGCTACGTCAACAACCCTCGTGGTCAGTACAGCTAGGAGGCGAGGACGCTCGGAGCGGCCGTCGCCCACCGCGCGTCCCAGGCGCCGATCGGTGCGACGCCGGCCTCGGTCAGGCTGGCGTGGTCGAGGACGGAGTACGCGGGCCGTGGCGCCGGCCGTTCGAACGCCGCGCTGGTGGTCGGCCGGACGATCTGCGGGTCCAGCCCCGCGGCGCCGACGACCGCCCGCGCGAAGCCGTGCCAGGACGTCGAGCCGGAGGCCGTGCCGTGGTACGTGCCGGCGGGGACGCCCGCGGTGACCAGCCGGTGCACGAGGTCGGCGACGTCGAACGTCCACGTCGGCTGGCCCAGCTGGTCGTCGACGACGTCGAGACCACCGCGCTCGCGCGCGACGCGGGCGATCGTCTTGGGGAAGCACGCGCCGTGGGCGCCGTAGAGCCAGGCGGTGCGCACCAGCAGGTGGTCGGGGCACTCCGCCCGGACCGCCCACTCACCGGCGGCCTTGGTCCGCCCGTACGCCGAACGGGGCGCCAGCGGGGCGTCCGGTCCGTACGGCTCGCTCGCCGCGCCGTCGAACACGTAGTCGGTGGAGACCTGCACGAACCGGCCGCCGATGCGCCAGGTCGCGCGGGCGAGGTTCGCGGCACCCACGGCATTGACCGCGAACGCGGCGGGCTCGTCGGTCTCAGCCGCGTCGACGGCCGTGTAGGCGGTGCAGTTCACCACCACGTCGTACCCGCGCACGACGGAGTCGACGGCGGCGGCGTCCGCGACGTCGACGTCGGCCCTCGTCAGCCCGCGGACGTCCGCGTCCCGCGCCTCCAGCAGGTCGACGAGCTCGCGCCCGAGCATCCCGGCCGCCCCGACCACCAACCAGCGCACGTCTTCTCCCTCGGTCGCCCTCACGACTCGTCAGGGTATCGGGCCCGGTAGATTGACTCGTCCCTGACGCCACCAGCCCTGCCCCCGCCTCCGGAAGGACGACGATGACGTACCGCGAGCTTGCCGTCCCCGGGGCGTGGGAGATCACGCCCGTCCAGCACGGCGACCCGCGGGGTGTGTTCCTCGAGTACTTCCAGGGCGTCCCGTTCCTCGAGAGCATCGGTCACCGGTTCGACCTGCGGCAGGCGAACCTGTCGGTCTCCGCCGCGGGCGTGCTGCGCGGCATCCACTACGCCGACGTCCCGGTCGGGCAGGCCAAGTACGTCACCTGTGCCAAGGGAGCGGTCCTCGACGTGGTCGTGGACCTGCGCGTCGGCTCGCCGACGTTCGCGACCTGGGACACGGTGCTGCTCGACGACGTCGACCGTCGGGCGATCTACCTGTCCGAGGGGCTGGGGCACGCGTTCCTGTCGCTCGAGGACGACTCGACCGTGCTCTACATGTGCTCCTCGCCGTTCACTCCCGAGCGCGAGCACGGCGTGCACCCGCTCGACCCGGAGGTGGGCATCGTGTGGCCCACGACCGCGCGCGACGGGTCGCCCCTCGAGCCGCAGCTGTCGGCCAAGGACCTCGCGGCGCCGTCACTCGCAGAGGCGCTCGCCGCGGGCGCGCTGCCGCGTGCCGACGAGGTCGACGCCTACGTCGCGTCGCTGGGCTCAGCCGAGGCCTGAAGCCGCCCGGTAGACCTCGGCGTGCGCCCGCGCCGACCGGGACCACGTGAACGGTTGTGCGGCTGCCCGGACGGCGGCGTGCCCGGGACCGTGCTGCACCGCCGCGACCAGTCCCGCCGCGATCGAGTCCACGTCGAGCGGGTCGACCAGCTCCCCCACCGCGAACTCGGCCATCGAGCTCCCCGCGGACGTCACGACCGGCACGCCGTGCGCCATCGCCTCCAGGACCGGCATGCCGAAGCCCTCCCAGAGCGACGGGAACGCGAAGGCGGCCGCGCCCGCGTACGCGGCCTGGAGGTCGGCGTCGTCGAGCCGTCCGAGCAGGTGCACCCGTCCGCGGGGAAGCTGCGACAGCGCGCGCTCGACGTCCGCGGTCGCCTCCCCCCACCCCGAGGGTCCGACGAGCACGAGGTCGTGGTCCAGCTGCCCGGCCGCCCGCGCATACGCCTCGACGAGCCGCGGCACGTTCTTGCGGGGCTCGAGCGTGCCGCACCACAGGATGTACGGACGCTCGAGGTGCACCCCGGAACGCCAGGCGAGCGCGGCGCGCGCGGACACCTCCTGCGCCCGGACACCGTGCGGGACGACCGAGATCCGCCCGGCCTCGATGCCGTGCGTCACGCAGTCGTCGAGCGTCGCCCGAGACGGGACGACCACGTGCGCGGCCTCGTCGCGCACGATGTCGAGGGCTCGCCGGAAGAAGGTGTTGCCGCGCGCCGTGAAGTGGTCCTTCTCGCGCAGGAACGCCAGGTCGTGCACCGTGACGACGAGCGGCACGCGGCGCCCCGGGACGGCCCAGGTGGTCGCGTGGAGCACGTCGAGCCCGGGCACGGTCGACTCCGCTCGGGGCCGACGGAGCCTGCTCCACGACTCGTAGAGCGCGACCCGAGGCAGCCGGGCCTGCAGGACGCGGCCCGTGGGCGCCGGCAGCGGGAGCTCGTCGGCCCCGTGGCGCGCCGCCAACCCGACGGTCCGGACGGACGGGTCGAGGGCGAGCGCCCGCGTCAGCTCCGCGATGTACGAGCCCGAACCGCCGGGGACGGGCTGCCAGCACTGCTCGACGGTCAGGGCGATGCGCAGCGGGTCCACGCCGCCGAGCGTATAGACACCTAGACTCGCGCCGTGCTTTCACACGGGACCGTGCGCGCCGTGGTGGTCTCCTGGAACGGCGCCCACCTGCTGCCTGCGTGCCTCGACTCCCTGGCGGCGCAGACACTCCCGGTGGAGGTCGTGGTGGTCGACAACGCGTCCACGGACGGGACGGCCGACCTGCTGGTGGCGCGCGACGTCCGCGTCGTGCGTGCCGGGCGGAACCTGGGGTTCGCCGGCGGTGCGGCCCTCGGGATGCGGGGCGCCACCGGCCACGTCGTGCTCCTGAACAACGACGCGACCTTCGCTCCCGACGCCGTCGAACGGCTCGTGCACGCGTTCGACGAGCCCTCGGTGGGCGCGGCGACGGCGAAGATCCTGCTCGCCGGCACGGATCCGGTGCTCGTGAACTCCACCGGCAACATCGTCACGGCCGACGGGCGGGGCACCGACCGGGACTTCCGCCGGCTGCTCGGCACGGAGTCCGCCGACCCGGACGTCTTCGGCTTCTGCGGGGGCGCGGCGCTGCTGCGCCGGGAGATGCTCGACGCTGTGGGCGGCTTCGACCCGTCGCTGTTCCTGTACTACGAGGACACCGACCTCTCGTGGCGCATGCGCGCAGCCGGCTGGTCGGTCCGGTACGTGCCGGCCGCGGTGGCCGAGCACCAGCATGCGGCGAGCTCGGGCACCGACAGCCCGGTGTTCCGGTACTACAACACCCGCAACTCGCTCGTCGTCCTGACTCGGCACGCCCCGAAGTCGGTCGCGGCCCGTTCGTTGGCCCGTCAGGGTCTCGGCCTGCTCCGTGCTGCACTGAGCGCACCGACCGCCCCGACCACACGGGCCAGGGCACGGGGGATCGGTGCGCACGTGCTGCGCCTCCCCCGCACGCTCGCCGAGCGGCGCAGGGTCTGGGACGGGTCCGCTGTGTCTCGGGCCGACGTCGCGACGTACGTGGGTCGCGCGTGAGCCGTCCGCTGCGCGCCGCCCTGGTCAGCGACCGCACCAGCCGCGCACACGCGCGCCTGTCGGCCGAGGCGATCCTGAGGGTGGAGCCGACGACCGAGCTGCGCGTGCTCGACCTCGATGGCAGCTACGTCCCGATCGGCACGGAGCGGACCGTGACACCGGCGGAGGTCGGGCTCGAGGAGCGCGCGCTGCATCTGCGCGCCGCCCGCGGGGCCGCGTCACGCCTGCTCTCCGACCTGCTGCCACTCGTCGCCGAGACGTTCGAGCCGCGCTCCGACGCCGTGCTCTGCCTGCTGCCGGGGGTCGTCGTCCTGCAGCAGCCGGACAACCTGACGGGCCCCGGCGACGCCGCTCGACGGCTGGTGCGCAGGACCCCGGGACCCCTGCTCGCCGACGGCCTCCACCCCGACCAGGCGGACATCGATGCCGCCGGGGAGTTTGCGACGTGCCTGCTGGGGATCCGGCCCGGAGGAGGTGCGGGCGACGTCGAGGAGCCGTCGACGCTGGTGTCGTGGTGGTCGCTCGACCGCGGCTCCCAGGTGTCGGCGAGCGCGGACGGCGGGCTGCTCCTGGACGGTCGACAGGTCGATGCCGTCGACCTGTCCGGGCTCGATCCCGCTCGTCCCTGGCTCCTCGACGCACGCGAGTCGTCCGATCCGCGGGCCCGCCTGAGCGACCACCCGGCACTCGCGTCCTTCGTCGCCGCGGCTGCCGCTCGCCTGACCGCCGACCAGCTCCCGGAGCCGACGGGCGGGTGGGACCCGACGCGCTCGAGCCTCGATACACCCGTCGACGACGTCCTGCGCGCACTGTATGCCGACCCACCGTCGGACGCCCCGGACCCGTTCGCCGACGCGGAGCGGGACGCACTGCTCGCCTGGCTGACCGCACCCGCCCCGGACGGAGCGCCCGGGCGTTACCTCTCGGCGGTGCGGCGACTGCGGCCCGACCTCCTGGAGGCGTTCCCGCGGGTACCCGGGCCGGACACGACGAACTTCCTCGCCTGGGCCCGGGCGAACGCGGTGGCCGAGGGCTACCCCGCGCAGCTCGTCGGCACCCCTGTCGCGAGCCCGTCGAGACCACCGGCCCGTCCGCGTCGCCCCCGTGGGCCCCGGCGCGGACGACCGTCGGCCGGGCTGAACGTCGTCGGCTTCCTGCGCGGCGAGCTCGGCATCGGCGAGTCGGCGCGCCTCGTCGTCGCGGCGGCCCGCGCAGCACACGTCCCGGTGCACACCGTCAGCGTCGACGAGCACGCGCTCGGACCCACCCGCGACGCGGTCGCGTCGACCGACACCGGGGGCCCGTTCGACGCCACCGTGCTGTGCGTCAACGCCGACCTCACGCCCGTCGTCGCACCGGCCGTCGGCCAGCTCCTGGATCGCAGCTACCGGATCGGCATGTGGTACTGGGAGGTCGAGGAGTTCCCGGCGACGCTCCATGGCGCCTTCGCGTTCGTCGACGAGGTGTGGGTCGCGACCGACTTCGTCCGGGCCGCCGTCGAGCCGCACTCCCCCGTTCCCGTGCGCACGCTCATGCCGCCGCTGCCCCAGCGCGGCGACGAGCCCACGCTGACGCGCGCCGACCTCGGACTGCCGGACGGGTTCCTGTTCCTCTTCGTGTTCGACCACCTGAGCACGCTCGACCGGAAGAACCCGCTCGGGCTCATCGACGCGTTCACGTCCGCCTTCGGGCCGCGCGACGGCGCCGTGCTCGTGCTGAAGTCGCTCAACGCGCACCGCCGCCCCAGCGACGCGGAGCGACTACGCCTGCACGCGGCCGGCCACCCGCACGTCCACCTCCGCGAGGAGTACCTGCAGGCCGCGGAGCGGGACGCGCTCGTGGCCCACAGCGACGCCTACGTCTCGCTGCACCGCAGCGAAGGTCTGGGGCTGACGATGGCCGAGGCGATGGCGTGGGGCAAGCCGGTCGTCGCGACCGGCTACAGCGGCAACCTGCAGTTCATGAACGACGACAACAGCTTCCTCGTCCCGTGGGCTGCCGCGACGATCCCCGGCTCCGCGGCCCCGTACCCGACCGGCGGCCGATGGGCGGAGCCTGACCTGGACGCAGCGGCGCGGCTCATGCGCCGGCTCGTGGATGACCCGGCGGCCGCGGCGGCCGTCGGCGAGCGGGCAGCCCGCGACATCCGAGAGCTGCACTCCGTCGTCGCCGCCGGCGGACCGCTGGGCGCGCGGTTGAGCCAGATCCGGCGCGAGCGCCGCCGACGATCGTCGGGCTGGCCACGGCTGCGCTGGTCGCTGCGTGGGCGCCGGAACCGTTGACCGAAGCAGACGGTCAGCCCTGGCCGACCCCGCGGGTCACCCGACCCCAGGCCCGACGGCTGACCTCCTGCACGCCCCCGGCCCGCAGGTAGTCGCGCGCGAGCGTCAGGTCGGAGCGCACGGAGCGACGCGGCCCCCGACGACGCGGCCGCGGGGCGTCGCCGACCGAGCCCGGAACCGCGAGGTCGGCTGCCCGGCGCGGGTGGCGGGCGAACTCGACGAGCGGGGTCAGGACGGTCGACCACGTGAACCCCTGCGCGAAGGCGGCGGACGCCTCACGCGCTGCAGCACCGGCCTCGGCGTCGTAGAGCATCTCCTCGAGGGCCGCCTCGAGCGCGGCGACGTCCTGCTCGGGGACCACCCGGCCGAGGCCGTGCTCGGCGATGAGGGCGCCGAACGTGTCGCCCCCCGTCGCCACGATCGGGAGCGCTGCCCACAGGTAGTCGAGGATGCGGGTGCGGAAGCTGAACGCGGTCTCGACGTGCTGGAAGTGCGTCGAGACGCCCACGTCGGCGTCGAGCAGGAAGTTCGCCCGTTCCTCGTACGGCACCCAGCCCTCGTTGAAGAACACGTGCGTCCCGGTCAGGCCGAGCTCGTCGGCCAGCTCGCGCGTCCGCCACGCCATCGCCATCGTCGGGACGCCCGGGTTCGGGTGCTTCAGGCCGAGGAAGAAGAGCCGGACCTCGGGATGGCGGTCCTTGAGCCGGTCGACCGCACGCAGCAGGGTCAGCGGGTCGAACCAGTTGTAGATCCCGCCGCCCCACAAGATCACCTTGTCGTCCGGGCCGATGCCCGGGACCGCGCCCTTGATGCCGTGCTTCTTCTGCACGGGCGGCGAGTCCTCGATGCCGAACGGGACCACCGCGAGCAGGTTGTCCAGCGAGGCGTCCTCGTCGTAGACCGCGGGGTTGATCCGACCTTGACCGGCCAGCTGACCGAGCCAGAAGTCGCGCTGCTTGTCGGAGGCGCAGAGCAGGAAGTCGGCGCGGCGCAGCTGCTCGTTCAGCGCGTGCGTGGTCACGTCGATCGCGTTCTGCCGGCCCTCGACGCCCAGGTCACGCGCCTGCTCGAGCTGCTCCAGGTGCATCGGGTCGTAGATGTCCGCGACGATGATCTTGTCGCTGCCCTTGAGCCAGGGCGCCGTCTCCAGCAGGAAGCCCTGGAAGATGATGACGTCGGCCCAGCCTGTCGGCTCCTTGAGCCCCGTGCCGGCGGCGTACCCGACGGAGAAGTCCGCGCTCGTGCGCTTGGCGCCGGCCGTCGAGACGAGGCGGACCTCGTGGTCGGGGGCGAGCGCCTTGGCGATCTCCCACGCCCGGATCGCCGGCCCGGCCATGCGTTCGAGCAGCGGCTCGCCGGTCACGACGAGGATGCGGTGGCGGGCCGTGAAGTGCTCGACGATGCCGAACGCCTCGAGCAGCACCTCGTGCGCCGCGAGGTAGGACGGCTGGCCGTACGCGGGCTCGATGGCCTCGCGGAACAGCGGGAACAGCTCGCGGTCGCTGCGCCGGCGCTTGCCCTGCAGCTCGCGGCGGGACTCCAGGAGGCTCGGCAGCTGCTCGACGAAGTAGTCGATCGCGTACGGGCCGGTCAGCGCCATCTTCGGGATCTCGATGGTGCCCACGTCGTCGCCACCCGGCGAGCGCTGCAGGTCCAGCGCCGTGGCGTCGACCCCCGTGCGCGCGACCGACCGGCGCACCGCGAGCGCCATCGCCGCGGGCAGCGCACGGGCGAGCGACTCGTCGTCGTAGTTCTTGTACATCGCGAGCAGCGCGTTGCGCTCGAGCAGGTAGCTCTCGCGGAAGTTGCCGAACTTCTTCATGGTCACGTGGTGCTTGTGGTACGCGACCGAGCCCGGCACGTAGCGCACCCGGTGGCCGAGCAGGTTGAGCCGCCAGCCCAGGTCGACGTCCTCGTAGAACATGAAGAACCGCTCGTCGAACCCGCCGACCTCGCGGTAGAGCTCGGTACGGACGAACATCGCGGCGCCCGTGCCGAACAGCACGTCCTTCGCGGTGTCGTAGGCACCCGTCTCGGGCTTCTCGACCTCGCGCTTGTAGCCCATGCCGAACCACGTCAGGGAGCCGTCGACGTAGTCGATGAGCCGTCCGTCCCAGTCGAGCACCTTCGAGGCGACGGAGCCGATCGTGCGGTCGCCCTCCAGCACCTCGACGGCCGAGCGGATCCAGCCCTTGTCCGGGCGCGCGTCGTTGTTCAGGAACGCGACGTACTCGCCGCTCGCGTGCGCGACGCCGAGGTTGCACCCGCCCGCGAATCCCGTGTTGGAGCCCGAGTCGATCACCGTCGCCGTCGGAACCGCCGTGCGGATCCGCTCGACGCTGCCGTCGCCCGAGTCGTTGTCGATGACGACGAGCTCGAGCCGGTCCGTCGGCCAGTCGATGTCGGCGAACGCCTGCAGGGCGGTGATCGTGTCGTCGGCGCCCTTGTAGTTGACCAGGACGACCGTGACCACCCCGGGGCGGGTCTCGGTCATGCGACACCCCGGACGATCGCGAGGTCGTGGTCGACCATGCGCCCGACCAGCTCGTCGAACGTCACGGTCGGGCGCCAGCCGAGCACCTCGTGGGCCTTCGTGGCGTCACCGATCTGCTCGGCGGCGTCTGCCGGCCGGACCAACCCCTCGTCGGTCTCCACGTGCGCCTCCCAGTCGGCCACCCCGGCGTGCCGCATCGCCGTCTCGACGAACTCCGCGACGGTGTGCGTGACGCCCGTCGCGACGACGAAGTCGTCGGCGGTGGTGTGCCGCAGCGCCCGCGTCATGGCATCGACGTAGTCCGGCGCCCAGCCCCAGTCGCGGCGGACCGCCGTGCTGCCGAGCGACAGCGTCCCACCACCCTCGTGCGCGATCCGCGCGGCCGCGGCCGTGATCTTGCGCGTGACGAACGTCGTCGGACGCAGCGGCGACTCGTGGTTGTACAGGATCGTCGTCGCGACGTGCAGACCCCGCCCACGGAAGATCCCGGCCATCTGGTGCGCGTACGCCTTGGCGGCGCCGTAGGGCGAGATCGGCCGGACGGTCGTGCCCTCGTCCTGCGGCGTGCGGTCAGGTCGGCCGAAGATCTCCGCGCTCGAGGCCTGGAGCACCCGGACCGCCCGGCCCGTGCGCTCCTGCAGGGACCAGGCTGCCTCGAAGACGCCGACCGCCGCCAACCCGCTGACCTCACCGGTGACGGTGGGGTGCTCCCACGAGTAAGCGACCGAGCTGATCCCGGCGAGGTTGTAGATCTCGTCGGGCCGCACGGAGTCGACGAGCTCGCCGACGCGAGCACGGTCGGTGAGCTCGCCCAGGTGCAGGACGACACCGGCCGGCAGCACCGTGCGCTGCTGCGCCTCCTCGTCGGCCGACCGGACGAGGCCGTGCACCTCGATCCCGTCGGCGGCGAGCGCGGCGGCCAGGATCGTGCCGTCCTGGCCGCTGATCCCCGTGACGAACGCGGTCGTCACACCGTCACCGGCCGTTCAGAGCGCGCTGCTCCTCCAGGTCGTTCTCGACCATCATGGTGACCAGGCTCGGGAAGTCGACCTGACGGGTCCACCCGAGCTTCTCCTGCGCCTTGGTCGGGTCGCCGATCAGCAGGTCGACCTCCGCCGGGCGCATGAAGCGCGGGTCCTGCTTGACCAGGTGCGCCCACTCGTCGATGCCGACGTGCGCGAACGCGATGTCGAGCAGCTCACGGATGGAGTGCGTCTCGCCCGTCGCGACGACGTAGTCGTCCCCCTCGGGCTGCTGCAGCATCCGCCACATGGCGTCGACGTAGTCGCCGGCGAAACCCCAGTCGCGCTTGGCGTCCAGGTTGCCGAGCGTGATGTCCTCCTGCAGCCCCAGCGAGATGCGCGCGACGGCCTGCGAGACCTTGCGCGTCACGAACTCGGGACCGCGGCGCGGCGACTCGTGGTTGAACAGGATCCCCGACGAGGCGTGCATGCCGTACGACTCGCGGTAGTTGATCGTCATGTAGTGCCCGAACACCTTGGCGACGCCGTAGGGCGAGCGCGGCCACAGCAGGGTGGTCTCGCGCTGCGGGACCTCCTGCACCTTGCCGAACATCTCCGACGACGACGCCTGGTAGAAGCGGACCTTGCCCAGGTCGTTGCCCGCGTACAGCCGGACGGCCTCGATCATGTTGAGGACGCCCTTGCCCGTGACGTCGCTCGTGACGAGCGCGTTCTCCCAGGAGTACGCCACGAACGAGATCGCGCCGAGGTTGTAGACCTCGTCCGGCTTGGCCACCTCGAGCGCCCTGATGAGGCTCGAGAAGTCGGTCAGGTCTCCCGTGAGCAGCGTGACGTCCGGGACCAGCTCACGCACGAGCTCGTACTTCGGGTTGTTCTGGCCGCGGATCAGGCCGTAGACGTCGTAGCCCTTCGCGAGCAGCAGCTCGGCGAGGTAGAGACCGTCCTGACCGGTGATACCGGTGATGAGAGCGCGGGGCATGATTCCTCGGGGTCAGCAGGCGTTGGGACGCCAGAAGCCTACCGGTCGGCGTCCGACAGCCCGAAAACGGGCGCGGACCCTCACCTATGCTTCACGGGTGCCCGCCTCGAACCTGATCTCGCGCTCACCCGACGGCGAGGACGTCGTCCTCCTGCGCGCGCTGGGTCAGCTCCCGGACGCGCGGTTCGCGCTCGTGCAGCCGGCGTCGGCGCCGACGCCCGCGTGGGTCGCTTCGCTCCGGGACGCCGGGTGGCAGGGCACCGTCACCACCGCCGACGGCGACGACGCGATCCTCGAGGCCGTCCGGTCGGCGGTGCGGGAGCCGCTGCGACTGCTCGTCGTGACCGCGCAGTCCTCCGTCGCCGAGGCGCTCGTCGACGCGCTCTCGTCGCCGGACGTCGTCTTCCTCGGCACCGAGGCCCGCTCGGACGCCGACCTGCTCGAGCAGGTCGTCCGCTGGCGGACGCTCGCCGTGTCGTCGTGGGGCGAGGCGGTGGCCGCGGCCCGCTACGACGAGGACGGCGCGCTGAACCGCGACGAGGCCGCCCGCGCCCGGACCGAGCTGGCCGCGCTGCAGCGCACGATCTCGTGGCGCGTCACGCGACCGTTGCGCGGCGGCCGGCGCGTCCTGTCCCGCCTGCGCCGATCGTGACGGCTCCCGACCCCGTCGCCGGCCTGCTCGCGGCCCTCGACCAGCGTGTCGTCGCAGCCGCGCGAGCGCTCGGACGGCTCGCCGGCAGCGACACCGCGGACACGCTGCGCACGCTGGTGACCCTCGCGCGCGAGAGCACGCAGAGCGACGTCGCCTGGCTGGTCCTGACCGCGGTGGCCGGCACGTTCCCCCTGGCGGGCGAGGTGCAGGCGTTCCGTCGCAGCCTCGAGACGCGGTCCGACGACGAGGCGACGGCCGCGCTGCTCGGCGACGTGGTCCGGCGTCCCTGGCGGGGCGAGCTCGAGCTCGAGATGGAGGTCGTCGTCGGCGGCGTCGTCGTGAACGTCGACTTCTGCGCCCGGCACGACATCCACACCGGGATCCACCGGGTGGTCCGCGAGACCCTCCCCCGCTGGGCGCGGGACCATGAGCAGGTCGCGACGGCGAACGTCGACTCCTACGGGGCGCTGCGGACGCTCGCCCCGCGGGAGGTCCAGCGGGTGTTCGACTACTCCGGCGGCGACGAGGTGGACCGGACCGCCGAGCGCGCGTACCGGGCTCGGCTCGTGGTGCCGTGGCGCGCCGTGCTCGTCATCCCGGAGATCCCCGACCCACAGTTCAGCCCGGCGCTGGCCGCACTGGCGGAGCTCTCCGGCAACGCCGTGACCCTCATCGGGTACGACATGATCCCCGTGGTGAGCGCCGACCTGCGTCCGCACGTCGACGCCGTGCGGTTCGGGCGCTACCTGACCGTGGTCAAGCACGCGGCCCGCGTCGCCGGGATCAGCGTCTCGGCGACGACCGAGTTCGCAGGTTTCGCCCACGCCGTGACGGCCCAGGGACTGCCCGGGCCCCAGGTGCACGAGGTGGTCCTGCCCACCGACGTCCCGCCGCCGGCGCCCGCCGACGAGCACCCGCCGACCCGCCCGCAGGTCCTGTGCGTCGGCAGCCACGAGCCGCACAAGAACCACCGCACGGTGCTGTACGCGGCCGAGCGGCTCTGGCGCGAGGGGCTCGACTTCGAGCTCGTGCTCATCGGTGGGCCGGGCTGGCAGAGCGACTCGTTCGTGCGGCACCTCGCAGAGGTCACCGCGAGCGGACGGCCCGTGCGCGATCGCGGGCGCGTCAGCGACGACGAGCTCTGGCAGGCGTACCGCGACGCCCGGTTCAGCGTGTTCCTGTCCGTGCACGAGGGGTTCGGCCTCCCCGTCGTGGAGTCGCTCGCGTGCGGCACGCCCGTCGTGACCACCGACTACGGCTCGATGCGTGAGATCGCCGACGGAGGCGGCTGCCTCGCTGTCGACCCGCTGGACGACGACGCGGTGACCGACGCGATGCGTCGTCTGCTCCTCGACGACGCCGAGCTGGAGCGGCTGCACCAGGAGGCGACCCGGCGCGCCGCGCGCACCTGGGACGACTACGCCGCCGACCTGTGGGACGTGCTGGCGACCGTCGGGGGCCGGTCGTGACCCGCGGATCCCGGCCCGTCGACGACGCGGAGCTGTGGGTCGCGCGCCTGACCGAGCTGGCGCGCGCGGTCGGCGCTCCGGATCCCCTCGTCGGCATCGACCGCCCCTCCGCACGCGACCTGGCGACGGGGCTCGCTGCGGTCGTCGACCTGGGCGACCGCGCACAGGTGTGGCTCGCGCTCGCCACCCTGACGGCGGAGCTCCCCGAGGACCGGGACGTCGTCGAGCTGACCCGCGCGTGCGCTCTGCAGGGTCCTGGCGCACTGTGGCGGCACGTCGCGTCGTCCGCCACGCCGCAGTCCCGTGCCCACGCGGTCCGGGTGGCGGTGGGTGAGGTCGTCGCCGACGTCAACCACACCGTCGCGACGGACCTGGCGACCGGAATCCAGCGCGTCGCGCGGGAGACCGTGCAGCGCTGGGTCGTGAGCACGACGTGCCGCCCGTTGGCCTGGACCGAGGGCTTCCGGGCGCTGCGCGAGCTGACCGTGGTCGAGTCCGGACGGCTGCTGCCTGGCCTGCCGGTCTCGGACCGCCAGGAGACGGTCGTCGTGCCGTGGCGATCGAAGGTCCTCGTGCCCGAGCTGGCCGCCGAGCACGGCCGCAGCGGACGGCTGCTCGCCCTGGCCCGCTGGTCGGGCAACCGGACGGGCGTCATCGGGTTCGACTGCGTCCCCCTGACCTCGGCGGAGACCAGCGCCGAGGGGTTCGCCTCGGTCTTCTTCGGCAACCTCGCCGCCGTGCGGCACTTCGACCGGCTCGCGGCGATCTCGGGCGCGGCCGCGACCGAGTACGAGGGCTGGCGTCGGATGCTCGGCGCCGTCGGCGCGCACGGTCCGGACGTGCACGAGATCCTGCTCGCCTCCGAGGCCCCCACCCCCGAGGCGGCCGACCTGGCCGACGCGCGCGAGAGGTTCGTCGTCGGCGACCTCCCGCTCGTCCTCGTCGTCGGGAGCCACGAACCCCGCAAGAACCACCTCGCCGTGCTGCACGCCGCCGAGCTGCGCTGGCGGGCGGGCGACCGGTTCAGCCTCACGTTCGTGGGCGGCAACTCCTGGGCGAGCCAGGACTTCACGGCGGCGCTCGCCGACGCACAGCGGGCCGGCCGGCCGGTGGAGACGGCGAGCCGCGTGCCCGACAGGCTCCTGTGGGCGGCCTACCGGCTGGCGCGCCTGACGGTGTTCCCCTCACTCAACGAGGGCTTCGGCCTGCCGGTCGCCGAGTCGCTGGCCGCGGGCACGCCCGTCGTGACGTCGGCGTACGGCAGCATGCGCGAGATCGCCCAGCTCGGTGGAGCCGTCCTCGTCGATCCCCGCGACGACCACGCCATCGCCACGGCACTCGGGCGGCTCCTGAACGACGACGAGCTGCTCGCCGAGCTGCGCGAGCAGGCCCGCGCGCGACCGCCACGCACCTGGGACGACTACGCGGGCGAGGTGTGGTCGTACCTGACGGACGAGCCCTGGCCCGGTCGAGGGACGGCCGCCGGGGCGGCCCGCAGCTGACCTCTCGCACGTCGACGGCGGACGGGGGGCCCACGCGTGCCCGACTATGATGCTCTCGTGCAATCGCCCCCGTTCATCTCGTATGCCCAGAACGGCGAGGACGTCGTCCTGTGGAGAGCCCTCGGAAACGTCGGAGTCGGCACCTACGTCGAGGTGGGAGCGAATCACCCGACCGACGACTCGGCCACGCGGGCGTTCTACGACCGCGGGTGGAGCGGCGTGACCGTGGAGCCCGTGCCGGAGTTCGCCGCGCTGCACCGCCGTGACAGGCCCCGCGACGCGCTGGTCGAGGCCGCCGTCTCGACCACCGAGGGCAGCGTGACGCTGCACGTGATCCCCGAGAGCGGGCTGTCGACGCTCGTCGACACGGTGAGCGCAGAGCACGAGCGCCGCGGCATCGCCCACGAGGACGTCGTCGTACCCGCCATGCGGCTCGACGCCCTGCTCGACGACGCCGGCCTGGCCGGCAAGGACATCCACTTCCTGCTCATCGACGTCGAGGGCGCCGAGGCCGACGTCATCGCCAGCATCGACCTCTCGGTCTGGCGCCCCTGGGTCATGATCGTCGAGTCGACGGCGCCGAACTCGACCGAGCAGACCCACGAGGCGTGGCAGGACGGGGTGCTCGCCGCCGGGTACGAGTTCTGCCTCTTCGACGGGGTCTCGCGCTTCTACGTCGCCGCCGAACGGGCCACCGAGCTCCGGGCCGCGCTGTCCTACCCCGCATGCGTCCTCGACGGGTACCTCACCCGGACCGTCGATCGGCTCGCCGGCGACCGCGCGTCCGCCCTCGCCGACGCCGTGCACTGGCGCACCCTCGCGCTGACCGCCTGGGC
Source organism: Cellulomonas sp. McL0617 (assembly GCF_049994875.1). Classification (GTDB taxonomy): domain Bacteria; phylum Actinomycetota; class Actinomycetes; order Actinomycetales; family Cellulomonadaceae; genus Cellulomonas. The sequence goes on from NZ_CP188256.1 coordinate 3,000,423, forward strand.
GGACGCCGTCGCGGCGTCGGACCCGAGGCCGGACGCACGACTGGAGGAGCAGACCGAGCACCTGCGCGCGCAGATGGCAGCGCTCCAGGGCACGGTCTCGTGGCGGGTGACGCGGCCCTTGCGCGGCGTGCGTCGGGTGGCCAAGCACCTGCGGCCCGCGCGGTGACGGGGCGATCTCCCGCCGACGGCGTCACGGAGACGGACGGGCGGTGGGCCGACATCGTGCTGCGCGCCCTCGACCAGCGTCTGAGCGCGACGGCCGCGGTCGTCCTGGGCTCCGACGCGCCGGTCCCCGCTGACGACGAGCCCGACGGACGGCTCGCGGCGCAGGTGCTTCCGCTCCTCCTCGAGCGGTGCGCCGACCCGAAGCGTGCCGACGTCCGGTGGATCACCCTGACCGCGATCAGGGCGGCCTACCCCACGGCGAGCGAGCTGGTCGGGTTCGGCCGGTACGTGGCGCTCGCGTCGCGCCGCCACGCGGAGTCGGTCGTGTTCGAGGAGCTGCTCCATTCGCCGTCGCCCGAGAACCTCGACATGGAGATGGACATCGTGCACCGCGGTGTCGTCATCGACGTCGACTTCACCGCGCGCAACGACACGCACACCGGGATCCATCGTGTCGTCCGTGAGGTGCTGCCGCGGTGGTCGGACGCCCATGCGATCACGGCCGCCGCCTGGACGACCTCCCGCACGGCCCTGCGGGGTCTCGAACCGCAGGAGCACGCCCGGGTGTTCGACCACGGGCAGGCCGTCGCGACGATCGCCAGCACGCCGGCCGCGCTGCCTCGCCTCGTCGTGCCGTGGCAGAGCACCCTCATCCTGCCGGACGTCCCCAACGGGGCCGCGAGCGACCGGCTGGCCACGATCGGTTCGTTGTCCGGTAACGACCTCTCGCTCGTCGGGTACGACATGATCCCGATCACGAGCGCCGAGACGCGCCCGTTCGGGGATGCGCTGGCGTTCGCCCAGTACCTCACCGTCGTGAAGCACACGCGCCACATCGCCGCGATCAGCCGGTCGGCGACGATGGAGTTCAGCGGCTTCGCGAGCGCCCTGGCCGCGCAGGGGCTGGCGGGCCCGACCGTCCAGGAGGTCGTGCTGACCGAGGAGGCGCCCGCCCACCAGGACGACGTGGTACGCAGCACCGAGCGCCCGCGCATCGTCTGCGTCGGCAGCCGCGAGCCGCACAAGAACCAGCGGACCGTCCTGCACTGCGCCGAACGCCTGTGGCGCGAGGGACTCGACTTCGACCTCGAGCTCATCGGCGGGAACGGGTGGAATGCTGACGTCCTCGCGCCCGCTCTCGCGCGGGCGACGTCGCTGGGCTTCCCGGTCCTCGACACGGGGCGCGTCGACGACGCCTACCTGTGGAACGCGCTCCGGTCGGCGACGTTCACGGTCTTCGTCTCCCTGCACGAGGGATACGGGCTGCCCGTCGCGGACTCCCTCGCCTGCGGGACGCCCGTCCTCACGTCGAACTTCGGGAGCCAGCAGGAGATCGCCGAGGGCGGTGGGTGCCTCACCGTGGATCCGCGGGACGACGAGTCCGTGACGGACGGCATGCGCCGACTGCTCACGGACGCCGCGTTGCTCGACGAGCTGCGGGTGCAGGCGCTGGCCCGGCCACGACGCACCTGGGACGAGTACGCCGACGAGCTGTGGCGGGCGCTGGTTCCCGCCGGGGAGACACCATGAGGAACCGGCGGGCTGCCGCACGCGGGCGGCAGCTGATCGACGACGCCCGATGGACCGCCTGGGCGAGCCGCCTGACCCTGCTCGCGAACGCAGTCGGCCGCGCCCAGGCGCCGTCGACCAGCTCGGCGGACCCCGAGTCCTTGCGTCGGGCGCTCGCCGAGGTCGTCGACGTGTGCGACCGCTCGCAGGTCTGGCTCGCGCTCGCTGTCCTGTCGGGTCGGCTGCCCGACGAGGACACGGTCATCGAGGTCGCGCGCGGCGACGAGTTCGACGGTGGCGCGTCACTCGTCTCCGCGATCGAGCGCGAGACGACGGCCGAGAGCGCCGCGTGGCTGGTCCGCGTCGTCACCGGGGGTGCCGTCGTCGACGTCGCGCACACGGCGTCGACCGACTTCGCGACCGGGATCCAGCGCGTCGCGCGGGAGACGACACGGCGCTGGCTCGCGACCCGTCCGGCGACGCCGGTGGCCTGGACCACCGGCTTCCAGGCGATGCGCGAGCTCACCGCCCTCGAGCGGGACCGCCTCCTCGACGTCCGGGCGCCCGTCGACACGAGCGCAACGGTGGTCACCACCGTGGTCGTGCCCTGGCACACGACTTACGTCCTCCCCGAGCTAGCCGCCGAGCCGGAACGGAGCACGCGCCTGCGCGCGCTGGCGCGGTTCGCGACGAACCGCACCGGGGTCATCGGCTTCGACTGCGTCCCGATCACCTCCGCCGAGACCACGCAGCTGGGCCTGTCGGCCGTGTTCGCGGGGAACCTCTCGGCCGTCCGGTACTTCGACCGGGTCGCCGCGATCTCCAGTGCCGCCAAGACGGAGTACGACGGATGGCGGGCGACGCTCTCGGCCATCGGCGTGGACGGGCCGGAGGTCGGGGCCGTCGTGCTCCCGGTCGAGGTCGACGACGAGTCGACCTGGGACGTCGAGGCCGCCGTGGGCCGGTTCCAGGTCGGGACGCTCCCGCTCGTGCTGGTGGTCGGCAGCCACGAGCCGCGCAAGAACCACCTCGCGGTCCTGCACGCCGCGGACCTCCTGTGGCGCGAGGGCCGCGAGTTCAGCCTGAGCTTCGTCGGCGGCAACGCCTGGGGAAGTGACGCCTTCGTGAACCAGCTGGCGGTCGCCCAGCGGGCGGGCCGGCCGGTCGACACCGAGAGCCGACTGTCGGACGCGCGGCTCTGGGCGGCCTACGCCCTGGCGCGGTTCACGGTCTTCCCGTCGCTGAACGAGGGGTTCGGCCTGCCGGTCGCCGAGTCGCTCGCAGTGGGTACGCCGGTCATCACCTCGTCGTTCGGCAGCATGCTCGAGATCGCGAAGGAGGGCGGCGCGCTCGTCGTGGACCCGCGAGACGACGTCGCCATCGCCGACGCGATGCGCGAGCTCCTCACCAACGACCGCACGCTCGAGCGCCTGCGCGAGGAGGCCGCACAGCGGCCCACGCGGACGTGGGACCAGTACGCGGACGAGGCTTGGGCGTTCCTCGCCGACACCGCCGCCGACAGGCCTGGCGGCGGGGCCGGCTGACCCGTCAGGGGAACCGGGCGATCGCGCGGGCCCGGTACTCCTGGCTCCCGGCGATGCCCGCTCGCACCGCACCCTCGCCCGAGGTGAGCAGCACGGTCGTCCAGCTCGCCAGGCCCGTCGGGTCCGGTCCGCGGCCCAGGAACGTCTGGTAGTAGCTCCCGGCGCGGATCGACGCGGCCTCCCGTGACCACCAGATCGAGTCCACCACCCACGCGCGACCCTGGGTCGCGACCAACGACACCCACGTCGAGACCTCGGCGTCCGAGGCGCCGCGGTGCAGCATCGTCGTGTAGAGCCGCTGGACGTACCCCGGCCACGTGCCCCCCGAGGTCGCGAAGTACTCGTCCGAGTCGTAGAACCGCCGCTGGACGTCGTCGACCGTGCCCAGCCCCGCGCGGATCTGCGTCAACCACGCCTGCGCACCGACGGGGTCGGGTCCGCGACCGAGCACCTCGTTGTAGGCCTTGGTGACCCGCAGCGCGATGTACTCGTCGCTGTGCGTCAACGCCGTCACGAGCGCCGACTGGCTCGTGCCCGAGAGCAGCGCGGCCGTCCAGCCCGTCAGACCGGTCGCGTCCGGGCCGCGGCCCAGCAGGTCCGTGTACAGCGCCTTCACCACCGACTGCGCCTCGGCCGGCGAGATCCAGCTGATGCTGAACCAGTCGCTGCGCAGGCCGAGCGCGATCCGGACCTGGTTGCCGGTCAGCGTCTTGGCCGCGCCGTTGTTGTCGACCACGTTGACGCTCAGCACGCGCCCGCCGTCAGCGCCCAGACCGTTGCGCTGGGTCACCGAGATCGACCGGACGGAGCTGACGCCGAGCCCGGAGGCCACCGTCGCCACCGGGATGGTGCTCACCCAGTCGTGGTACGGGTTCTGCGCGACGGCGTCACCGTCGTCGACGACCGCGGGGAACGTCCCGCCGGCGGTCCAGCCGCCGGTCGACGAGCTGAACTCGGTGCGGGCGATCGTCGACGTGCCGGTGACCTTGCGGACCTGCCCGGCGGTCTGCAAGACCGCCAGGTCCGACTGCGCGGCCTCGAGGAGGGTCCTCGCCCCGCCGGTCGGGCGGAACGCAGCGCCCGAGTACACCTGGCAGGCCGTCGTGTCGCAGGTGTTCGCACCCGACGCGCGGGTCGACGACAGCGCGTAGCTCCGCGCGGCGACGGCCTGGGCCTTGAGCGCCTCCATGCCGTTCGCGAGATTGCCCCAGGACGCCGGGGACTCGCGCGGGACGACGCCGCGCAGGTAGTCCTCGGCGCCGAGCCGGTTGAAGGTCATCTGGGTACCGCTCACGTTCTGCACCGTCAGCTGACCCCGGTACGTGCGCTCGCCGGAGGCCTCGCACACGCGGATCATCCCGTCGACGGTGGACGGGTCTGCCGTGCCGATCGTCACGTTGCCCGCCGTCCAGGCGCCCGCGATCGGCGTCCACGTGGTCGTCCCGCACGACGCGCCGCTCCAGAGCGCGACGGCGCCGCCCGGCTGCAGCTGCGCACGGATCGCGACGTCACCCGTGCCCACCGCAGCGCCGTTCACCTGGACGTTCGTGCCCACGGCCGTCAGGGTCGTCCCGGTCTCCGCGGTGAGCTCGACGTTCATGTACGGGTTGCCGATGCCGGCGAGCGTGGTGCCGCCGTAGTAGTGGTCGAGGATCTGCGTGTAGCCCCACTTGTACGTCACGGCGTATCCGAGCGCGCCGTACTGACCCATGCCGCGGCCGTGGCCCCAGCCGTGGCCGGAGAACGTGATGGAGTCACCCGCCACTGCGAGGACCGGGCCGACCGCCGGCACCGGCGCCGCGGCGGACGGGGCGGCGAGCCCGCCGACGAGCAGCAACGCGAGCACACCGGCCCAGCCGCGCACGCGCACTCGACTCGGTCGACGACTCGACATGACTGCTCCCTGCTCCGCTGTGATGATCCGCGCCATTCCACCACGACAAGGTGGTCGCGCGGTGCACCTCGGCGGTCGAGCTGCTCGACGCTTCACCCGTACAGCGGGCACGGCCCGACGGGGTCTCGACGCTGTCGAACCGGGGTCGCGGACCCACCCGGTAAGATACGAGGCCGGTCGGCGCCCGAGACGGCGCCGCCGGGACAAGGGAGCAGATGACGAACGACAACGCCGTGCGCGAAGCGCGCCTCGCCGCGGAGCCGATGCGGTCGGCCGGGCCTCGCTCGGGCTTCGTATCCGGCACCTGGCACTCCCTGCGGGACGTCTTCCACCACTCCGAGCTGCTCGACCTCCTCATCCGACGCGAGCTCAAGGCCCGCTACAAGGACAGCGTGCTCGGCTTCTTCTGGAGCCTCGCCCGTCCCCTCGCCCTGCTGCTGGTGTACTTCATCGCCCTGGGCCAGTTTCTCGGGGCCTCGCGCAGCATCCCGTCGTTCGCGATCTTCGTCTTCACCGGCCTGACCGCCTGGCAGCTCTTCTCGGACATCGTGACGGGCTCGACGTCGTCGATCGTCAACAACTCCGGCCTCATCAAGAAGGTCTACGTCCCGCGCGAGGTCTTCCCCCTCAGCAGCGTCGGCGCCGCCCTCTTCAACTTCTTGATCCAGCTCCTGATCCTGCTGGGCGCGACGCTCGTCACCCAGCAGTTCCCCACGGGTTCCCGGTGGGCGTACTTCCCGCTGTCCCTCGCCGTCCTGGTCGTCTTCGGGACAGCCCTGGGCCTCTTCCTCGCCGCCGCCAACGTCTATCTGCGGGACGTGCAGTACCTGATCGAGATCCTGATCATGATCCTGTTCTGGGCGTCACCGATCGTCTATTCGTGGGCCCTGGTGCAGAACGCGCTGGCCGGGACGTTCTGGGAGCAGCTGTACCTGGCGAACCCGATGACGCAGGTCGTGCTGGGCTTCCAGAAGACGTTCTGGGTCGCCGGTGACGGTCAGGCGTTCCCCGAGCACCTGATCGGCCGCCTCTGGATCACGCTCGCTGTCTCGTTCGTCCTGCTCTGGTTCAGCCAGCGCGTCTTCTCGCGCCTGCAGAGCAACTTCGCCCAGGAGCTGTGATGTCCACGCCAGTCATCGAGATCCGCGACCTCTCGAAGCGATTCGTCATCCGCAAGGAGAAGTCGCTCAAGGAGCGCCTGGTCAACTTCGGGCGCTCGAACCAGTACAAGGACGACTTCTGGGCCCTGCGCGACGTCGACCTGACGATCGGCTCGGGCAGCACGGTCGGCCTCATCGGACCGAACGGGTCGGGCAAGAGCACCCTGCTGAAGATGATCGGTGGGATCTTCCAGCCGACCTCGGGCGAGGTCCTCCTCCGGGGTCGGCTCGCGGCGCTGCTCGAGCTCGGCGCCGGCTTCCATCCCGACCTGACCGGTCGGGAGAACGTCTACCTCAACGCCTCGATCCTCGGGCTCTCCCGGGCGCAGACCGACCAGCACTTCGACGCGATCGTCGACTTCTCCGGCATCGAGCGGTTCATCGACACCCAGGTCAAGTTCTACTCGTCCGGCATGTACGTCCGGCTGGCGTTCGCCGTCGCCGTGCACGTCGACCCGGACATCCTCCTGGTCGACGAGGTCCTCGCGGTGGGCGACGAACCGTTCCAGCGCAAGTGCATGGACCGCATCCGCGGCTTCCAGCACGACGGACGGACCATCGTCATCGTGACCCACTCCCTCGACACCGTCGCCGACCTGTGCGACCGCGCGATCGTCCTGGAGAGCGGGCGAGTGATCGCCGACGGCGAGCCCCGGGACTCGCTGCGCACGCTGCGCTCGGAGTTCGAGCTGACGCGTCAGGACGACCTGGACCGGCGCCGGGTCAAGGTGCAGGAGGAGGACGCCCGACCCGAGATGGTCGTCGTGGAGTCCGTCGTCGTCCTCGGGCCGAGCGGCCTCCCCGTCGAGAGCGTCTCGCCCGGCGACCCGCTCACCGTCGAGGTGACGGTCCGGGCCGCCGAGCCCTTCACCGACGGCGTGCTCGGCATCGGCATCGAGTCCAGCCTCGGCGTCTCGGTGTTCGGCACCAACACCAAGCTGCTCGGGGTCGGTCTGCCGACCGTCCGGGGCACAGCCACCTACCGGTTCCAGCTCGGCGACCTCACGCTCGGCGAGGGCTCCTACACGCTGCACGGCGCGGTCGCGTCGGTCTCCGGCACGGAGCTGCACCGCCTGCGCGAAGCCGCGCACCTCGAGGTGAAGGGCGACGGCCGCACCGTCGGGTACCTGTCGGCTACCGCGAGCTTCGCGGCCCGCTGACACCCGTCACGGGAACCGGGCGATCGCGCGGGCCCGGTACTCCTGGCTCCCGGCGATGCCCGCTCGCACCGCACCCTCGCCCGAGGTGAGCAGCACGGTCGTCCAGCTCGCCAGGCCCGTCGGGTCCGGTCCGCGGCCCAGGAACGTCTGGTAGTAGCTCCCGGCGCGGATCGACGCGGCCTCCCGTGACCACCAGATCGAGTCCACCACCCACGCGCGACCCTGGGTCGCGACCAACGACACCCACGTCGAGACCTCGGCGTCCGAGCCGCCGCGGTGCAGCATCGTCGTGTAGAGCCGCTGGACGTACCCCGGCCACGTGCCCCCCGAGGTCGCGAAGTACTCGTCCGAGTCGTAGAACCGCCGCTGGACGTCGTCGACCGTGCCCAGCCCCGCGCGGATCTGCGTCAACCACGCCTGCGCACCGACGGGGTCGGGTCCGCGACCGAGCACCTCGTTGTAGGCCTTGGTGACCCGCAGCGCGATGTACTCGTCGCTGTGCGTCAACGCCGTCACGAGCGCCGACTGGCTCGTGCCCGAGAGCAGCGCGGCCGTCCAGCCCGTCAGACCGGTCGCGTCCGGGCCGCGGCCCAGCAGGTCCGTGTACAGGGCCTTCACCACCGACTGCGACTCCGCGTACTGGCGGGCGTCGTAGTAGGTCGCCGCCGAGACCCGGATCTGCGGGAGCGCCGCGTACCCGCCGTTCCCGGGACACGCCGTGAAGGCGACGTCGCGATGGCCGAAGACGCGCGGCAGGGTCACGGTCTGGTTCTGGAACCGGGAGTTCTCCCCCACGCCAGTCGCGTACTGCATCGTCCCGCGGGGATCGACGTCGTATGCGGCCAGCCGCCAGCCGATGATCTGCGCGACGGTGTTGATCGTCGCGGCCGGTGGCACCGCGTCGTAGGTGCCGAGCATCGCGACACCCACGGTCCCCGTGTTGAACCCCCCGGCGTGCACGCCGATCACCGGCGAGTCGAGGCTGTGCGCGCGGCCCTCGTAGAGGTTGCCCCACTTGTCGACGATGAAGTTGTAGCCGATGTCGCACCAGCCGCGCCCGTCGATGTGATAGCGCTGGTCGTTGCGGATCTGCTGCTCGGCCTCGGCGACCGTGCTGTAGTCGTTCGATCCGGCCGTGTGGTGCACCGCAGCGCCCACCAGCTGCGAGGCGACGTCCGGCTCGCACACGGGGGCGGCCGCCCCCCACTGTGCGCGGGTGATCATGGTCGGCGCCGGGCCCGCCATCACGACCGCCGCCGGGGACTCGGAGTCGGTCGACGCCGCGGCCCGCACCACAGAGGTCGAGAAGACGGCGGGCTGCACGATGGCGCCCGACGTCCCCGCCGTCTGCGCGGTCCCGTCGGCAGCGGTGGTGTCGGGAGAGCCGACGAGCACCAGGTTCAGGTCCGCCGACGCCGATGACGCCGGGTCTGTCGCGAAGGACAGCTGGAGCGCGGCCGCGTCCCCGAACCACAGCGGATCCGTCCCACCGCGGCTCGCCGCCCTGCCCGCGTCGGGCGTCCCGGCGTCGGGCGTCGAGTCCTCGGCATCCATCGGCTGCCACGCACTCCAGGCGCCGCTGTCGTCGCGCCAGCGGACCGACGGGTCGAGGTTGTCTACCGCGGCGTCCGCGCCCGGCGCCCACGTGATGCCGACCGTCTGGTAGTCGGCGGCCTCGATCGTCTTGGTGACCACCCGGTCGCCGTTCATCACCGTGTCCGCCGTGACTGCGTCCTGCGGAACGGACCGCGGTGCCTTCACCACGCCGGCGTCGGAGACCGCGGGGACGACCAGCGGGATCTCGTCGAACGCGTCCCCGGTGCCCGGTGCGTCCGTCGGCTGGTCTGTGGCGACCGCGGCCGCCACCGGCGGTCCGTCGACGGACTCAGTGGCTGGGAGCGCGGCGGGAAGGCCTCCGACGAGCAGCGCGGCGAGAGCAAGCTGGGTGAGCATAGGGATGTCCTGACATCGACGACACTGCGGTACCCGAGTCTTGGTCGATGCCGCCGGTGGATCAAGCACCGCCACGCCCAACCGATGTGAAGGTTCCTCGGCGGATCGGCCTCGAAGGCATCGAGCATAGACGGGGGCGCGGGCCGGGTAGGCTGTGGCGGCTTCTCGACCCGCCCCTGGAGGTTCTCTCTCGTGCGACTGCTCGTCACCGGCGGCGCCGGATTCATCGGCTCCAACTTCGTCCACCAGACGGTCCGCGAGCGTCCGGACGTGCAGATCATCGTGCTCGACGCCCTCACGTACGCGGGCAGCGAGGCGAGCCTCGCGCCGGTGCACGACGCCGTGGACTTCCGCAAGGGCGACATCACCGACGTCGACCTCGTCGACGAGCTGGTCGCGCAGGTGGACGTCGTCGTGCACTTCGCCGCCGAGTCGCACAACGACAACTCGCTGCGTGACCCGTGGCCGTTCGTGCAGTCCAACATCATCGGCACGTACACGCTGCTCGAGGCGGTTCGTCGGCACGGGACCCGCTTCCACCACATCTCGACCGACGAGGTGTACGGCGACCTCGAGCTGGACGACCCGGCGAAGTTCACGCCGGACACCCGGTACAACCCCTCGAGCCCGTACTCCTCGACTAAGGCGTCGTCCGACCTGCTCGTCCGTGCCTGGACGAGGAGCTTCGGCATCCACGCGACGATCTCGAACTGCTCGAACAACTACGGCCCGTACCAGCACGTCGAGAAGTTCATCCCGCGGCAGATCACCAACCTCATCGACGGCGTCCGGCCCAAGCTCTACGGGAGCGGCCAGAACGTGCGCGACTGGATCCACGTCGAGGACCACAACTCCGCGGTGTGGGCGGTCATCGACCGGGGTCGGGCGGGCGAGACGTACCTCATCGGCGCCGACGGCGAGCACACGAACAAGGAGGTCGTCGAGGCGATCCTCGAGCTGTCCGGGCACGCTCGGGACGACTACGACCTCGTGAGCGACCGCCCGGGACACGACCTGCGCTACGCGATCGACGCCTCCAAGCTGCGGACGGAGCTCGGCTGGGAACCGCGATACGGCAGCTTCCGGGACGGCCTCGCGGCCACCGTGGGCTGGTACCGCGACAACGAGGCATGGTGGCGTCCGCAGAAGGACGAGACCGAGGCCCGCTACGAGGGGCTCGGACGCTGACGTGACCCAGGAGACCCCTGCCCCCGAGGCCGCCGCGACGGATCGGCAGCATGCCGAGGGCGACCCGCCCCCTGCCCCCGAGGAGACGCGGCCCGCCGACCAGCAGCCGCACGACGGCATCCAGCCCGACTCCGGTCAGCCCGCACCCGCGCCCACCCGTGGACGGCAGGTCGCGATCGCTGCCGTCGCCGCTGTTCGGGCGGCCTGGCCGCACGCGCTCGCGGGAGCGATCGCCTTCGCGGCGGCCCTGTGGACGTACCGGCCCTGGGCGTTCGGCTCGGCCGTCGCGACCCCGAGCGGCGACTCCCTGGCCTTCCACGCCTGGGTGCAGAACATCATCGAGTCCGGCTGGTACGAGCACGGCACCCGTCTGGCGGCGCCATTCGGGCAGAACAGCCACTCCTACAGCGTGACCGACGAGCTGCTGTTCGGCTTCGTCGGCAAGATCCTCGCGCCCCTGACCGGCAGCGCCGGCGCCGCCGTCACATGGGCGGTGATCCTGTCCTTCCCCGCCGCGGCTGTCCTCGCGGTCGTCGCCGCCCGCACCCTGCGCGTGAGCCGCGTGGCGAGCGTGCTCGTCGGCGTCGCGTTCGCCCTGCTGCCCGACCATTTCATCCGCGCGACCGGACACTTCTCGCTGGCCCAGTCCTGGGTCGTGCCCATCGGCGTCATCGCCGCCACGTCGCTGGTCCACCCGTTCGAGGGCAAGCGACGTCGGCGGTACGTGATCGAGGGCGTCGTCCTGTTCGGGTGCGTCTGCATCTCGCTCGTGAACGCCTACTACGCCGTGTTCGCGGGCCTCCTCATCGCGGGGGCGGCCCTCGGGGCGTGGCGCAAGTTCGGGTTCCGGCACGCCGTCACGCCGACGGCGCTGCGTGCGGCGGCGCTGGGTGTCCCGCTCGCCGTCGCGATGTGGATGGACAAGCTGTACCTGCCCTCACCCCTCGGCTACCCGTCCATCGCGCTCTCCCGGTCCGCGGCGGACGCCGACGTGTACTCGGGCAAGCTCCTGGCGTTCCTGCTGCCCGCGGCGCAGCACCGCAGCGAGCTGTTCCGCAACATCCGCAACAGCTACGACTCGACGTTCCCGAACCCCGCGGAGCAGCCCGCCCTGGGCACCGTGGCGACCGTGGCGTTCCTGGCTCTCATGATCTGGGCCGTGCTCGTCTACTGGCGTCCGCGCGCCGCCGAGAAGTCGCCGATCCTCGCGACCCTCGCCGCCCTGACGTGGGTCGCGATCATCTGCTACACGGTCGGGGGCATCGGCGAGCTCTGGGCGTTCGTGCTCAACGGTGGCGGGCTGAGGGCGTGGAGCCGGATGCACGTGTACATCGCGCTGCTCGCCCTGCTCGCGGCCGGCGTGACGCTGGACAAGATCCGCCGGCGATGGGTGCTGTGGGCGACCGTCGGGGCGCTCGTCCTCGTCGCCGTCGTCGACCAGACGAGCCCGTGGTACCGGCCCGACCCGGGCGTCGCCGTCGCGATGCAGAAGGACGTGTCGGACTTCACGTCGCAGATCCAGGGCGAGGTACCGTCCCAGTCGCTGATCTACCAGTACCCGGACGTCTCGTTCCCCCTGTCGTTGACGGACACGACTCCGGCATCGGCGTACGACGGCTTCCTGCCCTACCTCTACTCCGACGGTCTGCGCTGGTCCTACGGCGGGCTGCAGGGCGATCCGAAGGCCGACTGGCAGACGAGCATGGGGCTTCGGCCCATGGCCCAGCAGGCCGCTCTGCTGCAGGCGGCCGGGTTCAAGGGCCTCGTGATCGACACGACCGCGCTCACGAGCAACCCGACGGCGCTCGACGCGGCCCACCAGGCGCTGGGGTCACCCGACGTGACGAGCAGCAGCGGTCGGTGGGAGTTCTACCGGCTCGACGGCTCGGATCCCTCCTGCGTCGCCGGCACCGACGACCTCGCGGACGTCGCCCTCGCGCCCCCGATCCTGTACCCGGGAGCCGGGACCCACCCGACGGGCAACGTGCTGATCAACGACCAGCCCGGTCCCGGCACGCTGCGCATCCTGACGCTGCGGCCGAGCGGGTGGGGGCACGTCGACACCGAGTTCACCATCGAGGTCCCGCCGTCGGGGCTGCGCGTGACGTGGCCGGACGGGACCCAGGTCGAGCTCGCCGCAGGCACCCAGCAGGTCCAGTGGTCGGGCGCTCTCCCGCGTACGGAGACGGTCGTCGGCATCGAGCGCCTCGACGGCAGCGCGACCCCGTACCGCATGTACGGCTTCTCCGCCCAGGTCGGGACGGGGGCGGCCGCCGAGGCGTGCCTGGCAGCACGCGCGGCGCCGGCCACGTCCTGAGCGCGTCCGGCAGGAATGCCGGACGCCGTCAGGCGGCGACGACCTCGTCCAGCTGACGCACCACGTGGTCGGCAATCTCGAGGGCGGACGTCGCCGCGGGCGAGGGCGCGTCGATGACGTGCACCTGGTGCGCGGCGGACCGCACCAGGAAGTCGTCGACGAGCTGACCGTCCGCGCGCAGGGCCTGGGCCCGGACTCCTGCGGGCGCGGGGACGAGATCCTTCGCCGTGATGCCCGGGACGAGCCGCGCGAGGCTGTGCGCGAACGCCGTGCGCGAGAGGGACCGGATGACCTCACGGGCCCCGGGCACGACGTTGCGGACGCCGAGCCGCTAGGTGCCCGGCCAGGACAGGGCGTCCACGAGGTCGGCCGCCCGGACGTCGCCCAGGTGTAGGGCCCCGCATGGACGTCGCCCGTGACCGACCGGGTGAGGTGGACGCCGAGGAACGGGAACCGCGGGTCCGGCACGGGGTCGATCAGGCCCCTCACGAGGGGGCGCCGCTCGGGCACCAGCTCGAGGTACTCGCCACGGAACGGGACGATGCGTGCTCCCGGGTCGACGTCGCACGCCGACGCGATGCGATCGGCGTACAGCCCGGCGCAGGTGCCCAGGGCGTCGACACGCAGCGTTCCCGACGAGGTCTCGACGACCATCGCGCCCTGCACGACCCGCGCGGAGCCGAAGGACTCCCCGAGCCGCAGCTCACCGCCCGCGGCCAGGATGTCCGCCGCAAGCGCGTCGCAGCCCCCCGGGTAGTCGACGATCCCGGTGCTCTCCACCCGGAGCGCCGCTCCCTGCGACTCAGATCCCGATGCCGGGGTCTCCGACATAGGGGCCCTCGCGCCGTCGCGCGATCGCCGCGAGCGCGGCGGCACCGCCTGCCATCAGCAGGTCGGCCAGCGTGAACAGGACGCGGGAGACGGCCGCGTACGCGATGGCGGAGCCGGTCCCCACCAGCGGGGCGAGGACGGTCACGATGACCAGCTCACGCACCCCGGCACCGGACGGGAGCAGGATCGCGAACAGACCGGCGACCATGGCGATCCCCATGCTGCCGACGAAGAGGAGCAGCTGCCGGCCACCGAGCTTGGCGTCGCTCCCGACGAGCAGCCAGAGCTGGAGGCCGTAGCAGCAGTAGGAGCCGAGCGCCCACGCGAGCGAGTGGAGGACCGTCCGCCTGCGGACCGGGTGGGTCGGACGCGGGCGACGCAGGAGCTTGAAGCCGAAGTTGGCGACGGCCGTCAGGACCTTCGGGTGCAGGCAGATCAGGCCGAACGGCAGCAGCACGTACAGCCAGCGGACCCACGCCAGGCTCGGGTCCTCGCTGATCAGCTGGGGCAGGGCCAGCGCGCCGACGATCAGCGCGCCGACCACGGCGACCATGAGCGAGAAGACCGTCGCGGTGAACACCCGGGTCCGGGCCAGCCCGGCCCGTCGGCCGAGCTCGAGCTGGAGGACGTACGCCCACACGGATCCCGGCAGATACTTGCCGAGCTGACCGACGAGGAAGATCTGACCGCCGCGGCGGATGCCGATCGGGGTGCCCAGATCGTCGACGAGAACCTGCCAGCTCAACGTCCCGCACCCGATCCCGACGGCGACCAGCACCGTGGCACCGACCACCGTCGTCCACGACATATGCGAGATCGCTCGCTCGACCTCGGACCAGTTGTGCAAGAGGGTCCAGCTCGCGGCCGCGATGACCACGGTGAGCAGGACGATCCGGGCGATCGTGACGACGCGTGCACTGACCCGAGGCTTGGCGGCGGCGACAGGTGGGTCGACGACGAGGGCTCCGGTGCCCGAATTTCCGGTCTCGGCGTCGAGGTCTGGCTGCAGCCTGCTGTCGTCCATGTGCCCTTCCGTCCGGCGCCCGCCATCAACCGAGCTGCCCCAGGATCCGAGGGTGACAGGGACCTCCGGTGAGGCCGATATGATTGACGCCGCCCAACATCGTAGTAGACGGAACGCCACCCCTCACCCGAAGGCGCGTGCAACAGCGTGCCGTGACGCATCCAGAGAACCGAGGCCCGTGCATGATCCCGATCTCCCAGCTTCGACTTGGCACGGCGGTCGAGGACAAGGTCCTGCAGGTCGTCCGCTCGGGCATGATCGCGCAGGGACCGGTCGTCGCCGAGCTCGAGCGCGGGTTCGCGGACATCGTCGGCGCCGAGCACGCGATCGCCGTGAACAACGGCACGACGGCACTCGTCGCGGCCCTCGAGGTGCTTGACCTGCAGCCCGGCGACGAGGTCATCACCAGCCCGTTCACGTTCGTCGCCACCCTGAACGCGATCATCGAGGCCGGCGCGGTCGTGCGCTTCGGTGACATCTCGACGGCGGACTACAACCTCGACGCGGCGTCGGTGGCGCAGCTGGTGGGCCCGCGCACGCGGGCGGTGCTGCCCGTCCACCTCTACGGGCAGACGGCGGACATGGCCGCGTTCGCCGAGCTGACCGCGAGCCACGACCTCGCGCTGGTCGAGGACGCCGCCCAGGCCCTCGGCGCGTCGTTCGACGGCAAGGGCGCCGGTTCGTTCGGGACGGGCTGCTTCTCGCTCTACGCGACCAAGAACCTCACCAGCGGTGAGGGCGGCATGATCACGACGAACGACGCGGCCACGGCGGACAGGCTCCGCGTGCTGCGCAACCAGGGGATGCGTCAGCGCTACCAGTACGAGATGCCCGGTCACAACTACCGGATGACCGACCTGCAGGCCGCTGTCGCCGTCCCGCAGCTGACCACCTACCCGGAGCAGGTCAAGGCGCGTGTCGTCAACGCGGCGCTGCTCACGGACCTGCTCCGTGACGTCCCGGGGCTCGAGCTCCCCGCCGCCCTGCCGGGCCGCGAGCACGTCTGGCACCAGTACACGGTGCTCCTGCCCCGCGAGAGCGCCGCCGACCGGGAGTCGATCGTCGAGGAGCTTGCCCAGCGTGGCGTCGGCTCGGGCATCTACTACCCGCGACCGGTGTACGACTACGCCTGCTACCGCGAGCACCCGTTGGTCGTCCTGCCGGAGGCCCCTGTGGCCGAGGACGTCGCCGCCCGCTGCCTGTCGCTCCCCGTCCACCCCGGCCTGTCCGAGGACGACGTCGCCACGGTCGCGACGGCCCTGCGCGCCGTGCTCGCACGATGACGCGCCCGAACGTCGCGCTCGTCGGTGCGGGGTCGATGGGCACGAACCACGCACGCGTGATCGCGGGCTCCGACCGCGCCGACCTCGCCTGGGTCGTCGATCCCCGACGGGAGGCGGGCGAGCCGCTCGCCGAGCGGTTCGGCGCACGCTGGGCGCCGGACCTGGAGAGCACGGTCGGCACCCACGCGGTCGTCATCGCGGCGGCGACGGAGTGGCACCACCAGCTCGCGACCGATGCGCTCGAGCGGGGGCTCCCCCTGCTGGTCGAGAAGCCGATGTGCCCCTCGCTCGAGGACACCGAGGAGATCATCCGGCTCAGCGAGCGCGTCGGGGCGCCGCTCATGTGCGGCTTCCTCGAGCGGTACAACCCTGCCTTCCTGGTCGCCCGCGGCATGCTGTCCGAGCCACGCTACGTCCGCGCCGAGCGCCACTCGCCCTACGCGCCGCGCATCAAGACCGGCGTGGCGTGGGACCTGCTCGTGCACGACGTCGACCTGATCGCGCAGCTCTTCGGCGGGGCGGACCCGGACAGCCTCGCTGTCGAGGTCGGGCAGTACCACCCGCTGTCCAGCCCGGGCGCGGAGGACGTGATCGAGACGAGCCTGAGGTTCGCCGACGGCGGCATCGCCTCGGCCTCGGCCTCCCGGATCAGCCAGCAGAAGGTGCGCAAGCTCGTCATCCACGAGCTCGATCGCACGATCGAGGTCGACATGCTCCGCCGTGGGGTGACCGCGTACCGGCACACCCGCGTGCAGTCGGACGAAGAGGGCTCGACCTATCGCCAGGCGACGGAGATCGAGATCCCCGAGGTCATCGGCAAGGAGCCGCTGATCACCCAGTTCGACCGGTTCGTCGACCTGATCGAGGGCACGATCGACGCCGACGAGGAGCGTGCGTCGGCGCTGCCCGCCCACCGGATCGTCGAGCGGGCGCTCGTGGCCTCGCGTGCGACCACAGTCTGACGGGTGACCGGCGGCGCCGGACGCTAGGGCTGCACCGCCGGGAAGGTCGGCCGGCCGTCGTCATCGAAGGCGACGTCGGCGACCACCCGAGCCGGCACGCCCGCGACGACCGTCCGGGGGGCGACGTCGGCGGTCACCACGGCGCCGGCGCCGACGACGGCCTCGTCGCCGATCGTGACGCCCATCATCACCACCGCGTTGGCGCCGATGAACACCCGGTCGCCGATCGAGACGGGCTTGCGCTCCACCTCCGTGAACCGGCGCCCAGACACGCACCGCCGCACGCTCGAGTGCGTGTAGATGTGCACGCCGGAGCTGATGTCGCAGCCGGCGCCGATCGTCAGGCCGCCGGAACCGTCCACGACCGTGAACGCTCCGATCCATGTGCCGGCGCCGATCTGCGGCGTCCCGACGATCCAGGCGAGCTCGTTGTACGGGTTCTCGGGCAGCGACCCGGCCGACGGAGCCCGCCCGGCTTCAGTCATCCGCCGGTCCGGATCAGGTCCGTCATCCCGGTGACCACGTCGATCGTCGGCTCGAAGCCGAGGATCTCCTGGGCACGACGGACGTCGGCGGCACGCCGGCTGACCAGCACGTCGCGAGGGTTGAAGATCGGCTCGACGTCCGCGCCGACAGCGGCGATCAGGATGCGCGCGAGCTCGGCGATCGACGTGTCGATGCCCGTCCCGATGTTGATCGGCAGGTTCGCCTGCTCGGACTCGAGCGCGAGGACGGCCGAGCGCGCGATGTCGTGGACGTGGATGAAGTCCATCGACTGCTCGCCCGAGCCGTCGATGACGGGCGCCTCGCCGTTGCGGAGGCGGTTGACGAAGTGGTTGATGACCGAGGTGTAGTACGCCGTGGTCTTCTGACCCGGGCCGTACACGTTGAAGAACCGAAGCGCGATCCACGAGAGGTTGGCGCGCCGCTGGTAGAAGCCGAGCAGGTCCTCACCGGCACGCTTCGAGATGCAGTACGGGGTCAGCGGCGACAGCTTGTCGTCCTCGTGCATCGGCAGGTGCTCGGGGTCGCCGTACACCGACGCGCTCGAGGCGAAGACGAGCCGCTCCACGCCGTGGTCGGCAGCAGCCGCGAACACGTTGTGGTTGCCGATCATGTTGATGTCCATGGACTCGTACGGGTCCGACTGGCTCTTGTTGATCGATACGGCCGCGAAGTGGATGACGTGGCTGCAGCCCTTCATGGCCTGGTGAACGGCGCCGCCGTAGCGCACGTCCTGGTCGATCAGCTCGACGTCGCCGGTCGCGGCGAGCTTCGCGATCGCGTCCCGGTCCCCCCGGAACATGTTGTCGAAGATGCGCACCCCGTAGCCGCGCTCGAGCAGCATCGGGACGACGTGGAGGCCGATGAAGCCGGCACCACCGGTGAAGAAGACGGTCTTCTTGGACATGCGGGCGTTGCTCCTGCTCTTGGTGGGGGGCCGCTCAGCGGCGATGGTCGGCCGAGGTGACGATGCGGCGGACGCCGGCGGCGACACGCTCGACCTCGTCGTCGGTGAGGTTGGCGTGCATCGGGATGGCGAGGTGGCGGGCGAACAGGTCTCGGGAGACCGGCAGGTGCACGTCGGCGCCGTACACCGGCTGGACGTGCGAGGCGTACGTGCCGAAGTTGCACTGGATGCCCTCGGCCCGCAGCGCGTGCGCGACGGAGCCGCGGTTGACCTCGGTGCCCAACGTCAGCACGTACGACTGCCAGGGGTGCTCCCGGTCCTCGAGCGCGACCGGCAGCGTGAGCTCCTCGACGTCGCCGAGAAGCTGCTCGTACGCGCCGGCCACCCGTCGCCGCGCCGAGAGCAGCTCGGGCAGGCGGGTGACCTGGACGGACATGATCGCCGCCGCCACGTCCGACAGGCGATAGTTCCAGCCGGCCTCGTCGAACGAGGGGATCGGCAGGTCCTGCGACCCGGCCCGCGACAGCGCCGGCTCGATCCCGTACGTGTGCAGCTTGCGCGCGTGGTCGGCGAGGTCGGCCCGATCGGTCGTCAGCGCGCCACCCTCGCCGGCCGTGATGCCCTTGCGGCCGTGGAAGCTGAACGTCGCGAGGTCCGCGAGCGACCCTGCCGGGCGCCCGTGGTAGGTGGCGCCCGCCGAGCAGGCAGCGTCCTCCATGAGCCACAGCCCGTGCTTGTCCGCGATCCGACGGAGCTCGTCGTAGTCGGCGGGCTGGCCGAACACGTCGACCGCCAGGATGCCCACCGTGCGCGGCGTGATCGCGGCCTCGACCGCCGCCGGATCCATGCTCCAGATATCGGGTCGTACGTCGACGAAGACCGGTCGCGCACCGGTCCACATCACCGAGTGTCCGGTGGCGGGGAACGTGTAGTCCCCGACGATCACCTCGTCGCCGGGGCCCGCACCGAGGACGGTGAGGCCCAGGTGGAGGGCTGAACCGCAGTTGGAGGTGGCGAGGACGTGCTCCGTCCCGGCCACCGCAGCGAAGTCGTTCTCGAAGG
Source organism: Cellulomonas sp. McL0617 (assembly GCF_049994875.1). Classification (GTDB taxonomy): domain Bacteria; phylum Actinomycetota; class Actinomycetes; order Actinomycetales; family Cellulomonadaceae; genus Cellulomonas. The sequence goes on from NZ_CP188256.1 coordinate 3,019,886, forward strand.
TCTTGCACGCGGGCCCTGCTCCCGACAGCCACCCCGATGCGAACACCTCGGCGATAGCGCGGAGCTCGGGCTCGCCCACGGTGGGTTGCCCCAGCGCGACATCCATGCGATCTACTCCCAACGTCGGCGACAGGCTATCAGCGGTTCTCCGAGCGACCTCGCACCGGGTCGAGCACCGACAGGTGCAGCTAACGGACGTCCTGGACGATGTAGACGGGGCGCCGCCGCGCGTCGTCGCCGGCGCGCGAGACGTATTGCCCGAGCACCCCGAGCGCCACCACCTGCACGCCCACGGCACCGAGGACGACGCCGACGAGCATGAGACCGGTGCCCTGTGCGCCCACGAGGGCCATCACGAGCGCGGCCACCAGGGCGACGAGACCGAGACCGGCCATGGCGAAGCCGGCGAGCAGCACCCAGGTCAGCGGGACCGCGGAGAACTCGACGATCGAGTCGAGAACCAGCTTGACCTTCTTCGCCGAGGTCCATCGGCTCTCGCCGTACGGGCGCGGCAGCTGCTCGAAGTAGACGCGTCGCTGGTCGAAGCCGGTCCACGCGGCCATCGCGAGCACGTTGCGGTTCTGTTCGGGCATCGCGTTGAGCACGTCCATCACGCGCCGCGAGACCAGGATGTGCGACGGCCCCTCCCTGGGGTAGGTCGGGACCGTCGAGATCGCGTTGAACGTGGTCGAGAAGCTTCGGGCGAAGAACTCGTTCGAGCCGCCCTTCGACGACCGGACCGCCCGCAGACCCCAGACGAGGTCGGCCCCGGACCGCCACTCCTCGATGAAGCTGTGCACCGCGCTGAGCGGTTCCTGCCGGTCCGCGCTCAGCGTCAGGGCAGCGTCGCCCGAGCAGTGCGCGAAGCCTGCCGAGATCGCCGCGTGCGCGCCGAAGTTGCGGGAGAAGACGACCACCTTCGCCCGGTCCTCGGGGCGCAGGAGCTCGACGAGCGCGTCGGACGTGCCGTCGGTCGATCCGTCGTCGACGACGACGAGCTCGAACTCGAGGTCCGGCACCGACGCGCGGATCTCGCGATAGAACGAGACGATCTCGGCCGCACCCTCGTGCTCGTTGTAGGCCGGGATGATGATGGACAAGGTCCCCTGTGCTGACGTCATACGACTTCACTTCACTCGAGCGCACGCCGTGCGCGACACTGCCGGACGGGTTCGTGGCGGGGGCCGCCGATGTTTCGCGCACCGGCCGCGGGCCGCACGAAAGGCTACCGGAGCCGGGATCGGACACGGTGCGACGGGACCGGCGCGTTCGATCGGGCCGACGACGCGGGCGATGATGCTGGCTCCGGTGTCCGGACGGGCGACCGGTGAGCGCTGCGTCGGGCACGGCGATCGCATGGATCTCGTCGACACCGTCCCGGACGCCGCCGGCGAGCTCGACGCGCGACCAGGTCGCTGATCTGCACAGATCCTCCACGACGCCGGACCGTGTGCTCCCCGTGGTCGAAACATCCACCTCCTACGATCATCCGGTGACTGTTCGCCACGCCTCCCCCTCGCGCCCCCGTGCCGCCCGGCACGCTCGACGTGTCCGGACCCACGGCGTGCTGCGCGGCGTCGCCCTGACGGGTGTCGCCGTCCTCGTGTTCGCCGTCGCTGGGGGGGCCGCCGTCGCCGCCAAGCTGCAGGGCAACCTCGACCAGGTCGACGTCTCCGCGCTCGTCGCGCCCTTGGCGACACCGACGGCGGCACCGGACCCGAACGACCCGAACAAGGGCAACCCGGTCAACATCCTGGTCCTGGGCTCGGACTCGCGCGCCGGGGTCAACGCCCAGATCGGTGGCAAGGCGGAGGGGATGCGTTCCGACACGGCGATGGTCGTGCACATCTCGGCGGACCGATCCCGGATCTCCGTCGTCTCGATCCCCCGCGACTCGCTGGTCAGCATCCCGTCGTGCACCATGACGAACGGGAAGACGACCCGCGCCACGACGGGCATGTTCAACTCCGCCTTCGCGACCGGTTGGGACAACGGCGGCGACATGGCCTCCGCCGCGGCCTGCACCATCAACACCGTGCAGCACGACACCGGCGTCACGATCAACCACTTCGTCGTCGTCGACTTCTCCGGCTTCCAGCAGATGGTCCAGTCCATCGGCGGGGTGCCCATGTGCATCCAGAGCAAGATCTCGGACAAGGACTCCGGCCTGTTCCTCAACCCCGGCAACCAGGTCCTCGACGGACAGACGGCGCTCGCGTTCGCGCGGGCCCGGCACAACGTGGGCGACGGTTCGGACATCAACCGCATCGGCAACCAGCAGCAGCTGGTCGCCGCGATGGTCCGTGAGGTCCTGTCCCGTGACGTGCTCACCAACCCGGGCAAGCTGGTGTCGTTCCTCAGCGCGGCGACGAGCTCGCTCACCACCGACAAGCAGATGTCGATCACGGACATGACCGGCCTCGCCTACAACCTGCGGAACATCGACCGTGACAACATCACGTTCATGACAGTCCCGTGGGCACCGGCCAAGTCCGACAAGAACCGCGTCGAGTGGACCTCCGCCGCGACCCAGGTCTGGGCGGACATCGCGAACGACGTGGCGCCGAGCGACGCCACGGTCCCGGCCCCGACCGCCACCACCGCGCCCGTGCCGGGTGCCACCACCGCCCCGGTCACCCCGACGCCCACCCAGACCAAGAAGGCGGGCAAGGAAGAGTTCTCGGTCGCCGACACCACCGCCGTCTGCTGATGACGTCGGACGACCGCACCGTCCGCACCCCGCCGCCGAGCTTCGCGCCGGCCGGCAGCGCGCGACCCTCCGACCCCACGCCTGCCGAGCCGATCGTCGTCGGCCGCCCACCGCAGCGACCCGCGCCCTCGGCAACCCGTCAGCCCGCGGCCCGACGACCGGCAGACGCGCCGCCGGCTGAGGCGGCGCAGGCCAACGTGTCGCCGCCCGCGGCGCCTCCGGCCCAGCGGCTCCCGTCGCGACCCGCGATGCCGGCGTCGATCGCGCCCCCGGGGGCGTCACGGTCCCCGGAGGGCTCCGCCGCCGCCGCGCCACGGCCCGCAGCCGCCCCCATCGAGGTGCCGGGCGCCCGGCCGCCCAGCCGCCCGGTGCCGCCCCGCCGGCAACCGGGTGCGGCGGCGTCCGCGTCCGCGCCGGCCGCTGCCGGTGCACCCGCGTCGTTCTCGCCGTCGACCGCCCCGCGCAGCACCTCGTCGCGCCCCTCGGGCCAACGTCCGCCGGTCCGACCGCCGCCGGCGGGCTCGGGCAGCCCGAGCGGGCCCGAGGAGCGGGCCGGGCGTCGCCGGCGGCGGTGGCCGCTGGTCGCGTTCGTCGCGGTCGTCCTCGTCGCCGCTCTGCTCGCGTGGCCGATCGGCCTGACGATGTGGGCCAACGGCAAGGTCCGGCACACGTCGGCACTCAGCGGCGCACCGAACACGCCGGGCACCACCTACCTGCTCACCGGCTCGGACTCCCGCGCCGACGGCTCGGTCGGCAACGACGGCACCGAGGGTGCACGGACCGACACGATCCTGCTGCTGCAGGTCCCCGCGAGCGGGCCCACGTCGCTGATCTCGCTCCCCCGCGACACCTACGTCGCGATCCCGGGGCACGGTTCGGCCAAGCTCAATGCCGCGTTCTCCTGGGGGCAGGCACCGTTGCTGGTCAAGACCGTCGAGGGTCTGACCGGTCTGACCGTGGACCACTACGCGGAGATCGGGATGGCCGGCGTCGAGCAGGTGGTCGACGCCGTCGGCGGGGTGAACCTCTGCTACGACGCCGCCGTGAACGACGTCGACTCGGGGATGGTGTGGACGCCCGGCTGCCACGACGTCGTCGGCTCGCAGGCGCTCTCGTTCGCGCGCATGCGCAAGTCGGACCCGACGGGCGACGTCGGCCGTGCCGAGCGGCAGCGCCAGCTGATCAGCGCGGTCATGGGCAAGGTCAAGCCGCAGTCGCTGGTCCTCCACCCGAACCAGCAGGTCGCGCTCATCGACGCCGGCACGGCCGCGCTGACGGTGAGCGACGGGACCGGGATCGTCGACCTGGGCAAGCTCGCGCTCGCGTTCCGCGCGGCGAACGGGCCCGGCGGCGTGACGGGCACGCCGCCGATCAAGAGCCTCGACTACCGCCCGGGGGGCGTCGGCTCGACCGTCGAGCTGGATCCCGCCCTCACGCCGGCGTTCTGGGTGGCCGTCCGGGACGGCACCCTGCCGCCGGGCAAGGTCGGCGGGATGCCCGGCGCCTGAGGCTCCGGCCGCCGACGACGCCCTACAGGCTGAACCCGATGGTCGGCCGGCTCGCGGCGCTGTGCGAGCGGAGCCGCGCACCCTTGGACTCGGCCTGACCCTGCAGCTCGACCTGGAAAGCGGCCAGGGCGGTCCGGATCCGGGTCGCCTGGGCGCCCTCGCCGGACGCGAGGATGCGGGCAGCGAGCAGACCCGCGTTCTTGGCGCCGCCGATCGACACGGTGGCCACGGGGACCCCGGCGGGCATCTGCACGATGGACAGCAGCGAGTCGAGACCGTCGAGCAGCGCCAGCGGGACCGGGACACCGACCACGGGCAGTGTGGTGACGGACGCGAGCATCCCCGGCAGGTGGGCCGCACCGCCGGCACCGGCGATGATCACCTTCAGGCCACGGTCCGCCGCCGTGCGGCCGTACTCGATCATCTTCTCGGGCTGCCGGTGCGCGGAGACCACGTCCACCTCGACCGGCACACCGAAATCGGCGAGGACGTCGGACGCGGCCTGCATGACCGCCCAGTCCGAGTCCGATCCCATGACGATCCCGACCAGGGCCTGCGCTGCCATCACGTTTCTCCGTCTGCTCGTTCACCTGCGACCCGACCTGCGACGGGGTCCATCATGTCCCAGCCGGCGCGGGCGACCGCCCGTGTTCGCGAGGGGCAGACAGTCAGGCGGGATCGCCGCGCAGCAGGGCCGCGGCGGCGACCGCACGCGCCCGGACGTCGGCCAGGTCGTCCCCGCTGACGTTCACGTGCCCGAGCTTGCGTCCGGCGCGGACCTCCTTGCCGTACAGGTGCACCTTCGCCGCCGGGTCTCGACGACCGACGTCGGCCAGCGCGTCCGTCGGGTCGGCCAGGGCGCTGCCGAGCACGTTGGCCATCACGGTCCAGGTCGCGGTCGGCGTCGTGTCGCCCAGCGGGAGGTCCAGGACCGCGCGCAGGTGCTGCTCGAACTGGCTGGTGACCGCGCCGTCGATCGTCCAGTGCCCCGAGTTGTGCGGCCGCATCGCCAGCTCGTTCACCAGGACCGTCGGCGTGCCGTCCGCGCCAGGGACCTCGAAGAGCTCGACCGCGAGCACCCCGGTCACGCCCAGCCCCTCGGCGATCCGGGTCGCCACGTCGACGGCCTGGTCCCGGGTCGCGGGGTCGAGGTCGGGCGCCGGCGCGACGACCTCCGCGCACACCCCGTCCCGCTGCACCGACTCGACGACCGGCCACGTGCGGACCTCGCCGCTCGGGCTGCGCGCGACGAGGACCGCGAGCTCGCGCGTGAACGCGACCTTCTCCTCGGCGAGCAGCGCGGGGCCGGTGCCGGCCCGGGCGGCGGCCAACCAGTCGGCGACGTCCTCGCTGGACCGCACGACACGGACGCCCTTGCCGTCGTAGCCGCCGCGGGACGTCTTGACGACGGCCTCGCCGCCCGCGAGGAACGCGTCGAGGTCTGCCGAGGAGGTCAGCGCAGCCCATCGGGGGCACGGCACGCCCAGCTCGGTCAGCCGCGTGCGCATCACGATCTTGTCCTGGGCGTGCACCAGCGCGACGGCCCGCGGCTGCACCGACGTGCCGGCCGCCTCCAGCCGGTCCAGGAGCGCGTTGGGGACGTGCTCGTGCTCGAACGTCAGCGCGTCGGCGCCGACGGCCAACCGCTCGACCGCCACCTCGTCGGTCGCGGCGCCCACGGGCGCGTCGACCACCACCTGGGCCGCCGACGACGTCGGGTTCTCCACCAGCACCCGCAGGTGCAGGCCGAGGGCCGCCGCCGCGGGCGCCATCATCCGGGCCAGCTGGCCGCCACCCACCACCGCCACAACAGGAGCCGTCACGGGCGACGACACTAGTCGAGGGCGTCGAGACGCGTGCGCACAGGCAGCGTCCAGCCAGTCGGGATATCCTCGCGACCGCACCGGCTGATGGGGGGCGGGAGCACGAGCCGAGCGGTGGGAGAAGCTGTGAGCATGAGCGACGAGCTGACCGACGGGTTCACCGTGCCCCGCGGATCGACCGCGGCGACCGTCGCGCCCGAGCCCGCGCTCGCCGTCTCGGCCTCGAGGGCCCGCGCCTACGAGATCCTGCGCTTCCTGTCGGTCGGCGGGCTCGCCTTCGTCGTGGACCTCGGCCTGTTCAACCTGCTGCGGTTCGGCCCGGGGCACCTGCTCGAGCACAAGCCGGTGACGGCCAAGGTCATCTCCCTGGTCGCGGCCACCCTGGTCTCGTGGATCGGGAACCGGCACTGGACGTTCTCCCAGGAGCGGACCAACCGGCAGGCGCGCGAGCTGGTCGTCTTTGCCACCATCAACATCGTGTGCGCCGGCATCCCGGTGCTGACCCTGGCCTTCTCGCACTACACGCTCGGCCTGACCAACGCCTTGGCCGACAACGTGGCCACCGTCATCGGGATCGCGATCGGCACGGTCCTGCGCTACGTCGGCTACAAGCGCTGGGTCTTCACGGGCCACCCTGCCGCGGCAGGACAGCAGCAGCGGGTCTAGCGACGGCGCGAGTCGGGGCGCGTCACCACCGTGCCCATCGGCACGACGGCGTCCGGACGCAGCGACACCGGCACGCCGGACAAGAACAGGGCGAACACCGCCGGCCGGCGCTGAGCGAGCTCGAGCCGGCCGCCGTCCGCCGAGGCCAGGTCGCGGGCCAGTGCCAGGCCCAGGCCTGTCCCCCGCCCCGACGTCACCTCCCGTTCGAAGATCCGTGGCGCGAGGTCGTCGGGCACGCCCGCGCCCTCGTCGGCAACCTCCACCACGACCGCGGCGGACGGTCCACCCGTGCGCGCGCGGACGGTCGTCGTGCCGGCGCCGTGCTTGAGCGAGTTCTCGATCAGGGTCGCGAGGACCTGCGCGAGCGCACCGGGCGTCGCGAGCACCTGCGTCGTCGGGTCGACCTCGACGACGAGGTGCCGGCCCGCCACGTCGAACGTCGGCTGCCACTCCTCCTCCTGCTGGCGCACGACGTCCAGGAGCATCAGGGCCTCGGTCGTGCCGCCCTGCGCGCGCCGTGAGCTGGCCAGCAGGTCGTCGACCACCCGGACCAGACGCTCCACCTGCTCCAGCGAGATCCGCGCCTCCTCGCTGACGCCCGGGTCGTCGGTGGCGAGCATGATCTCCTCGAGCCGCATGGTCAGCGCGGTCAGGGGCGTGCGCAGCTGGTGGGACGCGTCCGAGGCGAACTGACGCTCGGCGGCCAGCCGCGCGGCCATCCGGTCGGCGCTGCGGGCGAGCTCGGCGGCCACCAGGTCGATCTCCTCGACCCCCGACGGCTCGAGCCGTGGCCGCACCTGGCCCGCGCCGAGCTGTTCCGCGGACGCGGCGAGGTAGACGAGCGGGGCGGTGAGCCGGTTGGCCTGCCAGATCGCCATCGCGATCCCGGCGGCGAAGGCGACGACGGCCGCCGCGACCACGAGCGCGATCACCCGGGCGCTGAGCCAGAAGACGTCCCACCAGGACACGTAGAGGTTGACCACGGCGCCCGCGCTGGACGTGACCTGGACCGACAGGGTCCGGCCCTGCACGTGGTTGCCTGCCTGGTAGATCTCACCATCGGGCGCCTGGACGGTCACCGAGGCCGGGATGTCCCCCGGCCCACCGGTCGCGTTCTCGAGCATGCGGTCGGTGAGGTCGATGTTCTGCTGCATGCGGAAGTCGACGGAGCGCGCGACGCTGTCGGCGCGGGCCTTGAGGGCCTGCATCTCGTTCTCGCGCACGAGCTGCGCACCCAGGAACGCCAGAGGAAAGCCCAGCAGCACGACCGCGACGGTGACCGCCGCGATCGTCGCCTGCAGGACGCGACGACGCAACGCTCAGCCGCCCGTGCTGCTGCTCGCGCCACCGGTCTCGAAGCGGAAACCCATGCCGCGGACGGTGGTCACGTACCGCGGCGCGTTGGCGTCGTCGCCGAGCTTGCGACGCAGCCACGACACGTGCATGTCGAGCGTCTTGGTCGAGCCGGTCGGGTCCGAGCCCCAGACCTCGCGCATGAGCGTCTCGCGGGCCACCACCGTTCCGGCCGCGCCGACGAGCACGCGCAGCAGGTCGAACTCCTTGGCCGTGAGGTGCAGCTCGCGCTCGCCCTGGAAGGCGCGGTGCGCCGCGACGTCGACGCGGACGTTCTGCGCGTGCACCTCGTCCTCGTCGCCGGGGTCCCCGACGCTGCGCCGCAGCAGGGCACGGACGCGCGCCAGGAGCTCGGCCAGGCGGAACGGCTTGGTCACGTAGTCGTCGGCGCCGGCGTCCAGGCCGACCACCAGGTCGACCTCGTCGGCGCGTGCGGTCAGGACCAGCAGCGGCGTGGTCAGCCCGAGGTTGCGGATGGCCCGCGCGACGTCGAGCCCGTCCATGTCCGGCAGGCCGAGGTCCAGCACGACGAGGTCGGCAGCTGCCGCACCGTCGATCGCACCTTGACCCGTTCCTTGCACGCGCACGTCATAACCTTCACGCCCGAGGGCGCGGGCCAAAGGCTCGGCAATCGCGGGATCGTCCTCTGCCAGCAACACCTGGGTCATTCGCCCATGTTAGGTCACGAGACGGTGTTGTCGGCCACTGCAGGGTGTGACCAATTCCGTGCCCCCTCGGGTGGACGGCGCGTCCGCCCCGAGGGGCACGACCGTGGCGGACCGCGCCTCTACCCTCGGACGGTGACGAGTTGGGAGCGGCTCCTGCGCTGGGAGGAGGACCACCGCTTCGTCGTCGACGCCACGCTGGCTGCGCTGCTGCTGGTCGTCCTGCTCCCGTCGTCGATCGCGTTCAGCGCCGCGACCGGCAACGTCAGCACACGCCTGGCCGCCGTCGTCACGGTCGGGCTCGTCGCGCCGCTCGCCTGGCGCCGCACGGCACCGACCGCCTCGACGGCGGCCGTCTACTTCGTCGCCCTCCTGCAGGTGCTCGCCGGGGCGCCCATCGTGTTCCCCGCGGACGCCGCCGTGCTGGTGGCGCTGTACTCGGTCACCGTGCACGGTCCGCGCTGGGCGCACCGGGTCGCCATCGCCGGCGCCCTGCTCGGCTCGGTGCTGCTCGCGTTCTCGATCGGCAGCTGGACCGACTCCTCGGGCGCCCGGGCGGTGTCGCTCTTCACGGCCGTCGCGGCGCTCGCCGTGTGGGCGTTCGGGCTGCTCCGGCGCACGCGTCGCGAGCGGATCGAGGCGCTCGAGGACCGAGCCCGGCGCCTGGAGACCGAGCGCGACCAGCAGTCCAAGATCGCCACCGCCGCGGAGCGTGCCCGCATCGCGCGCGAGATGCACGACATCGTGGCGCACTCCCTGACGGTCATGATCGCCCAGGCCGACGGCGGGCGGTACGCGGCCGAGGCCGACCCGTCGGCGCCCACCCGGGCCCTGCGCACGATCGGCGAGACCGGACGTGCCGCGCTCACCGACATGCGCCGGCTCCTCGGGGTGCTGCGCGACAGCGACGGCCCGGCGCCGGAGTTCCAGCCCCAGCCTGCCGAGACCGACGTGGGCGCCCTGGTCGAGCAGATGCGGGCCAGCGGCATGCGGGCCTCGCTCGTCCGGATGGGATCGCCCCGCACCCTGCCGCCCGGTACGGGACTGACCGTCTACCGGATCGCCCAGGAGGCGCTGACCAACGTGCTCAAGCACGCCGGTCCGGACCCGTTGGTCAACGTGCTCGTGCAGTGGCTGCCGGACGCGATCGTGCTCGAGGTCAGCGACGACGGCCGCGGTGCCTCGGCCGACTCGGACGGGCTCGGTCAGGGGCTGCTCGGCATGCGCGAACGCGCAACGATGTTCGCGGGCACGGTCAGCGCCGGCCCGCGACCCGGGGGCGGCTTCCGGGTCCGCGCCCAGCTGCCCACCCCGCCCGGACAGGAGACCCGATGACCGAGCACACCATCCGAGTCGGGCTGGTCGACGACCAGCAGCTCGTCCGCGCGGGCTTCCGCATGGTGATCGACAGCCAGCCGGACCTGACCGTGGTGGTCGAGGCCGGCGACGGGTCGCAGGCCGTGCGCGCCCTGGACCCGCAGACCCACCCCGGCGTCGTCGACGTCGTCCTCATGGACGTCCGGATGCCGACGATGGACGGTCTGGCCGCGACGGCCGAGATCGTGGCCCGCGGCACCGATGCCGCGCCCGCGCCCAAGGTCATCGTGCTCACCACCTTCGACCTCGACGAGTACGTCCTGTCCGCGATCCGCGCCGGCGCCAGCGGGTTCCTGCTCAAGGACGCGCCACCCGAGGAGATGCTCGCGGCCATCCGCACGGTGCACCACGGGGACGCCGTGATCGCGCCGTCCAGCACCCGGCGGCTGCTCGAGCACCTGGTCACCGTCCTGCCGCCCGAGCAGCCGGGCGAACCCGCCGACCCCGCGCGGCTCGCCGTCGCCGACCTCACGGACCGCGAGCGCGAGGTGCTCGTCCTCATGGCCCGCGGCCGGTCCAACACCGAGATCGGCCAGGATCTCTTCGTCGCCGAGGCCACGGTCAAGACGCACGTCGGGCGGATCCTGGCCAAGCTGCACGCGCGCGACCGGGTGCAGGCCGTCGTCGTCGCCTACGAGACCGGGCTGGTGCGACCGGGCTCGTGAACGTGTACGTGCTCGTGCTCGTGCTCGTGAACGTGCTCGTGAACGTGCGACCACGGGATGACGCGCGACGACACCGTGGCCTGATGTGCTGGGCACAGCCTGCTCCCTAGCGTCGAGCACGTACCCGACCGAAGGAGCCCGTCCGTGGACACGACCGTCTACCGCCCGATCGAGCAGCCGCCCGCTGCGCCCGCGTCGAGCGCCCGCAGCCTGACCAAGGTGTACGGCCGCGGCGCCGCGCAGGTGCGTGCGCTCGACGGGGTCGACGTCGAATTCGCCGCCGGGGCCTTCACCGCGATCATGGGTCCGTCGGGCTCCGGCAAGTCGACGCTGATGCACGTGCTGGCCGGTCTCGACCAGTCCACGTCGGGCACGGCCTGGTTGGGCGAGACGGAGATCACCGCGCTCGGCGACGACGCCCTGACCCGCCTGCGACGCGACCGGGTCGGCTTCGTGTTCCAGTCGTTCAACCTGCTGCCCATGTTCACGGCCGAGCAGAACATCCTGCTGCCGCTGGAGCTCGCCGGGACGGCCGTGGACCGCGAGTGGTTCGACACGCTCGTCGAGACCCTCGGGCTCGGGCAGCGGCTGACGCACCGGCCGAGCGAGCTGTCGGGCGGCCAGCAGCAGCGGGTCGCGATCGCCCGGGCGCTCATCGCCCGGCCGGAGGTGGTGTTCGCCGACGAGCCCACGGGCAACCTCGACTCACGCTCCGGCGCCGAGGTGCTCAGCTTCCTGCGCCGGTCTGTGCGCGAGCTGGGCCGCACGGTCATCATGGTCACGCACGACCCGACCGCAGCCGCCTACGCGGACCGGGTGGTCCTGCTGGCCGACGGCCGGATCGCCGGGGACATCGAGAACCCGACGCCGGAGTCCGTGCTCATGGGCCTCGAGGCGCTGCGCACGCTCGACCAGGCGGCGGTCCGCTGATGCTGCGCCTGACGCTCGCCCAGATGCGCCGCAGCCTGGGCCGGCTGTCCGCCGCCGCGGTCGCCGTCGCGATCGGCTCGGCGTTCCTCGCCGCGACGCTGATCGCCGGCGGCGTCATCACGCGCACGGGGTACGACGCCCTGACCGCCACCTACGCTCACGCCGACGTCGTCCTGCGCGGCGCCCTGACGCCGCTCGAACGCAGCACGGTGGCCAGCGACCCCCACGTCGCCGCCGTGGACATCCTCGACCCCGTCACCCTCGAGCTCCGCCACGCCGGCCGGGTGCGGGCCCAGAACCTCCTCACCGCACCCTCGGACCCGCGGCTCGCCTCGCTGACCATCGCCCACGGCGCCGCCCCGGTCGACGCCGGCGAGATCGCCCTGCCCGCGGACACCGCGGCCGCGCTGCAGGTCGGCGTCGGCGACACCCTCGACGTCGCGCCGCTCGGCTCGGGCGGGCGTGGGTCGTTCTCCGCTCGCGTCGTCGGCATCACCGACGACCCACGGCACGCCTGGTCGCAGTCGGGGGGCGCCGGCCTGATCACCGTCGCGGACCTCTCGAGGTTCGAGGACCTGTCCACCAGCCCGACGACGCTGGTCGCGGCGGCCGACGGCGTCTCCGCCGCCGAGCTGCAGGTGGCGCTCGCCCCGCTGGTCGGTGACGATGCCCGGGCGCTGACCCGCGACCAGGCCGCCGCGGAGGCCGTCGAGCGACGCACCGGCGGGAACGTCCTGGTCACGGCGGTGCTCGGGTTCGCCGCGGTCGCCATGCTCGTCGCGGCCCTGGTCATCGCCAACACGTTCCAGGTGCTCGTCGCGCAGCGCACGCGGACCCTGGCCATGCTGCGCTGCGTCGGGGCCAGCAAGCGGCAGCTGCGGGACTCCGTGCTGCTCGAGGCCACCATCCTCGGCCTGGGGTCCGCCGTCGCGGGGGTGGTCGCAGGGTCGGTGCTCGCGCAGGCAGCGCTCACCGTCCTGAACCGAGTCGACCTCGGCGTCGCGCTCCCGGCGACGATCAGCATCACGCCCGCCGTCGTCCTGGTGCCGCTCCTGGTCGGCACGCTGGTCACGGTGCTCGCGTCGCTCGTGCCGGCGCGCGAGGCCACCCGCGTCGCACCCGTCGCCGCGCTGCGGCCCGTGGACGCTCCCGTGGTCGGTGCCCGCACGGGGCGCATCCGGCTGGCGGTCTCGTTGCTGCTCGCCGTCGGGGGCGCCGGACTCCTCCTGCTCGTGGTCGTGGTGTCCGGGCGGAACGGGTCGGCCTCGGGTCCCCTGCTCGGGCTCGGGATGCTCGCGGGCGCCACCTCGTTCGTCGGTGTGCTGCTCGGCGCGGTGTTCTGGGTGCCCAAGATCGTGGCCCTGCTCGGTCGCGGCCTGGCCTCGACGGGGACGAGCGCTCGGATCGCTGCGGCGAACACCGTGCGCAACCCACGGCGGACCGCCGCGACCAGCACGGCCCTGCTCATCGGCGTCACGCTCGTCGTGATGATGAGCACCGGTGCGGCCAGCGCGCGCACGACGATGAACCGCGAGCTCGACGCGCGCTACCCCGTGGACCTCGTCGTCGACGGCCGGCTCGGGGACGGCTCCGTGCGGATGAACGAGGACGACGTGCGACGCGCGCTCGGCGGCGTCGACGGGATCCGGACGATGGTGGCCGTGCGCACGGCCGAGGTCCAGCTGGGCGACACCGGGATCCTGGCCGCCGCCGTCGATGGCGACGCCGCCACAGTGGTCCGCGACCGGTCGCTGGTGGACGGTCTGACCGACGGCACCCTGCTCCTGCCGGCGTGGGCGAAGGACGACGGCGTGCCGACCGGTGACGTCACCGTCTCGCTCGTCACCTACGACAGCGACGGCACGGCGACGACGAGCGGGTCACCGGTGACGGTGCGTGCGGTGCCGACCGACCTGGGCGGGACCTCGGCGCTCGTCACGACCGCGACCCTCGACCGGATCGCCCCCGACGCGCCGGTGTCCGCGATGTGGCTCTCCCTCGACCCGGGTGCCGATCCCGGCACGGTGCTGCAGGACGTCCGCAACGCGCTGCCCGGCAACGCGCTCGACATCACCAGCGCCGCCGCGCAGCGCGTCAGCAACGACCGGGTGGTCGACTCCGTGCTGGGCATCGTGCTCGGGCTGCTCGCGGTCGCCGTCCTCATCGCGCTGATCGGCGTCGCCAACACCCTGTCGCTGTCGGTCCTGGAACGGCGCCGCGAGTCGGCGACCCTGCGGGCGATCGGGCTGTCCCGACGCCAGCTGCGGTGGATGCTCGCGGTCGAGGGGATGCTCATCGCGGGGGTCGGCGCGCTGCTCGGGGTGGGTCTCGGGCTGCTGTACGGGTGGGCCGGTGCCGAGGTGGTCTTCGGCAGCATCGGCAACGTCCTGCTCACCGTGCCCTGGCGCGACCTCGGGCTCGTCCTGCTCGTCTCCGTCGTGGCCGGGCTGCTCGCGTCGGTGCTGCCCGGGCGCGCCGCCGCTCGCACCTCGCCCGTCGCGGCGCTGGGCGTCGACTGACGCGACCACGGCCCCGCCGCCGGCACGCGTCGTCTTCAGGGGCGCCCACCGTCCCGGCGTTCGGGGCATCGTCGCCGGGTGCGCGTCACCCTCCTCCACCCCGACCCCGAACGCGGCGCCGGAACCGTCACCACCGACGTCGACGTCGTGCCGGGCACCGTGCTGGCCGACCTGCGGCCGGGGCTCGCCCGTGTCAGCGGGCACCCCGCCTGGGCCGGGACCGGGCACCGGCTCGCCGTCGCGGACCAGGTTCTCGACGAGGCCCACGTGGCCGGCCAGCCGCCCCTCGTGCACGGGTGCGTCCTGAGCCTCGGGCCGGTCGCGCGTCCGTCGGCCGAGGAGGCGCTCCGCCTCGACTGGCACGTCGCGGTGGTCGCCGGACCCGACAGCGGCGTCCTGGTCGGGCTGCCCGATCGCGTCCGCGTGGCGATCGGGCCGGGGTTCACGGTGCGGCGTCGCGGCGACCGGGTCCGGGCCAGCACCGGCCGCCGCTCGCGTCGCTGGCGCGCCTGCGCCGAGCGAACCGTCGGCGCGGTCACCTATGCCCTGCGTCCTCGCACCCCTGCGGCGGTCGACGCTCCGACGCCCGCGGCCGCGCGCCCGGCGGTCGCGACGTGGCTGGCGCCGCTGATCGGGTCGGCCGCGCTCGCCGTCGCGGTCCACCAGCCGCTGCTCGCGCTCGTCGGCCTGGTCGGTCAGCTGGGCGCCGTGCGCCTGCGTCGGCGGCGACCGCGCCCGGCCGTCCTCCCGATCACGGACCCCGCGGGCCTCGTCGCTGCGACCGTCCGGGCGCGGCCGGACGACGAGCCGGTCGAGGCGTCGGTCCCCTGGGACCCCGGCGGCACGGTCGCGGTCGTCGGCCCGCGCGCACTCGCGCTGCCCGTGGCCAGGGGCGTCGTGCTCGCCGCGCTGGGCACGCACCTGCGCGGGTCGCTGGTCGTGCGGAGCGGCCGTCCGGACGACTGGTCGTGGTGCGTCTGGGCCGGTCGGTCGCCGGGCGAGCTCCCGGGTGACGACGACCTCCCGTCGGTCGTCGTCGTCGACGATCCCTCCGATCCCGCGGCCGTGGCGCGCTGGAGGTCGACCGCACCTGCCGGCCAGCGGGTGGTGCTCCTGGCGGCCAGCGCCGCCGACGTGCCGGCGTGGTGCCGGTCCAGGATCGAGGTGTCGCGCGGCTCCGTGCGGGTGCACGACCCGGACGGCCGGGTCTCCCCCGTGCCACGGCGGGCCGTCAGCGTCCCCACGGCCGAGTCCCAGGTGCGACGGGCCGCGGGGTTGCGGGCGGCGCTCGAGGGCGGCGCCGACGTGCCGGCGCGAGCCACGCTCGGCGCTCAGCCGGGCATCCCGGTTCCGGCGCCCGCCGCGCTCGCCGCGGTCTGGGACCTGCCGCGGCCCGGGTTGGTCGTCGCGCTGGGCACCGGTTCCGCCGGCCGGCCGGTGGCGGTGGACCTGGTGGCCGACGGACCGCACGCGCTGATCGCGGGCACCACGGGCGCGGGCAAGTCCGAGCTCCTGACCACGATCGTGCTGGCGCTCGCCCTGACGCACCCGCCGGACCGTCTCTCGATCCTGCTGGTCGACTTCAAGGGCGGCACCGGGCTCGGCGCGGTCGCCGGCCTGCCGCACGTGCTCGAGCACGTCACCGACCTCGACGCGGCGCACGCCACCCGGGTGCTCAGCGGGCTGAGGGCCGAGCTCCGCCGCCGCGAACGAGTGCTCGTGGCCGCCCGGGCGCGCGACCTCGACGAGCTCGACCCGGCTGCACCGGACACGCCCGCGCGACTGCTCGTCGTGGTGGACGAGCTGCGGGCGCTCACCGAGGACGTCCCCGAGGCCGCCGCCGCGCTGGCCCGGCTCGCGGCGCAGGGGCGGGCGCTCGGTGTGCACCTCGTGCTGGCCACCCAGCGGCCGGCGGGCGCGATCGGCGCCGACCTGCGCGCGAACGTCAGCCTGCGCGTCGCCCTGCGGGTCGCGGACGCCGCGGACTCGGCGGACGTCCTCGACGCCCCAGACGCCGCGGCGATCGACCCGCGCACCCCGGGTCGCGCCCTGGTGCGCCGAGGCTCGCGCGCGCTCGAGGCCGTGCAGGTGGCCCGTGCCACGACCGAACCGGCGGTTCCGCCCGTCCGGCTCGCGCCGCCATGGGGCTCGACGGAGGCACGGTGGACGCCGCCGACCACGGCCCGCGACCCCGACGCCGTCCCCGCGTGGGTGGCCGCGGCGGTCGGCGCCGCGGCAGGCCGGCCGGTCCGGCGTCGACCGTGGCTGCCCGCCTTGCCGGCCGTCGTCGCCTCGCACGAGGTCGGGGCCGGTCCCGGTCTGGCGCTCGCGGTCGCGGACCTGCCCGACGAGCAGCGCCGTGGGTCCGTCCGCTGGGATCCCGCGGCCGGGCACCTGCTGGTGCTCGGCGGACCACGCTCGGGCCGGTCGACGACGCTGGTCGCGGTCGGGTCGGGTGCCCTCGCGCAGGGCCGCGGGGTGCACGCGGTCGGTCTGTCTGACGAGGCGATCGCCGGGCTGCGGGCCTGCGACTCGCACGGCATGCTCGGCAGCACGCTGGCGGTCGACGACGCCGTGGAGACGGCGCGCCTGCTCGAGCTCCTGGACGGCGCCGGCGGCCTGCTCCTGCTGGACCGCGTCGACCTGGTGCTCGCTGCCCTCGGTGAGGTCGCGCGTGGTGCGGGCGCCGACCGGCTGACGGCGCTGTGGCGGGGTGGTCGGTCGGCCGGCGGCGTGGCGCTCGCGGCGACGGCCGACGTCGGCGCCGTGGCCGCGCAGCACGCGGGTGCGTTCCGGGACCGGTTGGTCCTCCCCGTCGCCGACCCCCTGCTCGACTCGCTCGCCGGTGTGCCGCCGGCCTTCGCCGGCGCGCGCGCGACGCCCGGACGCGCCATCCATCTGGGCCCCGCCGGCCCGCAGCTCGTCCAGGTCGCGCTGCCGCCCGAACCGGTGGATCCGCCGGCAGCGCCCGACCCGTCGGTCGTCCGCGTGCGTCGGCTGCCCCGGACGGCTCGCCGGGCACCCGCGAGCTCAGGCGTTCCGGGCTCGTGGCAGGTGCCGCTCGGGCCGGGTGGCGACGACGCGTCGCCGGTCGGCGTCGAGGTGTCTCGGGGTCTGCTCGTCGCGGGTCCGCCGGGCTCGGGTCGCAGCACGGCGCTCGCCGTCATCGGGCACGGCCTGGTCCGTGCGGGGCACCCCGTGCTCTGCCTGACGAGCGGCTCGGCGGCGCCGGTCCTGAGCGGCTTCCCAAGGATCGAGGCGACCCGCGTCGGCGAGGTGGGCGGTGCCGTGACGTTGCTCGTCGACGACCTCGACGAGCTCGAGCGGGAGCACCCGGACCTCGTCGTCGCGGCCCCGGGGGTGCGGCTCGTCGCGACCAGCACCTCCCAGGCCGCGGCGGGCGCCTACCGCGGCGCGCTGCCCGGGCTCCTGCGGGGCCGACGCGTCCTCGTCCTCGATCTCCACGACGCGGCGTCCCTCGAGCTCGTCGGCCCCAGGGCCCGCTGGCTGGCGGAACCGGGCCGGCGCACGGTCGGACGCGGCGCGCTCGTGACCGGCCGCGACGTGATCCCCGTGCAGGTCTACGACCTCGACTGAGGCTCCGGCGGGGGCGTGGTCGCGCGGACGACCGGCGGCAGCAGCAGCCCGCACCCGATCGCACCGGCGATCACGATGACGACCGACGCGGCCGCAGGCTGCGCGCCGAACTCGAACACCGCGAGGCACACGAGCAGGATCTGCCACATGATGACCGGGGAGCGGGCCCAGCGGCGCCGGTTCCACAGCCCACGCGCGCACAGGCCGAGGAGCCCGGCGACACCGAGCGCGCACACGGTGAGGAATGCCGTCGCACCGGGCATCGACGCCCGCCCGCGCAGGAGCTCCGCCGCCAGCGCGAGCCCCAGCCCGGCGAACGCCGCAGCCTCCAGGACGATCAGGCAGCAGACGACGAGCAGCACGGGCGGTCGGGTTCCGGTCACGCGACGAGCCTAGAGACTGCCGGGGCAGCAGCTCGTCGCGGCGGACGGTCGGACATGCCACCGCGTATCGGGGCGCCGGTCTCCCGCTCCGCGATACCACGTCGCCGAGGCGTCTCAGAACACCAGGTGTTGCGAACGGGGAGGTCAGACCGGGCTTCTGACCTGGACATACGTCCTACATAGCCTCCGACCTGCGACGACGCCGTGACGTGGCTCACCCACGGTCTCGGGACAGGTGTGACGAACGCCTCAGTCGTTACCGACATGAAACCTTCCCGTAACCCCTTGTGCGGACGCCGGACGGATGTGACCCTTGTGAGAGCACCACAAGCCCCCCGGCAACCACCCCCCGATTTCGTGTTGTGTCCCGCGCGCCCAGACCCCGGGCGCCGGACCGACGCGTGCCTAGGAGAGAACTCATGGATTGGCGCCACCGCGCGGCGTGTCTCGACGAGGACCCCGAGCTGTTCTTCCCGATCGGGAACACCGGACCCGCCCTGCTGCAGATCGAGGAGGCCAAGGGCGTCTGCCGCCGTTGCCCCGTCGTCGACACCTGCCTGAAGTGGGCGATCGAGACCGGCCAGGACGCGGGCGTCTGGGGCGGCCTGTCCGAGGACGAGCGCCGTGCGCTCAAGCGCCGCACCGCGCGCCAGCGCCGCGCCGGCTGACCTCGAGCGACTCCGAACGCCGCGTACCCCACGGGTGCGCGGCGTTCGTGCGTCCGCAACCTGCACGTACCGGCCCGACCCGGCTCGCCGCTGCGACCCGCCGCCCACCGCACCTGCCCGACCGGGCCGTATGCGCGCGCCTCGGGACGCGACGACTGGTGAACGAACCCACGTCAGCGCGCGCCTGGCGGGACGCGACGACTGGATGAGCGTGCCCGCGTCGCGGGCGGCAACGACTAACTAGATGAGCGAGCCCGCGTCGCGGGGGGCCCGCAACCGCGCCTCGATGACGACCGACGTCCCGCCGCCCTCGCGGCTCGACCACGCGATGGTGCCGCGCATCTCGTTGGTGACCAGGGTCGAGACGATCTGCGTGCCCAGCCCGGAGCCGGCGCCGTCCGCGCGGTCAGGGGGCAGGCCGGAGCCGTCGTCGGCCACCTCGACGCGGATGACGTCGTCCTGCCGGTCCACGATCACCTCGACGGTCCCCGACTCGCGGCCCTCGAACCCGTGCTCGACGGCGTTGGTGACCAGCTCGGTGAGGATGAGCGCGAGGGCCGTGGCGTCCTCCGCCGGGATCGACCCGAACGAGCCCCGCACGGTGGTCCGGACGTGGGCACCCTCGGTGGCGACGTCGGCGGCGAGGCGCAGGCTGCGGCCGACCAGATCGTCGAACGGCACCGACTCGTCGAGCGTCTGCGACAGGGTCTCGTGCACGAGGGCGATCGTCGCGACGCGGCGCATGGCCTCGCCCAGCGCCTCGCGCGCCTCGGGGCTGCTCATCCGCCGCGACTGCAGCCGCAGGAGCGCCGCCACGGTCTGCAGGTTGTTCTTCACGCGGTGGTGGATCTCGCGGATCGTGGCGTCCTTGGTGATGAGCTCGCGCTCGCGCCGCCGCAGCTCGGACACGTCACGGCACAGGAGCACGGCGCCGACGCGCTGGGCGTGCTCGGTCAACGGGACGGAGCGCAGCGACAGGGCGACGCCCCGCGACTCCACGTCGACCCGCCACGGCGCGCGGCCCATGAGGACCAGCGGCATCGACTCGTCGACCGTGTCCTCCTGGGAGATGAGGTCCGCGGTCACCTCCACCAGCGAGCGGCCGACCAGGTCCCCCACGACGCCGAGCCGGTGGAAGCAGGACAGCGCGTTCGGGCTGGCGTAGAGCACCTCGCCCTCGGAGTTGAGCCGCACGAGCCCGTCGCCGACGCGCGGTGCGCCGCGGCGCGGGCCGGTGGGCGCGTCCGGCGCGGGAAACTCCCCGCGGCCGACCATCGCGAAGATGTCGTCGGCGGCCTCGACGTAGTTGAGCTCGAGGCGGCTGGGGGTGCGCGCGCCACCGAGGTTGGTCTGGCGGGCGAGGACGGCGATCGGCCGGCCGTTGCGCACCACCGGGACGGCCTCCTCGCGCACCGCGTACGAGCCGAACCAGCGGGGCTCGCGCGAGCGCTGCGCGGCGCGCTCGTCGAGAGACCGCTGCAGCTGCGGGCGCTGACCCTCGGGCGCCGAGGACCCGACGACGTCGTCGTAGTGCACGGTGGCGCCGGTGGAGGGACGGCACTGGGCGACGGCGATGAAGTCGCCGTCGGCGGTGGGCAGCCAGAGCACGAGGTCCGCGAACGCGAGGTCCGAGAGCACCTGCCAGTCGCCCACCAGGAGGTGCAGCCACTCGAGGTCAGGGCCGTCGAGCGCCGCGTGACGAGCGACGAGGGTGCTCAGTGTGGACACGGGACAAGGGTAGGTGGCGCGAGGTCCGCCCCGGACCCGGACGCCGGACGGGACTCGGCTACCCTCGAACGACCACCACGCATCAGAAGGATCTCCCGTGCGACTGAACGTGACCCTGGACCTGCCGACCGGAGCCCATCACGTGGCCCGCCTGCTGAGCGATCCGGAGTACGTGCACGCGAAGGTCCGGGCGAGCGGCGCGCTCGAGCAGCACGTCGACATCACCGGGTCGCCCGAGGCGGCGTTCACGGTCACCACCCGACGGTCGCTGCCGACCGACACGATCCCCTCGCACCTGCGCAGCTTCGTCGGCAGCAGCATCGACGTCCGACAGGTGGAGGCCTGGGAGGCGCCGGAGTCGGACGGCTCGCGGATCGGCACCGTGGCGCTGGACATCGTGGGGGCTCCGGTCCGGCTCAGCGGACGCACCCGGCTGGTGCCCGCCGGGCCCGACGCGAGCATCGTCAGCTACGACGGCGAGCTTCGCTCGACCGTCCCGCTGTTCGGCGCCGCGATCGAGAACGCGACGGCCGGTGCTGTGCGGGCCGCGCTCGAGGTGGAGCAGGACGTGGCGCGCCGATGGATCGCCGACCACGCGTGAGGCGGGCGTGACCACGCTCCCACGATCGGGTTCACCAGGTCACAAACGGCCCGTCAGGCCCGTAACGATTCGGTAACGCGTCCTTCGCGGTAAAGATCCTCTGACCTGCACGTCTACAAGCGTGGGATCGCTACCACGGCATCACGACACGTCCGGCTGCTTGACACCCGGTGGGCCTCCGACGACAGTTCTCCGCAACGCGTGGGAACGCTCCCGCACTCTGCGGATGGGAGCGTGACCACGCCGGGTCCACCAGGCCCACCCGGGGTCCGACCACGCACCGCGGCGTGGCGCGACCACGGGAGCCCTCGGGTTACGGCGAGGACGCCGTCCGACTGACAAGGGAGTCATTGTGCGCAAGACCTCTAGCAAGATGTGGGCGGCAGCTGCGGGTGTCGCCAGCATCACCCTGCTCGCCTCGGCGTGTTCCTCCGGCGGCGGCAGCAGCGACAACTCGTCGTCGTCCGCATCGTCGGACGCGCCCGTCACCCTCAAGGTGGCGACGTTCAACGAGTTCGGGTACGCCGACCTGTACACGGAGTACATGAAGCTGCACCCGAACGTGAAGATCGTCAGCGACAAGGCTGACACGTCGGACAACGCCCGTGCCGCCGTCGAGAACTCGATCGCCACCGACACGGTGACCGACGACATCGTGGCCGCCGACGGCGACTGGATGCCCGAGCTCATCTCGTCCTCCAGCTTCTTCGCGGACCTCGGTTCCGACTCCGTCAAGGACCGCTGGCCCACGTGGAAGACGGACATGGCCACGGACGGCGACGGCAAGCTGATCGGCTACGGCACCGACTCCGGTCCCGAGGCCATCTGCTACCGCAAGGACCTGTTCGACAAGGCCGGCCTGCCGAGCGACCGCGAGTCCGTCGCCAAGCTGCTGACCGGCGACTGGGACAACTACTTCAAGGTCGGCCAGCAGTTCATGGCGAAGAACACGGGCGCTGCCTGGTTCGACTCCATCGGCGCGCTGTCGCAGGGCATGATCAACCAGCTCGCGGCCCCGTACGAGGACCCGAAGACCGGTGACATCACCGTGCTCAACGACGACTCCAAGGCCAAGGCCGTCTACGACCAGCTCACCAGCCCCGAGGTCCTCGCCGAGTCGGCGCACCTCGGCCAGTGGTCGCAGGACTGGACCGACGCGTTCAAGACCGACGGCTGGGCCACGCAGCTCTGCCCGCCGTGGATGACGCAGATCATCGCCGGCAACGCGCCCGACCAGACCAACTGGGACGTCGCGGACGTCATGCCCGGTGGCGCCAGCAACTGGGGCGGCTCCTTCCTCCTGGTTCCCAAGGGTGGCAAGAACGTCCAGGCCGCGACCGACCTGGCCGCATGGCTGACCGACCCGGCGCAGGCCGCGAAGGTGTTCGTCCAGTTCGGTAACTTCCCGAGCCAGACCAAGGCCACCACGGACGCTTCCGTGACCGGCAAGACGGACGCCTACTTCGGTGGCGCTCCGACCGGGAAGATCTTCTCCAACCGGTTCGCCCCGATCTCGAAGCAGCCGTTCCGCGGCGAGAACTACTTCCCGATCAGCGCCGCTCTCAGTGACGCCTACACCCGGGTCGACGTCGACAAGACCGATGACGCCGCCTCGTCCTGGGCCAAGTTCGAGACCGCGGTCAACGACCTCGGCTGACGACTCGTGAGCACCGGGGCCGGGCGTGGGCC
Organism: Cellulomonas sp. McL0617; assembly: GCF_049994875.1. Taxonomy (GTDB): domain Bacteria; phylum Actinomycetota; class Actinomycetes; order Actinomycetales; family Cellulomonadaceae; genus Cellulomonas. The sequence goes on from NZ_CP188256.1 coordinate 3,042,768, forward strand.
TACCCCGCCCGGCCCCGGTGTGCCACCGTCGTCCTGCTCGACACACCCCAGCACCTGAAGGACCCGCCATGACCAGCACCCGAACCCCGCAGCTGCAGGGGTCCCCGGCCGGAGATGCGAAGCTCCGGACACCGCGCCGCGCCGGCTTCTCGCAGAGGATCGGGCGCTGGGACGTCAAGGTCTCGCCCTACCTGTACATCTCTCCGTTCTTCCTGCTCTTCATCGTCACCGGCCTGTTCCCGCTCCTGTACACCGGGTTCGTCTCGGTGCACGAGTGGGGCCTCATCAAGGGCCAGGGCGACTACGTCGGGCTCCAGAACTTCACGACGGTCCTGCAGCAGCAGATCTTCTGGAAGGCCGTCCGCAACACCCTGTCGATCTTCCTGCTGAGCTCGATCCCGCAGATCGCGATGGCCCTCGTCATCGCCGCGCTCCTCGATGCGAACCTGCGGGCCAAGACCTTCTGGCGCATGGGCGTCCTGGTCCCCTACGTGGTCGCACCGGTCGCCGTCGCCCTGATCTTCGGGCAGATGTTCGCCGACCAGTCGGGCGTCATCAACCAGATCCTGCGTGACCTCGGCATCCCCACCGTGCGCTGGCACTCGCAGGTGCTGGCCAGCCACATCGCGATCGCGACCATGGTCAACTTCCGGTGGACCGGCTACAACACCCTCATCCTGCTCGCGGCCATGCAGGCCATCCCGCGGGACATCTACGAGGCCGCGCTGATCGACGGCGCGAACCGCGTGCGGCAGTTCTTCTCGGTCACCATCCCGATGCTGCGCCCCGCGATCATCTTCGTGATCATCACGTCGACCATCGGCGGCCTGCAGATCTTCGACGAGCCCCGCATGTTCGACCAGTTCGGGCGCGGCGGCTCCGACCAGCAGTACCTGACGCTGACCAACTACATCTACCAGCTGGGCTGGGCGCAGAAGAACTTCGGTCGCGCCGCCGCGGTGGCCTGGTTGCTGTTCCTGATCATCGTCGCCATCGGCATCGTCAACTACCTCATCACCCGCCGGATCTCCTCGGAGCAGCAGGGCGGCAAGAAGCGGAAGAAGGTCCGGGCATGAGCATCCTGAGCGCCGGACAGGGTGGCGAGATGGGCGGTACGCCGTCGGTCGCCTCGATCGAGCAGTTCGCCGGCAAGGGCGCCGCACGCAGCGCGGCCCGCAAGCGGGGCCGCACGCCGGAACCGGGCGGCACGCAGCGCCGGCCGCGATGGGTCACGTACGTGCTGCTCACCATCGTGGTGCTCATCGCGTTCTACCCGCTGTACTACGCGTTCCTGCTGGCGTCGTCGACGGCACCGGACATCGCGCGGCACCCGATCCCGTCGCTCATCCCGGGTGGGCACTTCTTCGAGAACGTCAACCGGGTGCTCAACTCGGGCGTCGCGTTCTGGAAGGCCGTCACCAACTCGGTGATCATCGCCGTCGTCACGTCGCTGTCGGTGGTCCTGTTCTCGACGCTCGCCGGGTTCTCGTTCGCCAAGCTCCGGTTCCGCGGTCGCGGGCCGCTGCTGGTGTTCGTCATCGCGACCACGGCCGTCCCCACGCAGCTCGGCGTCGTGCCGCTGTTCCTCGTCATGAAGCAGCTGCACTGGATCGGCCAGATCCAGGCGGTCATCGTGCCGGGCCTGGTCACCGCGTTCGGGGTGTTCTGGATGACCCAGTACCTCGAGCAGGCGCTGCCGTACGAGCTCATCGAGGCCTCCCGCGTGGACGGCGCCTCCATGATCCGGACGTTCTGGAGCATCGCCCTGCCTGCTGCGCGGCCCGCGGCCACGATGCTCGCGCTCTTCACGTTCGTGGCGTCCTGGACCAACTACTTCTGGCCGTTCATCATCCTGGGCGGTACCAACCCGACCTTGCCGATCGCCCTGCAACAGCTGCAGGCGACCTACTTCAAGGACATGTCGTTGATCATGGCCGGCGTCGTCCTGTCGGTGATCCCGCTCCTGATCCTGTTCGTCGTGGCCGGCCGTCAGCTCGTCGCCGGAATCATGCAGGGCGCCGTCAAGGGTTGACGGTCACGGGCTGAGCATCCGTGACAGGCTGACGCGACGACCCGGAACACTGGTCCCGCGCGTTGGCCGGGCAACGCCGTCGCTGCTCACGCAGCCAAAGGAGGGAAGACCAACGGTGGTCGAGAACGTGACGCAACAGATCGAGGACGGGCGCCCTCCGGCGCCCACGCTCGAGCAGGTGGCGGAGCGCGCAGGGGTGTCTCGCTCGACGGCGTCGCGCGCCATCAACGGGGGCCTGCGGGTGTCCCCCGAGGCGCAGGCCTCGGTCGAGCTGGCCGTCGCCGACCTCGGCTACACGCCCAACCGTGCAGCCCGGTCGCTGGTCACCCGACGCACCGACTCGATCGCCCTGGTGGTGCCCGAGCCCGACGAGCGCGTCCTGTCGGACCCGTTCTTCGCCGGCACCCTGAACGGCCTGAGCACGTCGCTGGCCGACTCCGACGTCCAGGTGGTCCTGGTCATCGCCCGACCCGGCGAGTCCGAACGCACCGTGCGGTACCTGCGCAACGGGCACGTCGACGGCGCGATCGTGGTGTCGCACCACCGCAACGACGAGCTCGATCGCGCGCTGCAGGCGTCCCGCGTGCCCAACGTGTTCGTCGGCCGGCCGCTGTCCGCCGACGACCGTGGCGTCCAGTACGTCGACACGGACAACGTCGAGGGTGGCCGGATCGCCACGCAGCACCTCATCGAGCGCGGCTACAAACGCATCGGCACCATCGCCGGCCCCCAGGACATGTCAGGCGGGATCGACCGTCTGGCCGGCTGGCGCAGCGCCATGGCGGCGGCCGGGATGGCCGACGACGCGATCGCGTACGGCGACTTCACGCTGGCATCCGGCACGGCCGCCGCACGCGAGATCCTCGCCCGGTTCCCCGACATCGACGCCCTGTTCATCGCCTCCGACCTCATGGCCGCCGGCGCGCTCGGCGTGCTGGCGGAGCAGGGCAAGGAGGTGCCCGGGGACGTCGCCGTCGTCGGCTACGACAACCTCGGCGTCGCCGCGTCGACCGTCCCGCCGCTGACCAGCGTGATCCAGCCTGTCGTCGCCATGGCCCGCGCCGCAGGCGCCCGCCTGCTCGCCCAGCTGAACGGCGCACCCCCGACCGAGCCCCTGATCTTCGCCCCGGAGCTGGTCATCCGCGCCTCGGCGTAGGCCCGAGCGTGCCGTTGCGCGGGTCGTTCACGCGCGCAACGCACACGTCGTGGACCTGGGGCGGACTCGCTCAGGCGCTCTCGGTCGACGGCGGAACGTGGCCGAAGCGGTGCAGGGTGCGGCTGACGGACTGTTCACGGACGACCGTCAGGAGCTCGCGGGCGGCGCTGGCCACGACCGGGGCGTCCAGCACCGTCACCTCCCCCAGACGCGTCACGGCGGCCTCCCGCAGGCCCGGTGCGTCACCGACCACGCGGACGCGGCCCGTGACCCACCCGTCGCGGACGCGAGCGGCGAACCGCTCGTGCGGCTCGGTCTGGATCGTGCTGACGGTGACGCGCACGCCCGCGGTCGCGGCCGCGTGCCGGACCCTCGCGACGTGCGACGCCCGCGCGCCGTCGCCGACCCGGACGGTCAGCAGCGGGACGGGTCGGTAGCGCAGGATGTTCGCCTCGACGCGCAGGGCGGACGGGTCGTGTCCGAGCGAGAAGTCGGACGCCCAGACCCGGTCGTCGTCGGCCGCCGCCCAGGCGAGCCACGCGTCCTCGGGCGTGGGGACGTCGGGCCCGTCGGACCATGCCCCGATCTGCGCGACGTACGCCGGCCCACCCGCCTTGGCGCCGGGCCCGACGGTCGAGGCCTTCCAGCCGCCGAAGGGCTGGCGGCGCACGATCGCGCCCGTGATGTGCCGGTTGATGTACGCGTTGCCCACCTGGACGCGGTCCAGCCAGCGCGTGATCTCGGCCTCCTCGAGCGAGTGCAGCCCGCCCGTGAGGCCGAACGGGACGGCGTTCTGGGCATCGATGGCGGCGTCCAGGGTCTCGACGAACATGATCCCGAGCACCGGCCCGAAGCACTCGGTGGTGTGGAACCAGGAACCGCTCCGGACGCCGAACTTCACGCCCGGCGACCAGAGCCGGCCCTCGTCGTCCAGGCGGCGGGGCTTGATGAGCCAGGACTCCCCCTCGTCCAGCGTCGTCAGCGCGCGCAGCAGCTTGCCGCTCGCCGGTTCGGTCATGGGGCCCACCAGGTTCCCCAGGTCGGTCGACGGGCCGACGCGCAACGACGAGACCGCGTCCGCGAGCTGACGGCGCAGGCGGTCCGAGCGGCCGGCGGTGCCGACGAGGATCGCCAGCGACGCGGCCGAGCACTTCTGACCGGCGTGCCCGAACGCGGACCGCACGAGGTCGGCCACGGCCAGGTCGACGTCCGCGGACGGCGTGATGACCAACGCGTTCTTGCCCGAGGTCTCGGCGAGCACGTCGAGCGACGGGCGCCATCCGGCGAACAGGCGGGCGGTCTCGATCGAGCCCGTCAGCAGGACGCGGGCCACCGAGGGGTGGGTGACCAGGTGCCGGCCGACCTCCCCCTCCGGGCTGAGCACCACGGTCAGCGCGCCGGGCGCGTCCAGCCCGCGCTGGATCGCGGCCATCGCCACCTGCCCGCACAGCGGCGTCTGCGGCGCGGGCTTGACCAGCACCGGGCTTCCCGCGGCCAGCGAGGCGAGGACGGAGCCGACCGGGATCGCCACCGGGAAGTTCCAGGGCGGGGTCACGACGGAGATGCCGACCGGCGTGTGCACCGCCCCGCGGACCTGGGCGAGAGCGGCCGCGGAGTCCGCGTAGTAGCGCGCGAAGTCGACCGCCTCGCTGACCTCCGGGTCGGCCTCGGCCACGGTCTTGCCGGCCTCGTGGACCATCGCGGCGACGAGGTCGGCGCGGGCCTCCTCCAGCGACTCGGCGACCCGGAGCAGCGCCTTCGCGCGGTCGGCGGGAGACACCGACGCCCACGCCGGAGCCGTCGCGACCGCGCGTGCGACGAGCGCGTCGACCTCCTCGACGGTCGAGACGACCACCGCCCCCGGCGGCGGCTCGATCTCGCGCTCGACGATGCCCCGCGCCCACGCCCGCGCCAGGGCGGCCGCGGGGTCGGTGTCCGACGTGTTCGCGAAGGCGTCGGAGAAGTCCAGCGGCGGTCGGGCCACCCGGCGCGCCTCGATCGACGGAAGGAGCCGGTCCCGGTACGCGACGACGAAGGCGGCCTCCTGGGCGTCCATCGCGGCCTCGTCGGCGAACAACGCGTGCAGGAAGTTCTGGCTCGCGGCGTTCTCCTCGAGCCGACGCACCAGGTAGGCGATGGCGACGTCGAAGTCGCCCCGCGCGACCACGGGCGTGTAGAGCAGGACCGAGCCGACCGTGTCGCGCACGGCCCTGGCCTGCGCGGGGGCCATGCCCTGCAGCATCTCGACGTCGAGCGCCTCGCCGATCCCGCGCTCCTGCGCGATCAGGTGCGCGGCGGCGACGTGGAACAGGTTGTGGCTGGCGACGCCCACCCGCAGGTGCCGGGTCCGCTCCGGCGACAGGGCCCGGTCGACCAGCCGGAGGTAGGCGGCGTCGACCTCGGCCTTCGTCGTGTACGGCGCCTGCGGCCAGCCGTGCAGCTCGGACTCCACCTGCTCCATCGCGAGGTTGGCACCCTTGACCAGCCGCACCTTGAGGCGGGCGTCCCCGGACCGGCCCCCTGCGACGGACGTGAGCTCGTCGAGCGCGTCGGACGCGTCGGGCAGGTAGGCCTGCAGCACGATCCCCATCGGCGCGTCCGCGAGCTCGGGGTCGGACGCGAGCCGCTCGAACACCCGGACCGTCAGCGCGAGGTCTCGGTACTCCTCCATGTCGAGGTTGAGGAACGTCCCGCTCCGGGCGGCCGAGAGGTACAACGGTCGCAGCCGCTCGACCACCCGCGCCACGGACCCCTCGGTGTCCCAGGTCGAGAGCTGGCTGGCCACCGCGGAGACCTTCACCGACACGTAGTCGACGTCCGGTCGCTCGACGAGCGCCGTCACCCGGGCGAGCCGGGCGACCGCCTCGCGCTCGCCGAGCACCGCCTCCCCCAACAGGTTCAGGTTGAGGCGGAAGCCGTCGGCACGCGTCCGGGCGAGGTGCTTGGCCAGCCCCGGACCGTCGTCGGCGACCAGATGGCCCACCAGCGACCGCAGCCGCTCGCGCGCCGCGGGGACGACGACGGACGGCATCCTCGGCCCGATGCGTGACCCGATCCCCAGCAACGCCTTGTCGGCGCGGCCCAGGAACCCGGCGGAGGAGGCCGAGAGCTCGGCCAGCTCGCGCGCCGCCACGCGGACGTCCTGCGGCCGGGCCACCCGGTCGACGAACCGCACGGCGAGCTCGAGCCCCTGCGGATCGGCGACGAGTGCCGCGAGCCGCTCGGTCGTCTTGCGCTCGTGGGCCGACTGCCCCTGCGCGGTCGCCGTGAGCCACTCGCGGGCGAGCCGGACCGCATCGTGCGTGACGTCCTGCGACATGCCGCTCCTTCGTCGGGAATCCGCCCAGTCTCTGCCCTCGGCAGCCGGAGGGCCAGATCAGTGAGCCCGTAGCGTGGACGCCGGCGGCTCGCCCCTCGGGCGTCCCGTGCGCGCGCGGCGTGAGATGACAAGGTGTCCCACGTGACGGACCTCACAGACACCCCAGCACCCGCCAGCCCGCTCGACACCGCCAAGGCGCAGCTCGCGTCCGCGGTCGAGATCCTCGGCTACGGCGAGGGCCTGCACCAGATGCTGGCCACGCCGCGCCGCGAGATGAACGTGGCGGTGCCGCTGCGGCGCGACGACGGTGAGGTCGAGCTGTTCATGGGGTACCGCGTCCAGCACAACATCTCCCGGGGGCCGGGCAAGGGCGGGCTGCGGTACTCCTCCTCGGTCGACATCGACGAGGTCCGCGCGCTGGCCATGTGGATGACGTGGAAGTGCGCGGTGGTGGACGTGCCGTACGGCGGCGCCAAGGGCGGCGTGACCATCGACCCGCGGCAGCACTCGATGCAGGAGCTCGAACGCGTGACGCGCCGCTACACCAGCGAGATCATGCCGATCATCGGTCCGGAGCGCGACATCATGGCGCCGGACATCGGGACCAACGAGCAGACCATGGCGTGGGTGATGGACACCTACTCGGTGAGCCAGGGCTACACGATCCCGGGCGTCACCACCGGCAAGCCCGTGGCCGTCGGCGGCTCGCTCGGTCGGGCCACGGCCACCTCCCGCGGCGTGGTGCACGCCGCGGCCGCGGCGCTCGGGGACGCCGGCGTCCAGCTCAGCGAGGTCAGCGCGGCCGTCCAGGGCTTCGGCAAGGTCGGGTCGCACGCGGCCCGGTTCCTGCACGACGCCGGGACGCGGGTGGTCGCCGTGTCCGACGAGACCGGCGGGGTGTTCCGCAGCGACGGCCTCGACATCGCGAAGCTGTTCCGGCACGTCGAGCTGACCGGCCACGTCGTCGGCTTCGACGGCGGCGACCCCATCGACAACACCGAGCTCCTGGCCCTCGACGTCGACGTGCTCGTCCCGGCGGCGGTCGAGGGCGTCCTGGACGCCGAGACCGCGGTCAACGTCAAGGCGCGCTGGGTGGTCGAGGGCGCCAACGGGCCGACCACCAGCGAGGGCGATCGCATCCTCGGCGAGCGCGGCGTCGTCGTCGTGCCCGACATCCTGGCCAACGCCGGCGGCGTCGTCGTGTCCTACTTCGAGTGGGTGCAGGCCAACCAGGCGTACTGGTGGACGGAGCGCGAGATCGAGGACCGTCTGGAGCACCGGATGATCACGGCCCACCGGGCCGTCGCCGCGCTCGCGCAGGCTGAGTCGATCTCGCTGCGCGACGCGGCGCTGACGATCGGGGTCCGACGGGTCGCGGAGGCGCACCAGATCCGGGGCCTCTACCCCTGAGGGAGTACCCGAGGCGCGCCGAGCGTTACGACTCGACGTGACTCCCGTGCCTCTCTCCGTCCTCGACACCGCCCCCGTCTCGGTCGGCCAGTCCTCCGGCGACGCCCTCGCCGCGTCGACGGCCCTGGCCCGCACGGCCGAGGAGGCCGGCTACCTGCGGTTCTGGGTGGCCGAGCACCACTCCATGGCGGCCGTCGCGTCCACCTCGCCGGGCGTGCTGCTCGCGCACCTGGCGGCCTCCACCGACCGCATCCGCGTCGGGTCCGGCGGGGTCATGCTGCCCAACCACCCGTCGCTGGTGGTGGCGGAGCAGTTCGCGATGCTCGAGGCGCTGCACCCCGGCCGGGTCGACCTCGGCATCGGCCGTGCACCCGGCGCCGACCCGATGACGGCCGCCGCTCTGCGTCGCACGGTGGACGGACTGGGTGCCGACGACTTCCCGGCCGAGCTCATCGACGTGCTCGTCCTGCTCGGCGTCCCGGTGACCGGTCACGCCGGTTCGCTACGGGCTTCCCGTCTCTCCGCGACGCCCGCCGCGACCTCGGCCCCCGAGGTCTGGCTGCTCGGCTCGTCGCTGTTCAGCGCCCAGCTGGCCGGCCAGCTCGGCCTGCCGTTCTCGTACGCGAACCACTTCAACACCGGGCTCACGCTCCAGGCCGCCGACGCCTACCGCACCTCGTTCCGGCCGTCGGCCGTCCTCGACAGCCCGCACCTCATGGTCTCGGCGTCGGTCCTCGTGGCCGGGTCCGACGAGGAGGCGCTCTACCTCGCCGGCCCCAGCCGCGTGATGGCGCTGTCCCTGCGGTCCGGCCGCCCGCTCGGCCCGATCGTCTCCCCCGACGACGCCGCCGCGGTGCTGGGCGAGATCGACACCGTCCAGGCGGCGGAGTTCTTCGAGAAGTTCCCCGGCACGCAGATCGCGACGACGGCCGACCGCGCCGTCGACGAGCTGGCCGCACTGGTGGACCGCACGCAGGCCGACGAGCTCATGCTCACCGGCACCGCCTTCGACCTCGCCACCCGCCAGCACACGATCGAGGCCGTCGCCGCCCGCTGGCCGGCCGTCGTGGCGCCGGTCGGCGCGCAGACGACCGCACGCCCCTAGCCGCACCCCGAACGGGTGCTGCCCCGCTGGCGCGCCCGTGCTCTAGCGTTCGGGGATGTCCGGACGCTGGGGTTGGCTCGGGGCGGCGGTCGTCGCCGGCCTCGTGATCGCGCTGCTGTTCGTCGTGCGTACCGGCAGCTGCGCTGCCGCTGCGGACGGTCCCGACCAGACGGCGACCTGCACGACGGAACCCATGCTCGGGAACGGGCCGACCTGGACGTTCGCGGTGCTCATCGGTCTGTTCGTCGGGTGGTGCCTCGTGCACCTCGTCGCGCCGCGGCGCTAGACGGGATCCCGGCCCATCGTCGCGTCGCGGACCAGGGTCGCCGCGCCGCCCGAGCCGTCCAGCTCGATGGTGTCGCCGTCGGGGGCGATGACCTCGACCGGGTCGGCGAGCAGGCGCAGGATCCGCTGCTCGCAGGTCGTCGCCTCGGGCGGGCCGGCCATCATCGTCGAGACCATCGGCCCGAAGACGAGGCGCCTACCGGCCAGCTCCCACGTGCCGCGCACGCGGTTGACCCCGGCGTCGCCGTACACCTGCCCGTCGCCGTCGAACGTCAGGAAGGGCGCCGAGCGCAGCCCCGCCGTGACGTCCGCACCCTGCACCGCCGTGAACCGCCATGTCCCCGCGAGCTCGACCATGACCCGATCATGGCACCGCCGCAGGGCGTGGGCGCCCCCGCGCGAGGACCGGCTCAGCCGCGCGGCTGCCGGTCCGCCCAGGCCTGGAGCGTGACACGCGGGCCCGTGTAGAACGGGACCTCCTCGCGCACGTGCCGGCGGGCGTCGGTGGCACGCAGGTCGCGCATGAGGTCGACGATCCGGTGCAGCTCCGGCGCCTCGAACGCGAGGATCCACTCGTAGTCGCCCAGCGCGAACGCGGACACGGTGTTGGCGCGGACGTCCGCGTAGCCGCGGGCGGCCTGGCCGTGCTCGACGAGCATGCGTCGCCGGTCGTCCTCGGGCAGCACGTACCAGTCGTAGGACCGCACGAACGGGTAGACGCACAGGTAGTCGCCGGCCGGCTCGCCCGCCAGGAACGCCGGGACGTGGGACCGGTTGAACTCGGCGGGGCGGTGCAGCCCGACCACGGACCACACGGGCAGCAGGTGGCGGCCGAGGTCGCTGGCCCGGAACCGCTGGTAGGCGCCCTGCACCTCCTCGACGGTCTCGGCGTGCCACCAGACCATGAGGTCGGCGTCGGCCCGCAGCCCGCCCACGTCGTACCAGCCGCGGATCACCAGGCCGTCGTCGGCCACCGCGCTCAGCGCGTCGTCGATGAGGTCGCCGCGGTCGCGGTCGCTCTGCGGCAGCACCTCCTCGAGCGCGAAGACGGTCCACATGGTGTAACGGACGGTCGCGTTGAGGGCTTCGGCATCAGCACTGTCGTGCGTCATCGCAGGATCTCCAGGTCGTCGAAGAAGGAGGGTCAGGACAGCGGATCGGTGGAGCAGGCTGCGGGGATGCCGCTCGGCCGGCCGGCGCGCATCAGGCAGCAGCCCGGGCGGCAGACGTCCCGGAACGTGGGAAGGGTGCCGACGGACACGGCGGGCGACGGTTCCAGGCCGGCATCGAGGGCACGGGCCGAGGCGGCACGCTCGACGACGAGGTCGACGAGCCCGCGTACGAACGGCTCGCGCGTCCCCACCGAGTCCGCACGGACCGCGGTCAGGCCGAGCGAGGCGGCGGTCGCGAGCGCCTCGGTGTCCAGGTCGAACGCGACCTCCATGTGGTCGGAGACGAACCCGACCGGCGACAGGACCACCGAGGTGACCCCGTCGGCGGCGAGCGCGGTGAGGTGGTCGTTCACGTCGGGCTCGAGCCACGGCTGGCTGGGCGGACCAGACCGCGAGCAGTAGGCCAGGTCCCAGGCGACCGGGTGCCCGAGGCGCTCCGAGGCACCCGCCGCGACGAGTGCCGCGACGTCGAGGTGCTGCGCGCTGTACGCCGCGCCCGAGACGGCGGAGGCCTCCTCCATGGTGTCCGGGATCGAGTGCGTGACGAACACCAGCCGCGCGTCGGACGGGACGCCTCCGTACGCCTCGACCACCGCGTCGATGTTCGCCTCGACGAAGCCCGGGTGGTTGAAGTACGAGTGGACCTTGTCGACGACGAGGGGGTGCTCACCGTCCGGGAGCCCGAGGTCGTCGGCCAGCATGTCCAGCGACGCCCAGAGGTCCTCGCGGTACTGCCGGCAGCCGGAGTAGGACGAGTACGCGCTGGTCACGATCGCGAGGAGGCGCCGCGCGCCGTCGGCGTGCGCGGCGGCGAGGGCGTCGCGGGTGTACGGCGTCCAGTTGCGGTTGCCCCACACGACCGGCAGGTCGAGACCACGGGCCGCGAGCTCGCCCTCCAGCGCCTTCTTGAGCGCGAGGTTCTGCCCGTTGATCGGGCTGGCCCCCCCGAAGTGGTGATAGTGCTCCGCGACGACCGCCAGGCGTTCGTCGGGGATGTTCTTGCCCGCCGTGACGTTGCGCAGGAACGGCAGGACGTCGTCCGGGCCGTCGGGGCCGCCGAACGAGAAGAGCAGGAGGGCGTCGTACGGGGAGGTGTCGGGAACCACGGGAGCGATCATCCCACCCGGGCACGGACGCGCCCGGCGGTCGGGGGACCACCGGGCGCGTGAGATTGTCGGGACGCGTTGTCAGAATCGCCGGGCGTCAGCCCTTGACCGCGCCACCGAGGCCGGCGCCGCGCAGGAACATGCGCTGGAAGATCAGGAACATCACGATCGGGATGACGGTCGCGATCGCGTAGGCCGCCATCAGGGTGCCCTTGTCGGTGGTGGCCTCGAGGGACGGCAGGCGCACCGAGAGCGGCTGCAGGTCGGGGTTGCGCAGCACCAGCAGCGGCCACAGGAAGTCCTTCCACGACGCGATGACCGCGAACACGGACACCACGCCGAGGATCGGCTTGCTCATGGGCAGCACGATCGACCAGAACAGCCGGAACGGGCCGGCGCCGTCCATCCGGGCGGCCTCGAACACCTCGCGCGGGAGGTTGTCGAAGAACCGGGCGACGAGCACGACGTTGAACGCGCTCGCGCCGGCAGGCAGCCAGACCGCCCAGTAGGAGTTGACCAGGGAGTGATCGATCAGCGGCGGGTGCAGGATGATCAGGTAGAGCGGCACCAGCAGCACGACGGCCGGCACGAACAGGGTGGCCAGCACGAGCGCCTGCGCATAGCGCGCCCACCGCGGCCGCAGCACCGACAGGACGAACCCGCCGGTGGTCGCGACGATCAGTTGCGAGGCCCACGACCCGATCGCCAGCACGACCGTGTTGACGAAGTACTTGCTGATGTCGATGCCGTACCAGGCGTCGTGCAGGTTGGACCACTTGACGCCGTTGGGGAAGAACGCGAGCGGCGAGCGCAGGATGTCGATCGTCGGGGTGACCGCGAACTTGGCCAGCAGCAGCAGCGGACCGACGCACACGACGACCAGGAGGATCAGCAGCACCACGTGGATGGCGTTCCACGTGCGCCGCACGCGCGGGCGACGCCAGTCGGCGACGGACAGCACGGTGCGGTCGACGTCCTCGCGGACGGCGTCCGTCCGCAGGACCTGCTCGGCGTCGGGGGCCAGCGCGCCGCCCTCGTCGAACGGCGTCTCGGACGCCTCGGGGAGCGGGACGTTGCCGGGGGTCGGCGTGGTGGTGGTCACGAGGTGCTCCAGCTACGGGTGATCCGGAAGTAGATGAGGGACATCACGGCCAGGAACACGGCGAGCATGAGGCTCAGCGCCGTGGCCATGCCGTAGTTCCCGCCGAGGCTGTTCTGGAACGCGTACCGGTACACCAGGAGCAGCACCGTCACGGTCGCGTTGGCCGGACCACCGCCCGTGAACAGGTAGGGCTCGAGGAACACCTGGGCGGTCCCGATGATCTGCAGGATGAGGGTGATGAGCAGGACGCCGCGCAGCTGCGGCATCGTGACGTGCCAGATCTTCCCCCAGATGGAGGCGCCGTCGACCTCGGCCGCGTCGTAGAGCTCGGTGGGCACGCTGGTCAGGGCGGCCAGGTAGATGATCACGGTGCCGCCGGCCGCGGCCCACGTGGCCTCGAGCACGAGCGAGGGCATGGCCGACGTCGCGCTCTGCAACCAGGGTTGGGGTGGTATCCCGACGTAGCCGATGATCGTGTTGAACACGCCCTCGGGCCGCGGGTCGTAGAAGAACTTCCACAGCAGCACCGCGACCACCGGCGGCACCACGACGGGCAGGTAGGCGAGGGCCGAGAAGAGGCCCTTCATGCGCCGGGCCTCGCTCATCAGCACGGCCGCGATCAGCGGGACCGGGTAGCCGAAGATGAGCGCCAGCAGCGCGAAGTAGGCGGTGTTGCGGACGGCGATGGGGAGCACCGGGTCGTCGAAGACCCGCTGGAAGTTCTGCAGGCCCACCCAGGAGGTGGTGATGAGGTTCGTCTTCTGGAAGCTCATCACGACGGCCTTGACGATCGGCGCCCAGGAGAAGACCCCGAAGATGATCAGCATCGGCAGGGCGAACAGGAGCGTGGTCAGCCCGCCGCCCTTGACCCAGGTGACCGGGGAGCGTCTCTGAGACCGTCGCTCTTCGACGACGGCGTCGGTGGTGGTCATCGGGTCCTTCTCTCGGTACGTGACGTTCGGTCGTTCGGCGGCCAGGCGGCGGTCTGACGGTGCCCGACCGGGGATGAACCCGGTCGGGCACCGTCGAGGTGGATCAGCCCGCCTGGTCGATCAGGGCCTGCGACTGCGTGTTGGCCGCAGCCAGCAGCTTGTCGATGTCGGAGTTCGGGTCCGTCATGACGGCCTGGACGATCGGGAAGAGCAGGCCGTAGGTCTCCTGGGTGGCACGCGCCGCCTCAGGGATGACGGGCTGCGTGAACATGACGTCCGTGTATCCCTTCATGTTGTCGAGCGGGACGTTGACGTAGTCCTTGATCCAGCCCAGCGAGGTCGTGTACTGCTCCTTGCTGAAGATCGGGAGCGTGGGGGTCCCGACGGCCTGCGGCGGGGACTGCTCCGCGAGGATCTTGGCGTCGGCCACGGCCTGGGTCTGGTCGACCAGCTTGGACAGGTACCAGAAGTCGATCCACTTGACCGCGGCGTCCTTCTCCGCGTCGGTCGCCTTCGGGTCGACGGCCGCGTACGTGCCGCCGCCGAGCGTGCCCGAGCTCTTGTCGGACGTGGTGGGCAGCGCCGTCAGCCCGTAGTCCAGGCTGTCCTTGGTGACGCCGTTGTTCTGCACCAGGGCGGTGTAGATGTCGGAGCCGGACGTGTACATGGCGAACTGGCCGGCGGCGAAGTCGCCGTTGATGTCGCCCCAGCCGAGCTGGGTGTTGTCGAACAGCGAGCCGTCCTTCTTGAGGTCAGCCAGGAACTCGAGCGACTGCTTGACCGCCGGGTCCGTGAGCGTGGCCGTGTACTTGCCGTCCTTCAGCGTCTGGGTGCGGCCGCCGCGGGAGTAGGCCGCAGCGGTGAGCTGCCAGCCGCCCGCGTTGTCCAGCGCCATCATGGCGTAACCGGGCGTGCCGGTCTTGTCGTGGATGGTCTTGGCGTCGGCGCGGATCTCGTCCCACGTCGTCGGCGGCTTGTTCGGGTCCAGACCGGCGTCCGTGAAGAGCTTCCGGTTGTAGTGCAGGGCCACGGCGTAGATCGACTTGGCCGGCACTGCGTAGACCTTGCCGTCGTCGCTCAGGCCGGCCGCCAGGACCTCCTTGTTGAAGTCGTTCGCGTACGAGAGCTGCTTGACCTGGGAGTCGATGTCGGCCAGCTGGCCGTTCTGGATCAGGGTCTTCGTGTCCGTGGCCGGGACCTCGAACACCGTCGGCAGCGTGCCACCGGCGAGGTCGGCCGCGAAGGTCGACGCGAGCCAGTTGTACTCCTGCGTCTTGATCGTGATGTTCGGGTACTTGGCCTCGAACTGCGTGACGCGCTCGTTCAGTGCGTCGACGGCCGTCTGCTCGGCGCCCGGCTGGAGCCCGGCGACCGTGATGGTCACCTTGGCGTCGCCGGACGCGGATGCGGACGAGTCGCCGCTGGAGTTGTCGTTCGAGCTGCACGCGGCCAGCAGGCCGAGGGACAGCGCACCGGCCATGGCGAGCGCGGTGGTGCGTGAGGACCTCATCGTCACTCCTTCGGGAGATAGTCCGAACCTGGCGGGGTGCCGGGTCGGGGTCGTACGTGCGTTCCGTCGGTCTGGTTCGTGCGGGGGCGGGTGTTCAGGGTCGTGCTGTTCGCAACCACGCGGCGGTGTCGCGCGGGAGCAGCCCTGCTTCGAGCGGCGCGCTCGTGAGCAGGATGTCGGTGTGGGCGGGCAGAGGTGCGGGCGCATCGCCCAGGTTGACGACGCACACGAGATCGCCGCGGGCGAAGGCGAGCACGTCGTCGGTGGTGTCGAGCTGGTCGAGCCAGCTCAACGGGCCGTCGCCCAGGGTGGGCTCGGAGCGACGCAGCGCGAGCACGTCGCGGTACAGGTGGAGCGTCGACGCGTGGTCCGACTCCTGTCCCTCGACGGTGAGCGCGCTCCAGCCGGCGGGCTGCGGAAGCCAAGGCTTCGCGGTCGCGCCGGCAGGACTGAACCCGAACGGGGCGGACGTCCCGGACCAGGGCAGCGGCACGCGGCAGCCGTCCCGGCCGGGGTCGACGCCCTCGGATCGGAAGTGCATGGGGTCCTGCAGCAGCTCCAGCGGCAGGTCCTCCACCTCGGGCAGACCCAGCTCGTCGCCCTGGTAGATGTACAGGGAGCCGGGCAGCGCCGCGGTGAGCATCGCGGCGGCCCGGGCGCGGCGCAGGCCGACCGTGAGGTCCGTCGTCGTGCCGAACCGCTTGGCGGTGAACGCGAACGAGCTGTCCTCGCGGCCGTACCGGGTGACCGGCCGCGTGACGTCGTGGTTGGACAGGACCCACGTGGCCGGCGCACCGACCGGGCCGTGCGCGGCCAGGGTCAGCTCGATCGACTCGCGCAGCTCCTTGGCGTCCCACGGACGGGCCATGAAGTCGAAGTTGAAGGCCGTGTGCATCTCGTCGGGGCGCAGGTACAGCGCGAACCGGTCGGTGTCGCGGAGCCAGACCTCGCCGACGAGGACGCGCGTGCCCGCGTAGGAGTCGGCGACGGCGCGCCAGCTGCGGTAGACGTCGTGCAGCTCGTCGCGGTCCACGTGCGGGTGCTCGCCGGGACCGGGGTGCTCGGGCACCTCGGGCAGTTCCGGGTCCTTGATGAGCAGGGCGGCCGAGTCGATCCGGATGCCGGCCACGCCGCGGTCGAACCAGAAGCGCAGGACGTCCTCGAACTCCGCGACGACCTCCGGGTGGCTCCAGTTGACGTCCGGTTGGGCCGGCGCGAACAGGTGCAGGTACCACTCGCCGGGGGTGCCGTCGGGGTTCGTCGTGCGCGTCCAGGTGCTGCCCTGGAAGTCGGAGACCCAGTGGGTGGGGATCTCGTCGCCGTTCTCACCCTTGCCCGGGTGGAACCAGAACCGGGCACGCTCCGGCGAGCCGGGACCCGCGGCGAGGGCCGCCTGGAACCACGCGTGCTGGTCGGAGACGTGGTTGGGGACGACGTCGATGATCGTGCGGATCCCCAGCGTGAGGGCCTCGTCGATCAGCCGCTCGGCCTGTGCGATCGTGCCGAACGCGGGGTCGATGGCCCGGTAGTCGGCCACGTCGTAGCCGCCGTCGGCCAGCGGGGAGACATACCAGGGGGTGACCCAGATCGCGTCCACGCCGAGGTCCCGCAGGTACGGCAGGCGCTGACGCAGGCCCTCCAGGTCGCCGGTGCCGTCACCGTTCCCGTCCGCGAAGCTGCGCGGGTAGACCTGGTAGATCACCGCACCGCGCCACCACTGGGGGTCGGTCTCGGGTTGAGGCTGCGTCACTGCGGTCTCGTCTCTCATGTGCCATCGCCAACGTCATCGTCGCGAGATGGACACTAAAGGACTCGACTGAAAGTACGCAAGAACCTGACAGTCTAGTTATCGAAGTGTGACCAAACGGAGGCCGTAACTCGATGAGTTCGCGCCAGCCAGCGGCAGGTCGAGACCCGGGCCCCGCCGCCGGACGGCGTCGAGGGGTTCGGGCGCGTCGGCAGCCGGGTCCGCGACGGGCGCGCCGGGGCTGCCACGATCTCGTGGAGCGCCCCACGGCCTGCCTCGCACCGCGAGGTGACGATCGCGGGACGACCGTGCGCCTACACCGCCGCGACGTGCCGCACGCGCGCCGGACCGGTCGAGCCGCGCACCACGAGCTCCGGCTCGAACAGGAGCTCGTCGTGCGGGACCGCGGCGCCGTGGATCTGGCTGACCAGCAGGTCGATCGCGGCCCGGCCCATCGGCTCGATCGGCTGGCGCACCGTGGTGAGCGGTGGCTCGGTGCAGCTCATGAAGGCGGAGTCGTCGTACCCGACCACTGAGACGTCGTCCGGGACGTTCAGACCCGCGCGGCGCGCGGCCCGGATCACGCCGAGCGCCAACGGGTCGCTCGCGCACACGATCCCGGTGACGCCCTCGCGGAGCAGCCGGTTGCCCGCGGCCTGCCCGCTCTCGAGCGAGTAGGCGCTGCGGACCACGTGCGACTCGTTGAGCTCCAGGCCCAGCCGCCGCATGATCACCTGCGCCGCGCGCAGCTTTCGCTCCGAGGGGACGTGGTCGATCGGCCCTAGGACCAGGCCGATCGTCGCGTGCCCGAGCGACGCCAGGTGCCCGATCGCCTGCTCGATCGCCACCTCGTCGTCGCACGACACGCGCGGGAACGGCAGCTCTTCGATGGACGCGTTGATGAGCACGACGGGCAGGTTCCGACCCGTCAGACGCTCGTAGTGCTCGTGCGTGGCGTCGCGCTGGGCGTAGTGGCCGCCCGCGAACACGATGCCCGAGACCTGCTGCCCCAGGAGCAGCTCGACGTAGTCGGCCTCGGACACGCCGCCGGCCGTCTGCGTGCACAGCACGGGCGTGAACCCCTGCTGCGCGAGCGCTCCGCCGACCACCTCGGCGAACGCGGGGAAGATCGGGTTCTGCAGCTCGGGCAGGACGAGCCCGACCAGTCGGGCCCGCTCGCCGCGCAGCTTGGTGGGCCGTTCGTAGCCGAGGACGTCGAGCGCGGTCAGGACCGCCTCGCGGGTGGACTCGGACACTCCGGGCTTGCCGTTGAGCACTCTGCTCACGGTTGCCTCGGAGACACCAACCTTGCGCGCTACCTCTGCGAGTCGCCGTGACATGTGCGTCATCGTACGCGCCGTGACGCAAACCGCTTGCAGGGAGTTGCAAGTGCAGCACAGCAGCGTGTCACGGGGTCCCGGGCGTCGGATCGGGGATGTCGGCCTGCGCCGACCGGAGCTTGTCGGTGAGCGCGCGCAGGGTGGCCAGCTCCTCGGAGTCCAGGGCCCCGCCGACGAGGTGCCGGATGCTGCGCACGTGTCGTCGGCCGATCTCGCGCTGCATCCGCCCACCCTCGGGCGTCAGGGTGACCAGCACGCCCCGGGCATCGCCCTCGACCGGCCCGCGCGTGACCAGCCCGTCGTGCTCCAGCCGCTCGACCATCCGGGACAGGCTCGGCTGGGTGAGGAGGCTGCCCTCGCCCAGCTCCCGCAGCCGCGCCGCGCCGCCCGGGCAGCCCGAGAGCGTGAACAGCACGTCGTACTCGCGGATCGTCAGGGGTCCCCACACGTCGTCGCGCTGGAAGCGGCGCATCAACGCCACCTGGGCGCGGAACAGCGACTCCCACGCCTGCGCCGCCTCGCGCGTCCCCGGGAGGTCCGTGCTCTCGCTCACCGCGCTCCCCTTCGTGTCCATGCGTACGTATGCATCCTCAACAGGTCGCGGGCCGACCCTGTTCCGGACCGCACCCCGCGATCCACCTGCCGATACGCTCGGGCGATGAGCACCGAGGCCGCCCCGCGCACGAGTGGTGGAACGACGTACCTGCTGGTCGACGGCGAGAACATCGACGCCACCCTCGGCTCGTCGATCCTCGGCGGCAGGCCGACCCCGGAGCAGCGGCCGCGCTGGGAGCGCGTGCTCACCTTCGCGCAGCAGACGTGGGACCAGCCGGTCAAGGCCCTCTTCTTCCTCAACGCGTCGAGCGGCTCGCTCCCGATGTCGTTCGTCCAGGCGCTCCTGGCCATCGGCTTCCAACCGATCCCGCTGTCGGGCGAGTCGTGGGAGAAGGTCGTCGACATCGGCATCAAGCGGACGCTCGAGGCCATCGCGACCCGCACCGGCGACGTGCTCCTGGCCAGCCACGACGGCGACTTCGCGCCCGAGCTCGAGGTCCTGGTGGACGACGAGCAGCGTCGGGTGGGCCTCCTCGCGTTCCGGGAGTTCACCAGCACCCAGCTGGCCGCCCTCACCGCGAAGGGGCTCTCGACCTTCGACCTCGAGGGCGACGTCGCGGCGTTCAACGTCCAGCTGCCGCGCCTGCGGATCATCCCGCTCGAGGAGTTCGACCCGCTGCGTTACCTCTGACGGGTGACCGGAGGCCCACAGCGGGGTCTCAGGTTACGGACCGGTAACAATGTATGTAGTACCGGCCACCAGTTACCTAGTACCGCATGGCTCAGGTGTCGCGCCGGGTGCTAGACAGTGCCCGGGTTCCGCCCGAGGGTCCGGTTCGCAACGCGCTCAACGGCGATCGCGAGCGCGGACCGCTCCTTCCGGCGGACCCATTCCCAGCACCTGGTCGAGCGGGGCACGCCCCGGCTCGCCGGCACAACCACGACGGGGTGGTCATGAAGCGGTACATCCTGGCGGGGCTCGTCCTCGCCCTCGTCACGACGGCGGTCGTCCTGTTCGCCTCCCCCGAGCTGCAAGGCGTCGCGCTGCTCGGTGCGGCGCTCGGCGGCACCCTCGGACTCGTCCCGGACCGGTCCCCGGCCCACCGCGTCGGCGGGTTCGCCGTCGGGTTCGTCGCCGCCTGGCTCGGGTACGCGCTGCGCGCCGCTGTGCTGCCGGACGCCACGTCGGGTCGCGCCGTGGCGGTCCTGCTCGTCCTGCTCGCCTGCCTCGCGGTCGCCGCCGGGACCCGCGGTCGCCTGCCCCTGTGGTCCACCCTGCTCGGTGCCGCCGCGCTGACCGGCGCGTACGAGGCGACCTACTCGGCCGACCCGACGGCCTTCGTCGGTTCGTCGGCGACGACGGCGACGTCGATCCTGCTCGCGGCCGGCGCCGGCTTCCTGGCGACCGCGCTGCTGGGACCGCAGATCGTCCAGGAGCGCGAGCGCGAGCGGGCCGACGACGCCCGCGAGCTCGTCTCCGCCCTCCCCTTCGACAACCAGCCGGAGGCCTGACGTGCGCCGCTCCCTGGCCACCGCCGGCGTCGCCGCGGTCCTGCTCCCCCTGACCCTGGGCGCCGCGAGCGCCCCCGCCGCCGCGGCCGACTCCGGCGACGTCGCCGTCACCAACACCGAGACCGTCCAGGCCAAGCTCGACGCGACAGGCACGCTCGTCGAGGCGCGCGTGTACGACCAGCTCGCCCTCTCCGGCCACGGCACCGCCACCATCCGGAACCCGGTCTCGACGAAGGGGCTGCGCAACCTCGACGGGTTCACCGGCTTCCAGGTGGTCGACGGTTCCCTGGTCAGCCACGTCACCGTCGACGGCGAGCGGCGGCAGCGCTCCGTCAGCGACTACGACAAGGACCTGCCGCTCACGGTCAAGGTCAGCTACACCCTGGACGGCAAGCCGGTCGATCCGGGCAACGTCGTGGGCCGTACCGGCACGCTCGGCGTGCACTACGTGGTCACCAACACCACCCGACGCACCCAGGACGTGACCTACGACGACGGCACCGGCACGCGCACGACCGCGTCCGCCCAGACGGTCGTCCCGATGATCGGCCAGCTGGTCACCACCCTGCCCGCGAGCTTCACGGACGTGTCGTCCGACGAGGCCGGAGCGGCCGGCGACGGCCACGGCGGGACGCGCCTGACGTTCCAGATGACCTTGTTCCCGCCCATCGGCTCGGACACCGCCGAGTTCGGCTACACCGCGCACGTCGCGCACGGCCTGGTGCCCCCCGCCAACCTCACGTCGATGGCGGTCTCGCCGCTCGACTACCCGTCGTTCAAGGACGGGTCGGCCAGCTACCAGGCCGGTGCACAGAAGGGCGTCGACCTGACCGCGGGCGCCCTGCAGATCGACGCCAGCGTGCTGAAGCTGCACGACGGCTCCGCCCAGCTGCTGGCCGGCCTGCTGCAGCTGCACGACGGCGCCACCCAGCTGTCGAGCGGGCTCAACGACGACGCCGCACCCGGGGCCGCCGCGCTCGCCGTCGGCGCCCGCACGCTCGACGCCGGCCTCAGCGAGGCACGCTCGAAGGCACCCCAGCTCATCGCCGGCCTCGGCCAGGTCGACCACGGCCTCGCCCAGGTCGACGCCGGACTGACCAAGATGTACGGCGACGTCGGCACGCTGCCCGCCCAGGCGAAGCCCCTGCACGACGGGATCGCCCGTGTGCGCGGTGCGATCGGGTCGACGACCACCGCCGGCACGCTGCTGTTCGGGGTCGACCAGGCGCGCCAGGGTGCCGCCCATGCGTCCGCGGTGAACGCGCAGATGGCCGACGGCGCCAAGGCGCTGAGCACCCAGCTGGCCGGGGCACTGACCACGCTCGGCGGTTACGCGGCCTCGATGCCGAACGTCGCCGACCAGCAGGCCTACCTCGACTCGCTGTCCGGCCTCGGCGCCACCGCCGGGACTGCGCTCGCCACGCTGGCGGGCACGGCGACCGCCGTCTCGACGGGGCTGGGCAGCGGACCGACCGGGCTGACCGCCGGGCTCGGTGCGGTCGAGTGCGGACTCAGCCGCGCCTCGCTCGGCGGCTGCCCGCAGGACGGGCTGCTCGAAGGTGTCGCCCAGGTCGACGCCGGGGTCACCACGCTGGTCGCGGGCGTCGTGTCCGCGGTGCAGAAGGGCGTCGGCGACGGCGACGACACCCGGGCGGACGGCACGCTGCGCGGCGGGGTGCACTCGCTGCAGGCCGGCACCGACCAGCTCAGCGACGGCGGCGACGCGCTCGCCGACGGGCTCGGCCGCCTCGGCACCGGTGCGCACCAGCTCAGCGCGGGTGCGGGCCAGCTGTCCGACGGCCTGCGCGACGCCGCCGCGGGGTCGACCCAGCTGGCCGACGGGCTCGGCGACGCAGCGGCGGGTGCCCCCGCGCTGGTCGACGGGACGCAGCAGCTCTCGGACGAGGGGACGTCGCAGGTCGTCGCGAACGGCGAGCAGACCGCCGCGGACTTCGGCGTGAAGTACGCGGTGCTCGCGGCAGGTGCGCAGCGCGCCGCGGACGAGTCGATGGCCTACGGGGCGCCGGCGGGTGCGACGGGGGCCACGGCGTACTCGATCGACATCGCGGGCGCCGACGGGTCGGGCGTCCACGCGCTCGCCCGGCTCGTGGTCGCGATCGTGCTGTTCGCGGCGGGGATCGGCGTCGCTAGCCTGGTCCGGCGACGCATCGGCTGACCCTCGGGGCGGGCCGGGGACACGGGCGTCCCCGGTCCGTCACGTCGCTGCGTCGTACCGGTCCAGGACGATCTCGACCAGCCGGTCGTCGGGTGCGAGCGGCTCGGTGACCACGTCGGCCCCCGCCTCCAGCACGCGGTCGTGGAAGTACCCCGGCGCCAGCAGGTACGACGCCACGACGACGCGACCGCCCGGAGGCAGGTCCGCCCGGGCGGCGGCGACGGCAGCCGGCACGCGCGGTTCGGCGCCGGCGCCGTAGCCGATGGTCACGGGCTGCGGGATCCGGTCGGCGAGTCCCGCCGCGACCTGCTCCACGGCCAGCGCGGCGGCCGGGTCGGTCGAGCCGGCGGCGGCGAGCACGACGAGGTCCCCGGGGGCGAGCTCGACGGCCCGGAGGCGGTCGACCAGGATGTCCACCAGGCGAGGATCCGGACCCAGCGGCGACGCTGCGGTCGCGCCCGGTTGGTCGACGGCGGCGGCGATGTCCACCTTCACGTGGAAGCCGCCCGACAGCAGCAGCGGCACGACGACCGCACCCGCGGCGTCCCCGTCGAGGGCGTCCGCGACGACGTTGGCCACCTCCGGCTGCTGCACGTCGACGAAGGCCTCACGCACGTCCAGCTCGGGGCGCGCCGCGGCGGCGCCCGTGAGGATCGACCGCACGGCGGCACGACCGACGACGTCGTCGGTCCCGTGCGAGCAGCCGACGAGCACAGGGTGGGCCTGCGACGGGTGGTCGGGCACAGGTCCGCGGGCGTGCAGTGCGTTGGTCATCGAACCTCCTCCAGCTGGAGACGGTAACCCCTCTTGACGACGGTCTTGATGAGCGCCCGGCTGCCGGTCGCGTCACGCAGGCGAGCGATGGCGACCTCGGCGGCGTGGGGATCGGTGGACTCACCGGGCAGGACGGCCAGCACGTGCTCGCGCGGCACCACCGACCCGCCGGCCTTGACCAGCAGGCGCAGCACCTCGAGACCCGTCGGCGTCAGGGCGAGCACCCGACCGTCGAGCACCGCCGCGCCGCGGTGCACCTGCAGCGGTCCGGCGACCGTCTGCAGCGCCGCCAGGCCGCCGTAGTGGCCGACCACCGCGCGGACGAGCGAACCGAGCCGGCCGCGTTCGGGCACCAGCGGCTCGATCCCGCGCTCCTGCAGCGGCCGGGCCGTGATCGGGCCCACGGCCGCCATCACGACGCTCCCCCGCCTGCTGAGCCGCACGACCTGGTCGGCGACCCCTGCGTCGTCGGCGGCCGCGAGCCAGGCGGCGGCCCCGGGAGCAGACGTGAACACGACCGCGTCGACCTCGCCGGCCGCGACCGACCGGACGGAGGCCTCGACCACCGCCGAGTCCGGGGGCGGCCCCCAGCGGTACACCACGAGGCTGCGGACGCGGGCACCGGCGGCGGCGAACGCGTCGTCGAGCCCGTCGGCGCCGGCTCCGTGGTGCTGCACCGCGATGTCCCGGCCCGCCACCCCCTCGTCCAGGAGCACCTCCGCGATCTCGGCGCTCGTCTCGGACTCGGCCACCCAGTCGGCGGTCAGCCCGGCGGCCTGGATCGCCCCGCGCGCCTTGGGTCCGCGGGCGACGATCCGGGTGCCGCGCAGCATGTCGACCAGCGGCTCGGCCAGACCGTACGCGTCGGCGGCCTCGATCCAGCCGCGAAAACCGATGCCCGTGGTGACCACGACGGTGTCCGGAGGGTCGGCCAGCAGGGACCGGGTGCCCTCGAGCAGGGCAGCGTCGTCGGTGTGCGGCACCATGCTCAGCGCCGGCGCGTGCCGGATGGCGGCACCCCGTCGACCGAGCGCAGCGGCCAGCTCCGCCGACCGCCGGTCGGCGGTGACCAGCACGACGCACCCGGCGAGCGTCTGGTCGATGGGTTCGGTCACGACGCCATTGTGACGGCTGGATGTTTCGTCAGGAGGTCGTCGGCCGCGACCGCACCGAGCACGATGACCGCCGGTGCCCGGACGCCGGCGGACACGGCGGCGTCGACGACGTCGACCAGCGCCGCCCGCGTGACGCGCTGACCGGGCAGGGTGCCGTCCTCGACCAGCGCGACGGGCGTCCGAGGGTCGACGCGCGCGTCCAGCGCCGCCGCGACCAGCGACGGGAGCGCGCCGACGCCCATGAGCACCACCACGGTGCAGGACCCCTCGCGCAGCCCGAGCAGTGCGGCCGAGGACCAGCCGTCGTGCCCGTTCATCACGTGCACCGCGCCGACCGTGCCGCGGTGGGTGAGCGGGATGCCGGCGGCCGCGGGCGCGCCGAACGCGCTGCTCACGCCTGGGATCACCTCGACCGCCACGCCCGCCTCCCGGCACGCGAGCACCTCCTCGCCGCCGCGGCCGTACACGAACGGGTCGCCGCCCTTGAGCCGCACGACGGTGCGACCGCGTTGCGCCTGCTCGACCAGGATCCGGCCGATCTCGTGCTGCGGGACGGGGTGGTGGCCAGGCGTCTTGCCCACGTCGATGATCTCGACGTCGACGGGCAGCTCGTCGAGCACGTCCACGGGTCCGAGCCGGTCGGTGACCACGACGTCCGCCTCCGCGAGCGCTCGCCGTCCCGCGAGGGTCAGCAGCCCGACGTCGCCCGGTCCGCCGCCGACGAGGACGACGCGGCCGCCGCACGTGCGCCGCCTCCGGAGGTCCACGCGGCCCTCGCGCAGATGGGTGGCGATCGCATCGCGGACCACCTGGCTGCGGCCCGGGTCCGGCGGGCCCGTGCTCACCACCCCGACGAGCACGTCGCCCTGCTGCGTCGTCGCCGGCGTCCGAGCGGTGCCCCGGGAGGCGCCGGCGTCGACGCAGAACGTCTGCCGCTGCTGCGCCCAGCCGACCACCGCGGCATCGGTGCCGCGGTCGCCGGTGGCCGTGTGCACGAGCCAGGCGCCGTCGAGATCCCCCTCGACGACCTCGCGTGCGCGCCACTCCAGCAGTCCCCACGTGTGCAGGTCGCGCAGCGCCTCGCACAGCTGCGGCGCGACGACGACGACGGTCGCCGCGTCGGCGAGCAGCGCCTGGACCCGCCGAGCTGCCACCGGCCCACCGCCGACCACGAGCACCCGTCGGCCGGTGAGCTCGAGCGCGAGCATCGTCGTCACGACGCGACCTCGACGAACCCGTCCCGGACCCGGACGGGCCAGGTGCGCAGGTCGGGTGGCAGGTCGCGCGCCGGAACCTTTCCCGCGACGTCCAGGCACGACCCGCTCTCGAGGGCGAAGACCTGCTTGTACATCGGCGACGCCACGGTCGGTACGTCGACGCCGTCGACGCGTCGCGACCCCACGATCCCGCGGGAGATCACGTACGCGTCGCTGAACGGGTCGTGCTGCTGGACGGCGTACACGCGGTCGTCGAGGAGCCGGAACAGGGCGACCTGCTCGTCGTCGGCGAGCAGTGCCGCGGCCCCCCGCTCGGGGGCGAGGTCGGACAGGAGGCACACCGTGGTCCACGTGCCCAGCAGCGCGGTCATGAGCGGACCTCCAAGGTGGTGCCGGCGACCAGGACGGGGTCGCCCCGCAGGGCGGCGGCACGCTCGACCGCGGTCGCCGGACGGGACTGGCCGCGCTCCGGGACGTACGCGAGCGACGGGTCGGGGGTCTGCGGGGCGTTGACGAACGACGCGAACCGGCGCAGCTTCTCGGGATCCTCGAGGGTCGCGCGCCACTCGTCCTCGTACTCGTCGACGTGGCGCGCCATCTGCGCGTCGAGGTCGGCGCAGATCCCGAGCGCGTCGTCCATCACCACGGCCCGCACCCCGGCGAGACCGCCGTCGACGTCGTCGATCCAGGGCGCCGTGCGCTGCAGCCGGTCGGCCGTGCGCACGTAGTACAGGAGGAACCGGTCGATCGTCCGCACCAGCGCTTCGGTGGACAGGTCCTCCGCGAGGAGCTGCGCGTGCCGCGGCGTGAACCCTCCGTTGCCGCCGACGTAGACGTTCCAGCCCTTGTCGGTCGCGATGACCCCGACGTCCTTGCCGCGGGCCTCCGCGCACTCGCGCGCGCAGCCCGAGACCCCGAGCTTGATCTTGTGCGGCGAGCGCAGGCCGCGGTAGCGCAGCTCGAGCATGACCGCGAGCGCCACGGAGTCCTGTACGCCGAACCGGCACCAGGTGGACCCGACGCACGACTTCACCGTCCGCAGCGACTTGCCGTACGCGTGCCCGGACTCGAAGCCAGCGTCGACCAGCCGCTGCCAGATGACGGGGAGCTGGTCGATGCGCGCCCCGAACAGGTCGATGCGCTGTCCGCCGGTGATCTTGGTGTACAGCCCGAACTCCTGCGCCACCGACCCGATCGCCATGAGCCCCTCGGGCGTCACCTCCCCGCCCGGGATGCGCGGCACCACCGAGTAGGAGCCGTCCTTCTGCAGGTTGGCCATCACGTGGTCGTTGGTGTCCTGCAGCGCCGCCCGCTCACCCTCGAGCACGTGCGCCGGGGCGGTCGTCGACAAGATCGACGCCACCGTCGGCCGGCAGATGTCGCAGCCCCGGCCCGTGCCGAACCTCTCGATGACCTGGGTGAACGACGAGACGCCCGAGACCCGGACGGCGTCGTAGAGCTGCGCGCGGGACAGGGCGAAGTGCTCGCACAGGGACGAGCTGACCGTGATCCCCTGCTTGGTCAGCTCGGTGGTCATCAGCTTCTTCACCAGCGGGAGGCAGGAGCCGCAGCTCGTGCCGGCGCGGGTGCACGCCTTGACGGCGCCGAGGTCGGTGCACGCGTGCTCGGTGACCGCCCCGCGGACCGTCCCCGCGGAGACGTTGTTGCACGAGCAGACGCCCGCGTCGTCGGGGAGGTCCAGCTCGGGCGCGCCTCCACCACCCTCGGGCAGCAGGAAGGCGGCCGGGTCGCCGGGCAGCTCGCGGCCCAGCATCGGGCGCAGCCCGGCGTAGGCGGAGGCGTCGCCGACAAGGACGCCGCCCAGGAGGGTGCGCGCGTCGTCGGACATGACGAGCTTCTTGTAGACACCGCCCACCGGGTCCGCCCAGACGATCTCCAGCGCACCGGGCGTCGTGGCGAACGCGTCACCGAACGACGCGACGTCGACGCCCGCGAGCTTGAGCTTGGTGGCCGTGTCCGCGCCCGGGAAGGCCGAGACCCCGCCGAGCAGCCGGTCGGCCGTGATCTCGGCCATCGCGTACCCGGGCGCGACGAGCCCGATGCAGGCGCCCTGGATGCAGGCCACCTCGCCGATCGCGGAGATCGACGGGTCGCTGGTCAGGCAGGTGTCGTCGACGACGACCCCGCCGCGCGCCCCGATGGCCAGGTCGGCCGCACGCCCGAGCTCGTCGCGCGGCCGCACGCCCGCGGCGATCACGACGACGTCCGCGTCGAGGCGGCCGCCGTCGGCCAGGTCGAGCCGACCGACACCACCGCGGCGGTGCGGGCGGATGCGGGTGGTCGTCGCGTTGAGCCGGACGCCCACACCGAGCTGGTTGATGAGCCGGCGCAGCGCCTCGCCACCCCCGAGGTCGACCTGCGCGGACATGAGGTGCGTGCCCACCTGCAGCACGGTCGTCGTCGCGCCGAGCGCCTGCAGGGCGCCCGCCGCCTCGAGCCCGAGCAGGCCGCCGCCCAGGACGGCTCCCCGGACCGGGCGGTCGATCCGTTCGACGTAGCCGCGCAGCGCCGCCACGTCGTCGACCGTGCGGTAGACGAAGACCCCGGGCAGGTCGGCGCCCTCGATCGGCGGCACCCAGGCCGCCGAGCCCGTGGCCAGGACGAGGTGGTCGTAGTGCTCGGTGCGGCCTCGGGCCGTGGTGACGGTGCTCGCCGCGCGGTCGACGGCGACCACGGCGTCGTCGCGGACCAGCGTGACCAGGGGGTCGTCCCACAGCGCCGGGTCGCCGAGGGCGAGATCGTCGGCGTCGCGGCCCGAGAAGTAGCTGGTCAGCGCGACCCGGTCGTAGGGGCGGCGCGGCTCCTCGGCCAGCACGGTGATGCGCCAGGTCCCGGCGGCGTCCCGGTCGCGCAGCGCCTCGACCAGGCGTTGGGCGACCATTCCGCCGCCGACGACGACGAGGTGCTGGGTCATGGGACGCTCCGTCGGTCGGGGGGCTGGGGCATCTCCAACGCTAGGGAGCCGGTGTTGCGCCGTGGGTGCGGCGCCGTTACCCCGGCGGAACCTTTCCCGCACACCGCGCGGGCGCCCGGTGTGAGGTGGCGGCTACGGCGTCGACACCCGCTCGCGCACCGGCGCCGGCTGGTCGGGGTCGGTCTGCTGGAGCCAGTCGACGATGCCGCAGACGGCGTCCTTGCAGCCGCCGCACCCGGTCGTCGCGCGGGTCGCGGCGGCGACCTCCTCGACCGACCGCGAACCGTGCCGCCAGCAGCCCACGATGTCGCCCTTGGTGACGCCGTTGCAGCGGCACACCACCGCACGGTCGGGCATCTTGACCGGTGTGGCCGCGGGTGCGGCGGAGCCCGCGACGGGCCGCAGGAGCAGCTGGGCGGGGTCGAGCGGCGCGGGCGTGCCCCGCGTGTAGGCGGCGACCAGGTCGGCCGCGACCGGTCCGGCTCCGACGCACGTGGCACCGACCACGCGGCCGTCGCGGACGACGACCTCGACGTGCCGACCCCCGTCCGGGTCGCTCAGGCTGACCCGCCGGCCGGGCGCAGCCTCCCCCCGCGGCCTCCCGCAGACGCCCATCGTCACGACGTCGAGCCCGGCACCCTTGACCTTGATCACGTCGGTCCCGATCGTCGGCAGCGACTCGTGCTGCCCCGAGTCCGTGAGCCTGGTCGCCAGGCGGCGGGCCTGGTCCCAGCCCTGCGCGATGAGGCCGGTGCCACCCTCGGGCGGCTGGGCGCAGTCGCCGATGGCGCACACGCGCGGGTCCGCGAGCGTGGCCAGGTCGTCGCCGACGACGATCCCCCGGGCCACGTCCAGACCCGCCCGCTGCGCCAGGTCGACCTCCGCGACCGTCCCGGCGGTGAGCACCAGCAGGTCGGCGGGCAGGGTCTCCCCCGCCTCGAGCCGGACCCCGGTGACCCGGCCGCCGCGCACGATGGCCTCCTCGGTGCGCGCCGACACGCGTACCGAGACGCCGAGACCGGTGAGCCGCCCGGTGACGACGGCCGCGGCGGTCGCGTCGAGCTGGCGGTCCATCAGGTGCGGACCACCGTGCACGACCGTCACGTGCACGCCGCGGCCGGCGAGCCCGCAGGCGACCTCCAGGCCGAGCACACCCCCGCCGACCACCACCGCGCGCCGCGCGTTGACCGTGGCCGCGACGATCTCGCGGGCGTCGTCCAGGGTCCGCAGGGCGTGCGCGCCGGCGGGCAGGTCGTCCGCACCGCGGCGCCCGAACAGGTCCGGCACTCGGGCGCGCGCGCCCGTGGCCAGCACGAGCAGGTCGTACGGGTGCTGCTCACCGGCCTGGTCGGTGACCGTCCGCGCCGTCCGGTCGATGCACACCGCGACCGTGCCCAGCAGGACCTCGGCCTTGTGCTGGGCGCGCGGCAGGGTGATCGCCGCGACCTCGAGCTTCCCGGCGACGACCTCGGACAGCAGGACCCGGTTGTACGGCTCGTACTCCTCGGCGCCGAGGACCACGGTCGAGAACGCCTTGCGGGCGTCGCGTGCGTGCAGGTCGTCGACGAAGCGCGCGCCCACCATCCCGTGCCCGACGACCACCACGCGCGTCATGACGAGCCCAGCAGGTTCTGGTCCAGCAGCACGTCGGGCGAGCCGGCCCAGCGGCTGACCGCCACGGCGCAGACCTTGAACTCGGGCATCCCGGAGATGGGATCGACCGCGTCCGTGGTGAGGCGGTTGGCGCTGCTGGTGCCGCTCCAGTGGAACGGCAGGAACACGGTGTCGGTGCGGATCGACTCGGTGAGCCGCGCGCGGACCACCCCGCGGCCGCGCCCCGTCTCCAGCTGCACGAGGTCGTCGTCGGCGATCCCGTACCGCTCGGCCAGGAGCGGGTGGATCTCGACGTACGGGCTCGGGGCGGTCCGGACGAGCTCGGGCACCCGTCGCGTCTGCGCTCCGGACTGGTAGTGCGCGAGCAGCCGGCCGGTGATCAGGAACACCGGGGCGTCGGCACGCAGGTCGTCGCTCGGGCCGCGGTGGTCGACGGGGATCAGCCGCGCGCGCCCCTGCGGCATCGGGAAGCGGTCCAGGAACATCCGCGGCGTGCCGGGGTGGTCCGCCGACGGCACCGGCCAGAAGAGCGGCTCCTCCGTGTCGAGGCGCGCGTGCGAGAGCCCTGCGTAGTCCGCACGGCCGCCCGCCGACGCCCGCGCGAGCTCGTCGAACACCAGGGCAGGATCGGTGTCGAAGTGCACCGGCGAGCCCAGCCGCTGCGCGAGGTCCGCGAGGATGTCGAGCTCGCTGCGCACGCCGGGCGGCGGGTGCACCACCCGGCGCCGGCGGATCACCCGACCCTCCAACGAGGTCATCGTGCCCTCCTCCTCGGCCCACTGCGTGACCGGGAGGACGACGTCCGCGGCCAGGGCTGTCTCCGAGGGCAGGAAGTCGCAGACGACGAGCAGCTCCAGGTCCCGCAGCCGTCGCCGCACCGAGTCGGCGTCCGGCGCACTGACCAGCACGTTCGACCCGTGCACGAGCAGTGCGCGGGGTCCGTCCGGGGTGCCCAGCGACTGCAGGAGCCGGATCGCGGGCATCCCGGTGCGCGGCAGGTCCGCGGGATCGACGCCCCACACGCCCGCGACGTGGGCGCGGGCCGCGTCGTCCTCGATCGAGCGGTAGCCCGGCAGCTGGTCGGCCTTCTGCCCGTGCTCGCGACCGCCCTGCCCGTTCCCCTGCCCGGTGATCGCGCCGTACCCGGAGCCGACGCGCCCCGGGAGCCCGAGCAGCAGCGCGAGGGTGATCGCGGCGGTGACGGTATCGGTGCCCTGGGTGCTCTGCTCCACCCCGCGCCCGGTCAGGATGTAGGCGCCGGTCCCACCGCGCGACGGCGAGGCGCCGGCGAGCAGGAAGGCGACGCGGCGCAGGGTGGCGACGGGCACCCCGGTCACCTGTTCGGTCCGCTCGGGCCACCAGAGGGCCAGCGACCGACGCATGTCGTCGAGACCGCTGGTCCGCGACTCGAGGTAGTCCGTGTCGGCCAGGTCCTCCGCCAGGACGATGTGCGCGACGCCCAGCAGGAACGCGAGGTCGGTCCCGGGCACGGGCTGCACGTGCACGCCCTGCCCGTCGGCGGCGAGCTCGGCGGTGGCCGAGCGTCGGGGGTCGACGACGATCACGCCGCCCGCCGCCCGCGTGCGTGCGAGGTGCTGCACCGACGGCGGCATGGTCTCGGCGAGGTTGGACCCCAGCAGCATGATGGCCTGGGCGCCACCGAGGTCCTCGAGGGGGAACGGCAGCCCCCGGTCCAGACCCAGGGTCCGGTTGGCCCCCGCGGCCGCCGAGGCCATGCAGAACCGGCCGTTGTAGTCGATGTTCGGCGTGGCCAGCACGGTCCGGGCGAACTTGCCCAGCGCGTAGGCCTTCTCGTTGGTCAGGCCGCCACCGCCGAACACGGCGACCGACTGCGGGCCGTGCTCGTGCCGCAGCCGCGCGAGGGTCGTCGCGACGAGCTCCAGGGCCTCGCCCCAGGACGCGGGCTGCAGCCCCCCGGCGGCGTCGCGGACGAGGGGCGTGGTCAGCCGCTCCGTCGAGCGCAGCAGGGTCGGGCTGGTCCAGCCCTTCTGGCACATGCCGCCCTTGTTGGTCGGGAACTGCCGTGCCGTGGCGGTCACCGTCCCGTCGTCGCCGGTGCTCAGGGTCTGGGCGCACTGCAGCGCGCAGTAGGGACAGTGCGTGCGGGCACCGGCCGCGGGAGCCCCCGCGGCCGGTGCCGGCAGCTGATCGACGACGGACACTCAGATGACCGTCGTGCCGTACCGGCCGGCGCGGCGCTGGTAGACGGCCCAGGTGGTCAGGCCCATGACCAGGTAGAACCCGACGACGGCCCAGAGCGCCGCCTGGATGTTGCCGGTCAGCGCGGTCGAGACCGCGAAGCCGCGCGGCACCAGGAACCCGCCGAAGGCTCCGATCGCCCCGGCGATGCCGAGGCACCCGGCGGCCGCCTTGACGCGGCGGGCGCGGTCCTCGTCGTCGGTCGCGCCGAACCGGAACACGGCGGGGATCATCCGGTAGACCGAGCCGTTGCCGGCGCCGGTCGCGGTGAAGAGCACGAGGAACGAGGCGAGGAACGCGCCGAACGAGTGGGCCCGCAGCGAGAAGATCGCGCAGACCACGCCGATCCCCATGATCGCGAACGCCGCGATGGTCACCCGAGCGCCGCCGAGCCGGTCGGCCAGGATGCCGCCGAGCGGACGGGCCAGCGAGCCGACGAGCGCCCCGGCGAACGCGATGGAGATGGTCACGTCGGGGAACTGCCCCTTGAGCAGCGTCGGGAAGGCGCCGGAGAACCCGATGAACGAGCCGAACGTGCCGATGTAGAGGAACGCGATGATCCAGGTGTTCCGCGACCGGGCCGCGACGCCGTACGAGCGCGGGTCCGACCGGGCGTTCGACAGGTTGTCCATGCGGCGCCAGGCCAGGACCGCGGCCACCAGGACCAGCGGCACGAACATGAACCCGGCGCGCTGCAGCTGCATCCCCGCGGTGCCCACGATCACCAGCGGCACGGCGAACTGCACCGCTGCGGTGCCGAGGTTGCCGCCCGCGGCGTTCAGGCCGAGAGCGCGGCCCTTCTCCGCCTCCGGGTAGAAGAACGA
Organism: Cellulomonas sp. McL0617; assembly: GCF_049994875.1. Taxonomy (GTDB): domain Bacteria; phylum Actinomycetota; class Actinomycetes; order Actinomycetales; family Cellulomonadaceae; genus Cellulomonas. The sequence continues at coordinate 3,075,926 of NZ_CP188256.1, forward strand.
GATGTTGGCCATCGACGACGCGAAGTTGCCACCACCGACGCCGGCCAGAGCGGCGACCGCGAGCAACGCCCCGAAGCCCCAGGACGGGTGCTGCACGACGATGCCGAGCCCGATCGTCGGGATCAGGAGGAGGAGGGCCGAGACGATCGTCCAGTTGCGTCCTCCGAACAGGGGCACCGCGAACGTGTACGGGATCCGCAGTGTGGCACCGACGAGGCTCGGCACGGCGATCAGCCAGAAGGTCTGGTCGACGCTCAGCACGAACCCGGCGCCGGCCAGCTGCGGCACGACGATGCTCCAGAGGGCCCAGACGGCGAACCCGAGGAACTCCGCGACGATCGACAGGCTCAGGTTCCGTCGGGCGACGGTCTTGCCGACGGACGCCCACTGGGCGGCGTCCTGCGGGTTCCAGCCGTCGATCCAGCGGCCGGGTCGGACGGTGAGCGGTGCCGCGATAGCGGACGGGACGGACGCCGTACTCGTGTCGACGGCGTCGGCGGTCGCGAGCGTTGTCGCCATGAGGACCTCCGGGAGTGGGTGGCGGGTACGGCCCCGACGCTAGGGAGGCCGTGTTTCCGTCGACCTGTGCCCCCGGTTGCGCGTGCGGAACCTTTCACGCACTGGTTGCCGAGGGCGGCTGTGAGGTTTGCTGTGGCCATGAGCCCGGTGATCGCGCTGCTGCGCGCCGTGAACGTCGGCGGACGCACGGTCACGTCCGCCCAGCTGAAGGACGTGGCGTCGTCGCTCGGGCACACCGCCGTGGCCACCTACGCGAACAGCGGGAACCTGGTGCTCGTGCCCGCCGCCGGCGTCTCGGACGTGGCGGCCGAGCTGTCCGCGGCGCTCGCCGACCGGCTCGGCTTCGACGTCCCGGTGATCGCACGCTCGCTCGAGGACTGGTCCGCGGTCGTCTCCGGCTTGCCGTTCACGAAGCAGGCGGCCGACGACCCCGCCCACCTCGTGGCCGTCTTCTGGGACGGACCCGTGACCGCGGCCGCCCACGACTTCGACCCCACGCGGTACGGCCGGGAGACCGTGGCCTGGGCCGCACGCGAGACCTACGCCTACTACCCGGACGGCCAGGGCCGCTCCAAGCTAACCATCGACGTGCTGTCGCGGGCCGCCGGCCGGGTGGGCACCGCCCGCAACTGGAACACCGTGCTGGCGCTGGGCAGGCTCGCCGACGAACGCGTCTAGCGTGGCCCCATGGCCACCCTGTTCACCAAGATCATCGACGGCGACATCCCTGGTCGGTTCGTGTGGGCCGACGAGGTCGTCGTCGCGTTCGGCACCATCGCGCCCATCACCGACGGGCATGTGCTCGTGGTCCCGCGCGCCGAGATCCTGCAGCTCACCGAGGCCCCCGACGACGTGCTGGCCCACCTGGTGCTCGTCGCGCGGACGATCGGGCGGGCCCAGCAGCGCGCCTGGGACGCACCTCGTGCCGCCCTGCTCGTCGCCGGGTTCGAGGTACCGCACCTGCACGTGCACGTGCTGCCCGCCTGGGACGAGGCGAGCCTGACGTTCCGCAACGCCCGCCCGGACCTGCCGGCCGCCGCCTTGGACGAGGCCGCCGAGCGCGTCCGCTCGGCCCTCGTCAAGCTCGGCCACGGCGCCCACGTACCCGCCGCGCTCGGCTCGCCCGCCCTCTGACATGGCACAGATGCCAAGGCACGAGTCTGGTCGATGGGCCGGGCTACCGTCGTTCGTGCTCGACGGCCCGGGCATGTCGAAGGGCGACGTCGTCGTGCTCACCGACGACCAGGAGCTCGACTTCCTGCGGTACGCGCTGCAGGGGGTCCCGTCGAGGTCGTGGACGTCGAACGAGATCGACTGGGACACGTACCCGTTCCTGAGCCGTACCGGGCCGTTCGACACGAGCCTCGAGATCGCGGCCGAGCTCGTCCAGGCGCTGCGAGCGCACTCGACCGATGACGAGACGGTCGTGGTCGTCTGGAGCGGAGCTGGCACCGCGGCTGTCGCAATGAGTTCCCGCAACGCCCAAGACAACATGGCTGAGATCGAGGAGGCGTGGATCTTCCTCCTGAACCAGCGGGTGATCGTCGTCGGCGACTGGGACGGTTACGTCACCACGGCAAGCTTGCGGGATCTGACCGAATCGATCGTCGCCCAGCTGCGCACGTTCCTCGAGCAGGCGTCAGACGGGTGGAACCTGTGAGTTTTGTGATCCTTGCCTGACGAAACGGCCTCGGGTGACGACATTCGACCGTCCACGAGGCAGAGTCGCCTGAGGATTCAGTCGGCGAGGAGGCGGTCAGGGATGGCGGGACGTCGGGAGACCGGTCTGGCGGCTGCCGCGGGGCTCGTCGCCGGGGTGGTGACGATCGGCGTGGGCGCGCTGGTCGCGTTCCTGACCGGGCCGACGTCCGACCCGCTCGTCGCGGTCGGGTCGGCGTTCGTCGATGCGACGCCGCAGTGGCTCAAGCAGTTCGCGACGACGAACTTCGGCACCAACGACAAGCTCGTGCTCGGGATCACCGAGGTGGTGATCCTGCTGGCGCTGGCCGCCCTCGCCGGTGTGCTGGCCGCGCGCCGGTGGGCGTGGGGCGCGACGCTCGTCGTCCTCCTCGGCGCCGCCTCCGCCCTCGCCGCGATCGGCCGGCCCGACGCGGGGTCGTTCGCCGGGCTGCCGAGCGTCCTGGGCACGGTCGCGGGCCTGTTCACCCTGCGGTTGCTGGTCCGACGCATCCCGCTGCCGACCTCCTCGAAGCGCAAGGCCGCCCTGGAACGGCGCGACTTCCTGCGCGCCTCGCTGATCGCCGGGGCGCTCGGCGCCGTGGCCCTGTTCGTCGGCCGGTCGCTCGGGGCCGCCGCCCGCGGTGCCCAGAGCGCCCGCGACCACCTCGTCATCCCGAAGGCCACCACGCCGGCGGCCCCCGTCCCGACCGGCGTCGACGTGGGCGTCCAGGGCGTCGAGCCCTGGCTGACGCCGGCGGGCGACTTCTACCGGATCGACACCGCGCTGACCATCCCGCACGTCGACCCGACGTCGTGGAGCCTGCGCCTGCACGGGATGGTCGAGAAGGAGGTGACGCTCAGCTGGGACGAGCTGCTGGCCTCCGACCTCGTCGAGGCCTACGTGACGCTGGCGTGCGTGTCCAACCCCGTCGGCGGGGACCTCATCAGCAACCAGAAGTGGCTGGGCCTGCCGATCAAGGGGCTGCTGGAGAGGGCGAAGCCGACCGGCGATGCCGACATGGTCCTGTCCACCAGCGTCGACGGCTTCACGGCGGGCACCCCGCTGACCGTGCTCATGGACGGGCGCGACGCCCTGCTCGCGATCGCGATGGACGGCCAGCCGCTGCCGTTCGAGCACGGCTTCCCGGTGCGCATGGTGGTCCCCGGGCTCTACGGGTACGTGTCCGCGACCAAGTGGGTGACCGACCTGGAGGTCACGCGCTTCGCCGACGCGCAGTCGTACTGGACCAAGCGGGGCTGGTCGCCGCAGGGCCCGGTCAAGACGCAGTCCCGCATCGACGTGCCCCGGTCCAGCACGACCGTGCCGGCAGGTTCGGTCGTCGTCGCCGGGACGTCATGGGCGCAGCACCGCGGCGTGAAGGGCGTCCAGGTGCGGGTGGACGACGGCGCCTGGAACGACGCCACCCTCGCCGCCGACGGTGGCATCGACTCGTGGCGGCAGTGGACCTGGAGCTGGGACGCGTCGCCGGGCGACCACAAGCTGTACGTGCGCGCCTTCGACCCGCAGGGACCGCAGACGGGCGCCGTCCAGGGCGAGGTGCCCGACGGCGCGACCGGCTACGACTCCGTCCACGTGACGGTCAGCTGAGCGCGGGCGCCCCGCTCATCAGCCCAGCGGGCGCTCCACCCGCGAGGCCATCACGACGCGGTGCACGAAGTCGAGCTTGCGGGCCACCGGCTCGGGGATCGAGAACGGGTACAGGTCGTGCTTGCCCATCGCGCGGTTGACGCGGTTGAAGAACGTCGCCAGCGGCAGCCAGTCACGCAGGATCTCGTCCATGGTCGCGTCCGCGTAGCCGGTGCGCGGGGTGATCACGCCGTCAGGCACGGCCGCCACGCCCTCCATCCGGACCGACAGGTTCCCCGCTGCGGCGGTGACCAGCGTGCGGGTGATGTGCAGGTAGTGCGCGAAGCACTCGGCGAAGTCCTCCCACGGATGCATCGTGGCGTACTGCGAGATGTAGCTCTCGGCCCAGTCCCGGGGCGCGCCCTCCCGGTAGTGGCGGGCGATGGCGTCCCGGTAGGAGGCCCGCTCGTCGCCGAAGATGGTGCGGCACTCGTCGATCCAGTCCGTCCGCTCGACGAGGATCAGCTCGTAGTAGTGGCCGACCTCGTGGCGGAAGTGGCCGAGCATGGTGCGGTACGGCTCGTCGAGGCTGATGCGCAGCGCCTCGCGGTGCTCGTCGAGCGACTCGGCCAGGTCGATCGTGATGATGCCGTTCGCGTGACCGATCCCGACTCGGGCGCCGGACGAGCGCGAGGAGAGCAGGTCGAAGCCGAGACCGCCGTCCTCCTCGAACCACCGCGTCACCGGCAGCCCGAGATCGGCCAGGTGGACGAGCAGCCGACGCTCGTCCGCCGACGCGGAGGCGAGCTTCTCGAGCGCCAGCGTGTCGTCGTTGTCGGGTCGCGTCCGGATGAGCCGGCACGCCAGGCACCTGCCGGAGCCCGAGTCGGCCGCCGCGAGCCAGTTGCACCCCCAGTCGCGGTTGGTGCACGGGAACCACCACGTGCCCGCGACGTCCGTGCCCTGCTCGGGCGCCGCCCGCATGGTCAGCGACGGCGGGTGGACCCCCATCTCCATCCCGCACGCGCCGCAGGCGGTGGTCTCGATGAAGGCGATGGTTGCGCACCGAGGGCAACGGAAGACGTCCACGTCGCGAACGGTAGCCCACGTGCGCGGTCGTCGAAGCCCGACCTCTCGACGCCTCTGTCAGGGGAGCCGACGGACCCGCACCAGCGGTGCCGGGACGCTCAGCCGGACAGCCGCACCGACGCGCAGGTCCAGGCGGGCGACCTCGGCGGGCGGGAGGTCGACGACGACGTCGCCGGTGGTCCGCACGCGCACGCCCGTGACGCCTGGTTCGAGGTCGATCACGTGCGCAGGCCACCCGTCGGGTCCCCCCAGCACGACGGCCGACGGCCCGAACGTCACCTGCGCGGGTCCGGGCGCGCCGACGCACGGCACCTCGACGCCGTCCGGCCCCACCAGCGCGGCGGACCCGTCGGGTCGCACGACGATCGTGCCGACGACGAGGTTCACGCCCGCCAGCGCGGCCGTGAACGAGTGGACGGGGTCGGTCAGCACGTCGAGCGGGGGACCCTGCTCGACCACGGAACCGTCATGCAGGATCACGACGCGATCGGCCAGAGCGACGGCGTCGAGGACGTCGTGGGTGACCAGGACGGTCGCGGTGCGGGTGCGGCGGACCTGGTCGCGGACGAGGTCGCGCAGCTCGGCCGCGGTGCGGACGTCGAGCTGCGCGAACGGCTCGTCGAGCAGGAGCACCGACGGGCGCGCCGCGAGCGCTCGGGCCAGGGCGACGCGCTGCCGCTGTCCGCCCGACAGCTCGGCGGGGCGGCGGTCCTCGAGCCCGGCGAGGCCGACGGACGCGAGCCACTCGTCGGCGGTCGCGCGCGAGGCCCGGGCGGAAGCGCCTGCGGACCGCGGCCCGAACGCGACGTTATCGCGCGCGGACAGGTGCGGGAACACCAACGGATCCTGCCCGAGCAGCCCCACGGACCGCCGCTCGGGGCGCACGGCGACGCCGGTCCCCGTGAGTGTGCGATCGCCGATGCGCACCGTCCCCGACGCCGGCCGCAGGTGGCCCGCGAGGACGGCGAGCAAGGTCGACTTGCCGGCACCGTTGGGGCCGAGCACGGCCACCACCTCACCGGGGGCTGCCTCCAGGGCGACGGAGAGCTCGAAGGCGCCGCGCACGAGGTGCACCTCGGCCGACAGACCCGTCGTCACGCCGCCCGCCCCGGCCGCCAGGCACGCGCCGCGAGCAGGACGGCGACGGCGGCCACCACCAGCAGCAGCGAGAGCGCCACGGCGGTCCCCTCGGACACGCCGGCGCCGTTGAACGCCGAGTAGATGGCCAGCGGCATGGTCTGCGTGGTGCCCGGGGAGTTGCCCGCGAACAGGGCGGTCGCGCCGAACTCGCCGAGCGCACGGGCGAAGCAGAGCACCACCCCGCTGACCAGCCCGGGCCGGACGAGCGGGAGCGTGATCCGGCGCATGACCGTCCACCGGCCGGCGCCCAGGCTTGCGGCGACCGTCTCGTAGCGGGTGCCCGATGTCCGCAGCGACCCCTCGACGCCCAGCACGAGGAACGGCATCGCCACGAACGTCTGCGCGATCACCACGGCCGTCGTCGTGAACGGGATCGTGAGGCCGAACCACGTGTCCAACGACTGCCCGATCAGCCCGCGCCTGCCGAGCAGGAAGAGCAGCGCGATGCCGCCGACGGTGGGCGGGAGCACGAGCGGCAGCGTCACCAGGGCGCGCAGCACGTCGGCGGTCCAGCCGCGCGCCCGCGAGAGCACCACCGCGAGAGGCACGCCGAGCAGCACGCAGAAGACCGTCGCGGCCACCGACGTCACCAGCGAGAGCCACAGGGCCTGGAGCGCCTCCGGGGACGTCACGTCGGACGGCAGCGTGCCCCAGTCGGCGCGTACGAACAGCGCGACGACCGGGAGCACCAGCAGACCGACGGCGAGGGCCGCGGGGAGCCAGAGGAACCCGGGCACACCGGGAGCCGCGTCACGGGACACGGCCGATGCACTCACGGCGCGACGAACCCCGCGTCCTTGAGGATCGCCTGGCCCTTGGGTCCGAGCACGAGGTCGACGAACGCCTGGGCGACCTCGGCGCTGTTCTTGCGAGGCAGCGGCTCGGTCAGCACGGCGATCGGGTACGTGTTCACGGCTGCGGACGACTCCGGGAACTCCACGCCCTCGACCGTGTCACCGGCCGCCTGCACGTCGGTCTTGTAGACGAGACCCGCGTCCGCCTCGCCGGCCTGCACCTTGGCCAGCACCGCCTTGACGTTCTGCTCGTTGCTGGCCGGCGTCACGCCGACACCCGCCGTGTCGAGCACCTTGTGGGCCGCCGACCCGCACGGCACCTCGGCGGCGCAGATGACGACCTTGCCCCCGGCGTCCGAGAGCGTCCCGAGGTCCTGCAGGCTCGTGATGTTCTTGGGGTTGCCCGCCGGCACGACGATCTCGAGCGTGTTCGTCGTGAAGATCGTCGGCGTGCCGTCCACGAGGCCAGCGGCGGTCACGGTCTGCATGTTCTTCTCGTCGGCCGAGGCGAACACGTCGGCGGACGCGCCGCCGACGAGCTGGGTGGCCAGGGTGGACGAGCCGTCGTAGGTAGCCGGGTTGACCGTGACGCCCGGGTTCTCGGCGGCGAACTCCTTGAGGATGGCGTCGAACGTGCCCTGCAGCGACGCGGCCGCGAAGACCGTCAGCTCGCCGGTCAGCGCGGGGGTGGCAGAGACGGTCGGGGTCGGGGTCGGGGTCGAGGCCGGCGTGTTGTCGCTCGCGCACGCCGCCAGACCGAGCAGCAGGCCGGACGCGACGACCAGCGCGCGCACCTTCATCCCGGCCCTCATCGCTGGGCCCGCGGGGTCTCGACGAGGACGGTGGTGGCCTTGACGACGGCCGTCGCCCGGGAGCCGACCTCCAGGCCGAGCTCGCGGACGGCCTCGCTCGACATCAGCGAGACCAGCCGGAACGGGCCGGCCTGCAGCTCGACCTGCGCCATGACCGTGTCGGTCAGGATCGCGGTGACGAGCCCGGGGAACCGGTTGCGGGCGGAGCTGGTGCCCGCCGCCGGGTCGTCCGGGGTGTGAGCCCGCTCGACGGCCAGCGCTGCGAGGTTCACGCCGTCGATCACGCTCCGCCCTGCGTCGTCGTCGGACACGGTCAGGGAGCCCGCGTCGACCCACCGCCGGACGGTGTCGTCGCTCACCCCCAGCAGCTCGGCTGCTTCACTGATGCGATAGGTGGTCACAGGGTGACTCTAGTGCCGCGTCTGCGGCGGTCGAGACGTGACGAATCCGCAGATGAGGATCGTTGCCACATTGTCATCCGCGCGATCCGCGGGGCCGCTACCGTCTGGTCATGGCGAAGAAATCGGACAAGAAGCACAAGGACAAGATCCCCAACAAGGTCTACGAGGCCGAGATCTTCCGCCTCCAGGCCGAGCTGGTGAAGGTGCAGCAGTGGACCAGGGCGACCGGGGCGCGGATCGTCGTGATCTTCGAGGGACGCGACGCCGCCGGCAAGGGCGGCACGATCAAGCGGATCACGGAGTACCTCTCCCCCCGCGTCGCACGCATCGCCGCGCTGCCGACGCCCACGGAGCGCGACAAGACCCAGTGGTACTACCAGCGCTACGTGGCACACCTGCCCGCGGCCGGCGAGATCGTGCTCTTCGACCGGTCCTGGTACAACCGCGCGGGCGTCGAGAAGGTCATGGGCTTCTGCACGCCCCGGGAGTACAGCCGGTTCATGCGCCAGACGCCGATCTTCGAGGAGATGCTCATCGAGGACGGCATCCTGCTGCGCAAGTACTGGTTCTCGGTGTCCGACACGGAGCAGCTGCGCCGGTTCCGGTCGCGCATGGACGACCCGGTGCGGCAGTGGAAGCTGAGCCCGATGGACCTGGAGTCCATCACTCGGTGGGAGGGATACTCGCGCGCCAAGGACGAGATGCTCGTGCACACCGACGTGCCCGCGAGCCCGTGGTTCGTGGTCGAGTCGGACATCAAGAAGCACGCGCGGATCAACATGATCAACCACCTGCTGTCGACCATCCCGTACACCGAGGTCGCCCACGAGAAGGTCGTCCTCCCGGACCGGCCGCCGGCGTCGACGGGCTACGTGCGGCCACCGCGCGAGATGTCCACCTACGTCCCCGACCACGTCGCAGAGCTGCGGGGCGACCCTGAGAAGCACTTCTGAGCCGCGTTGCGCACGGGCCGCCGACCTGCGAGTTTGGTGCGCATGTCGGCGACCTCCACGTCCCCCGGGCCCGCCCTGCGGGTCTCGCTGCCCGGGCTGCAGCCGACCGTCAAGGACTTCCTCACCAACGAGGCCGGCAGTGCCGTCTACCTGCTCGCGGCCACGATCGTCGCGCTGATCTGGGCGAACTCCCCGTGGTCCGACTCCTACGCGTCCTTCTGGTCGACGACGGCCGGGTTCCATGTCGGGACCTGGGGCGTGGACCTCGACCTGCACGGGTGGGTCAACGACGCCGCGATGGCGATCTTCTTCGCGGTCGTCGGGCTCGAGATCAGCCGGGAGGCAACCACCGGCGACCTGCGTGACAAGCGGACCGTCGCGGTGCCGGCGCTCGGCGCGCTCGGCGGCCTGCTCGTCCCCGTCCTGATCTACCTGGCGTTCAACGGCGGCACCGACGCGGCCCACGGCTGGGGCGTCGTGATGTCGACCGACACCGCGTTCCTCGTCGGCATCCTCGCTCTGTTCGGGCCAAAGTGCCCCGACCGCCTGCGCCTGTTCCTGCTCACGCTCGCGATCGTCGACGACATCGGTGCGATCACCGTGATGTCGATCTTCTACACGCGCGACATCGACGGCAAGGCGCTGGCCCTTGCCGCGGCGATCGTGCTGGGCGTGCTCGTCATGCGCTGGCTCAAGGTCTGGCAGCTGGCGCCCTACGTGATCGCCGGGCTGGCCCTGTGGTTCGCCGTGCAGGCGTCGGGCGTGCACGCCACCCTGGCCGGCGTGATCGTCGGGCTGCTCGTACCGGCGCGACCCCCGGGGCGCGAGGACGTCGAGGCCGTCGCCGGTTACGGCCGCGACCTGATCGAGGACACCACCGCCGAGCGCGAGCACCTGGCCGAGCTGGCTGCCCGTGCCGCGGTGCCGACGAACGACCGGCTGCAGCGCATCCTGCACCCGTGGAGCGCGTTCGTCGTCGTGCCGCTGTTCGGGCTGGCCAACGCGGGCATCGTGCTGACCACCGACTCCCTGACCGCCGCGGCCCACTCCCGCCTGGCCATCGGCATCGCGGTCGCGCTCGTGCTCGGCAACGCGGTCGGCATCACCGGTGCCTCGACGATCGCTCTGCGGTTCGGCCTCGGCGAGCTGCCCGGGCGCGTGCGCTGGGGCCACCTGCTCGGCGGCGCCGTGCTGGCGGGCATCGGGTTCACGATCTCGTTGTTCATCGCCGAGCTGGCGTTCTCCGACCAGCCCGAGATGCTCGACACCGCCAAGATCGGCATCCTCGCCGGATCGCTGACCGCCGCGGTGCTCGGCTCGATCCTGCTGCGCTGGCTGGGCGAGAAGCTGCCCCTGTGCTCCCCCGCGGGCGACGGTCCCCCGCCCGCCCTCCCGCCGCTCCCGTGGACGGCTCCGGCGACGTAGGCACCGGCGGGCTACGGCTTCGGGCGGGACGCGACGAAGGACGCGTAGCGGTCGAGGATCCGCGGCCAGTCGCGGAAGCGGGCTCGCTCGGCGGCGTTCTCCGGCGTCCAACCGCCGTGCTCGAACTCGAACCGGGTGCCGCCCTCGTCGAGCGGCACGAACTGTGCGCTGATCCGGCTCGGGTGGTCGACGTCCGGGCCGATCGCGAGGGTGTGCACGACGATCGCGCCCGCGGCGATGGCGAGCACGTGACCCCAGACGACCTCACCCCGCGCGGCGTCGTCGATGAACACGCGCCCACCGACGCGCGGCTCGATCGTCATGCCGCGATAGTCGTCGGCACTCGGTGAGTAGGCGGGGTCCCACCACTGGGCGATGTCCTGGACGTAGGCGTCGAACGCCTCGCGGGGGGTGACCGGCAGGACGAGCTCGTGGCGGATGGGCGAGGTGTCCATCGCTCGATCGTGCCGGGTGCCGGCCGGTCGGTCCAGCGCGCAGCGGCCTAGCCGACCCGGTCGTCGGCGCCGTAGCTGCCCAGGCTCAGCGTGCGCGCGTCCGTGGCGAGGATCTGCGCGGTCGCGGCCCGCAGGGACTCGACGGTGTCCGTGCCGGCGCGCACGAACCGGCCCGACAGGGCGTCGAGCTCTCCGTCGCCGAAGGCGCGCACCAGCTCCGCCACGGCCTCGATCGGCGTCCAGCTCGTGCGCCCCGCATGCATCGGCATGGACGTCGTCATCTGCGTCTGGACGTGCCCGGGTGCCAGGTCGAGCACGCGCAGGCCGCGATCGCGGTACTGCGCGTCGAGCTGCGTGGTGAACCGCGCGAGCGCGCCCTTGCTGATCGCATACCCGGTGTACTCGGTCATCGCGCGGTGCCCGGCACCGGAGTTGAGGTTGACCACCCGGCCGCTCCCCCGGGCGAGCATCCCCGGCAGCACGGCGTGGGTGACGAGCAGCGGACCGCGGACGTTCGCCTCGATCACGCGCCAGGTGTCCTCGACGTCGTCGCCGACGAAGTCGGTGGCCTCGCGCTCGATGACGCCCGCGTTGTTGACCAGCAGCCCCAGGCCGCCCAGCTCGTCCTCGGCCCGGGCGACCGCGTCGTCGACCTCGGTCGGGTCGATCAGGTCGGCGGTCGCGACGAAGACGGACCCGCCGAGCTCCTCGGCCACGGCGTCCAGGTTCGACCGCGTCCGCCCGACCAGCGCGAGCCGGTAGCCCGCGGCGGCGAGACCGATCGCGATCCCGCGGCCGATCCCCCGCCCCGCACCCGTGACCATCGCGGTCCGCAGCACGCTCACGCCGCGTCCACCGCCTCCCGCAGCCGCTCCAGCGTGACCTTGCCGCGGAAGTACTCACCGTTGACGTAGATGGCCGGCGTTCCCCGCACGCCCAGCGCCACACCGGCCGCGTAGTCGCCCTGGACGGCCGGGGCGAGCGCCTGGGCCCGCTCGCCGACGACCTCCGCCGGGTCGACGCCGAGGGCCTCCGCGGCGCGCCGCAGGTCCGGCTCGCTGAGCCGCGACTGGTCGACCAGCAGCGCGTCGTGCATCTCCCAGAACCTGCCGTGCCGCCCGGCCGCCTCTGCCGCGAGCGCCGCCGACAGCGCGTACGGGTGCACCTCGAACAGCGGGAAGTGCCGCCACACCAGCCGCACGCGACCGTCGGAGGTGTCCACCAAGTCCTTGAGCGGGGCGGCGGCCGCCCGGCAGTAGGGGCACTCGAGGTCGCCGAACTCCAGGATCGTGACCGGGGCGTCGACGTTGCCGTACACGTGCCGCTCGGCGGGGAACTCGTCAGCCATGGGTCGAGGATGCCCTACCTGGCTGATCGGCGCGGCCGCAGGGCCGGGCTGTCGGTGCCCGCACCTGCGGCGATGCCGGTGACCGCGTCGCGCAGGCTCGCGAGGGCCGACCACTGCGGGCGGAAGTCGAGCTCGCGCGCGGCGCGGCTGGTGTCCAGCAGCGGTGCGGCGAGCGCCAGGTCGAGCCAGCCGGGGCCGACCGGCACCGCGCGGACGGCCCAGGCGGCGGCCAGCTGGAGCCGCGCGCGCGACACGGGGAGCTCACGCAGGCGGCCTCGGGCGACGACGTCGGCGACGTCCTGCCCGCGCAGCACGCCGGGTCCCGCGACGTTGAACGGGCCCTCGACGTGGCGGACCACGGCCTCGCGGAAGGCAGCCGCGACGTCGGTCGCGTGCACCGTCTGGAACCGCAGCCCGACCGGCCACGACAGTGTCGCCAGGTGTCCGTCGAGCGCCCGCTTGGGCACCCACGGGCCGAGCACGGACCGCGCGAGCTGCTGGCCTGCGGAGTGCTGGAGCACCAGGGCCGTGCGCAGCCGGGCGATCGCAAGGTCGGGGACGTCGTCGAGGAGACGCTCGACCTCGGCCTTGTCCGCGCTGTACGGCGAGGTGCGGATGCCCTCGGTCGCCCAGCCCTCGCCGCGCGGCACATCGTCCGGGGCCGGCGAGTAGGCGCCCACCGACGAGGCGACCACGAGGTGCGCGACGCCTGAGCGACGGACCGCGGCGAGCACGTTGCGGGTGCTGCCGACGTTCTCGGCGCGCAGCCGCGACCGGTTGTGCCGGGGCTCGGTCGCCCACGCCAGGTGGACCACCGAGTCGGCGCCGGCGAACACGCCCGCGAGCCGGTCGACCCCGTCCGGCGCGCTCGCGTCGCAGGCCACCCACCGCGCCGAGTCGTAGGGCGGCGAGGGTGGCGACGGCGGCCGGCGAGCGATGGCGACCACCGACGTCACGGTCTCGTCGGCCGCGAACCGGCGGAGCAGAGCCGTGCCGACGTTCCCGCTCGCTCCCACGACGACGACGCGCATGGGACGACCCTCCCAGGTCGGGCGCGCGCGCGCAGCGTCAGAACAGCAGGTCCGGCGTCCCCTGCTCGAGGTCGAGGAGGAACCGCTTGCGGTCGAGGCCCGCCGCGAAGCCGGTGAGCGTGCCGTCGGCACCGATCACGCGGTGGCACGGGACGACGATCGCGATCCGGTTGCGGCCGTTCGCGGCACCGACCGCGCGCGACGAGGTTCGCGGGTCGAGGCCGACCGCCTCGGCGAGCTCGCCGTAGGACCACGTCTGCCCGTACGGGATGGTCAGCAGCCCCTGCCAGACGCGCACCTGGAACGTGGTGCCGACGAGCGCCAACGGCAGGTCGAACGCGGTCCGCGTCCCGGCGAAGTACTCCTCGAGCTGGGTGCGGACCTCGTCGAAGCCGTCGTCGTCCCTCTCCCCGAACGGACCCTGGACCTCGGCGTACTTGGAGCTGGGCATGAGCAGGGCACTGAGGCGACCGTCGTGCGCGACCAGCGTGGTCGGGCCGAGCGGCGTCGGCACCACGGTGTGCGTGATGCGTGCGTCCGTGGCGACCGCCCGTTCCTCGTCGACAAGCATGGTGCTCATCCTGGACCCTCCCTCTGACACGCCCGTCGCGCGCCCTCACGAGGAAGACGCGCGACGGGTGCCGGACGTGAGGTCAGTCGGTGGAGCGCAGCAGGGTCCGCACCCCGACGACGAGCCCCACGACCGCGGTCAGCACCGCCGCGACCCAGCCCCAGCCGACCGCGGACACGGTCAGGTCGCCGGCGAACAGCGCGCGCTCGGCCTCGACCACCCACCGCAGCGGGTCGAACGCGGAGGCCACCTTCATCCACTGCGGACCGGACTCGATGGGCAGCAGCATCCCGGAGAGGATCAGGAGCGGAAAAAGGACGGTCTGCTGGACGGCCCAGAACATCCACTCCTGCTTGCGCACCGCGATCGCCAGCGCGTAGCTGAACGAGCCGAGCCCGATGCCGAGCACGGCGAGCAGGGCCAGGCCCACGACGGCGCCGACGGGGTCGGCGCGGAACCCGAACGGCAGCATGACCAGGATGACGATGAGGGCCTGCGCGACCAGCGGCACCATCTCCTTGAGCGAGCGCCCGACCAGCTGCGACGAACGCGACAGGGGCGTCACCAGCAGCCGCTCGTGGGCGCCGGTCTGCATGTCGACCTGCAGGTTGGACCCCGTGATCGACGTGCCGAACAGCGTGGTCATGACGAGGATCGCCGGGACGAACCACTGCCAGACGTCGGCCGACGGCAGGTCGGTGGACCCGGCGAGCAGCGGACCGAACAGGGCGAGGAAGACCAGGGGCTGGACCAGCCCGAAGACCACCGAGAACGGCTCGCGGACCACGGGCCGCAGCTCACGGGTCATGACGAGCCACACGTCCGAGAACCAGGGCCGACGCGCCTGCGTCGGGGCGATCACGGGGGTGTCGAGTGCGAGGGTGCTCATGCTGCGTCCTGCCCTTCGGTGTCGTCGGACGTCGGGGAACCTTCGTCGCGCAGGGAGCGGCCGGTGAGGGCCAGGAAGACGTCGTCGAGCGTCGGGCGCACGGCGAGCGCCTCGAGCAGAGGTGCGCCGGCCCGCGACGCGGCGATCACGAGCTCCGGCACCGCGGTGCCGGCGTCGGCCACGCGCGCCTCGACGACCGAGCCGTGGACGGACACGTCGCGGGCGCCCGCGACGTGGGCGACGAGCCCCGCGACGACCTGCGCAGATCCCGTCGTCGTCAGGACGACGCGGTCGCCGGCCAGCGTGCGCTTGAGACCGTCGGCCGTGTCGTCGGCGATGACCTGCCCGTTGTCCACGACGACCACGCGCTCGGCCATCGTGTCGGCCTCGTCGAGGTAGTGCGTGGTGAGCATGATCGTCATCTGGTGCTCGGCACGCAGCCGCAGGATGTGCTCCCAGAGGTTCGCGCGGTTCTGCGGGTCGAGGCCCGTGCTCGGCTCGTCGAGGAACAGCAGCTGGGGCGCGTGGACCAGACCGAGCGCCACGTCGAGGCGACGGCGCTGCCCGCCGGACAGCTCGCTGACCTTGCGGGTCGCGTGCGCCGACAGGTCCAACGCCTCGACCAGCTCGTGCGCGCGCCGCCGGGCGGACACCCGGTCGAGGCCGTAGATCAGTCCCTGCGAGTACAGCTCGTCGACGCCGCGCTGGGTGTGGCCCGCGCCGTTGCCCTGGCCGACGTAGCCGATGTGCCGGCGGACGCCGGCCGGGTCCTGGAGCACGTCGATGCCCGCCACGCTCGCCGTGCCGGACGTGGGCCGCACCAGGGTGGTGAGCATGCGCATCGTCGTCGTCTTGCCGGCACCGTTGGGGCCGAGCACCGCGACGAGCTCGCCGGGCGCGACGTCGAGGTCGATCCCGCGCACGGCGTGCACGGTCTGCGACTTGCTCAGCTCGAAGTCCTTGGTCAGTCCTCGGGTCTGGATCATGGGGCTCTTCCTCTCGGGAGGGGTACGACACGAGTCTCTCGGGAGTAGCGGCCAGGTTCTGTCCGCTACTCGAGGGCATCATGGAGACATGTCCACCCCGTCCTCCCGGCTCCTCTCGCTCTTGTCGCTGCTCCAGACGCGCCGCGACTGGTCGGGCGACGTGCTCGCCGAGCGCCTCGGCGTCAGCCCGCGCACGGTGCGCCGCGACGTCGACCGGCTGCGCGAGCTGGGCTACCCCGTGCACGCCGCCAAGGGCCCCGACGGTGGCTACCGGCTCGAGCCCGGCACGCACATGCCACCGCTGCTGCTCGACGACGAGCAGGCCGTCGCGCTCGTCGTCGCGCTCCAGACCGCGTCCACGGGGGTCGACGGCGTCGACGAGGCCGCCGTTCGGGCCCTCGCCACGCTGCGCCAGGTGATGCCGGCCCGGCTGCGTTCTGCGGCGGAGGCGCTGCAGGTCACGGCGGTCACCCGCGCATCGACCCGCCCGCGTCCGTCGGTCGACGCCGAGACGCTGATGGTCGTCGGCGGCGCCGTCCGCGCACGGGAAGTCCTGCGGTTCGACTACGCGGGCGGCACCGCGAACGCGCTCGGCATCCCCCGCCGGGCCGAGGCGCACCACCTGGTGACCTGGGGCGGCCGCTGGTACCTGGTCGGCTACGACCTCGAGCGCGCCGACTGGCGCACGTTCCGCGTGGACCGGATGACCCCCAAGACGCCGTCCGGGCCGCGCTACGCGCCTCGCGACCTGCCCGCGGCCGACGTCGCGTCGTTCGTCGCGGAGCGGTTCCGCTCGATCTCGCCGTGGGAGACGTCGATCCGCGGCGAGGCGCTGGTCGAGCGACCGGCCGAGGAGATCGTCCGCTGGGCGGGTCGGGACGGGCTGGTCGAGGCCCTGCCGGACGGACGCAGCCGCGTGGTCCTGTCGTCGTGGTCGTGGGACGGGCTCGCCGCGCAGATGGCGATGTTCGGTGCGCCGCTGCAGATCGTCGGCCCGGCCGAGCTGGTCGACGCCACGAGGCGACTGGCCGAACGGGTCAGCGCGGCGGTCGCGTGACCTCCAGCGCGGGGTGCCGCGGGTCGTCCGCGTGCACGACCAGGTCCGCGACGGCGGTCGGCAGCATCTCCGCGTCGTAGCGCGCGAACGCAGGCAGCGCCCAGCGGTCCGCGGCGGACGTCCGGCGCTCCAAGGACGACGGCCGCGCCGTGAGATGGACCGCGACCTCGTGCTCGAGCCACCGGCCCAGCAGCAGGCTCCCGTCGAGCAACAGCACCGCTCCCTCGGGCGCCTCCGCGTACGTGTCGCGGGTCGCGCGGTCCCGGGCCGCGTCCCAGAGCGTCGGCAGGTAACGGCCCTCGTCGACGAACCGGTCGAGCACCTCCCGACCGAGCGCGTTCAGGTCCAGCCGGTCCTCCAGGTAGGCGTCCGGCTCGTGGCGGCCGAGCTCCCAGCGCAGGGAGGCCGGCCGCAGGAAGTCCTCGGCGTGCACGCGGGTGACCGCCCGGCCGGCCGCACGCAGGGGTGCGACGAGGGCGTCCGCGAGCGCGCCCGGCAGCGTCGGAGGGGCTCCGTCGACGATCACCCGGACCCTGCCTGGTCCCGCCGCGAGCACGGTCGCGACCACCCGCTCGACCAGGACGTCGACGGTGACGGGTTCGATGCTCACGCGGGCGGTCGGCCCTCGCCGTGCTCCTGCGCCGCCTGCTCCCGCTCGTCGATCACGTCCTGCCCGGGCCCCGAGAACTGCCGAGACCGCTCGAGCCCCTGGATGCTGCCCGTGAACAGCCGCGCGTCGTTGCCGGCGGTGGTGATCGTCATGGTGTCGTCTGCGGTGCCGTTGTCGGCGTCGGTGCCGGACCACGCCCCCGGCGGGGGCAGGACCGGTGCCGGGGTGTCCTGCCGGCGGGTCCGTCGTTCCGCCTGCACCGGCGACGTTCCCTCCCACCGCGTCCGGGGCATCCCCTGCGGCGCGACGTCCTGCAGCCAGGCGACCAGACCCTCGCGGACGTAGCAGCGCAGGTCGAACAGGGTCGGCGCGTCGACCGCGCTGGCCAGCGCGCGGACGCGGACGTGCCCGCCGATCGCGTCGGTCACCTGGAGGACGCCGACCCGGTGGTCCCAGAGGTCGGTGTGCTCGAGCAGCCGCACCAGCTCGGCACGCATCTGCTCGACCGGGACCTCCCAGTCGAGGTCCAGCTCGACGGTGCCCAGCAGGTCGGCCGCGCGTCGGGTCCAGTTCTCGAAGGGCGTCGTCGTGAAGTACGTGGACGGCAGGATCAGCCGCCGGTCGTCCCAGATGTGCACCACGACGTAGGTGAGCGTGATCTCCTCGATCCGGCCCCACTGGGTGTCGACGACGACCACGTCGTCCACCCGGATCGCGTCCGTGAACGCGAGCTGGAGCCCGGCGAACACGTTGGCCAGGGAGCTCTGGGCGGCCAGGCCGGCGACGATCGAGATGAGGCCGGCCGACGCGAGCAGGCTGGCGCCGAGCGCGCGGGCCTGCGGGAACGTCAGCAGGATGCCCGCGACCGCGCACACCACGAGGATGGCGACCGTGATCCTGCGGAGCACCTGCACCTGCGTCCGGACGCGCCGGGCGTGCCGGTTGTCGACCACGTCGATGCGGTACCGCTGGACGGCGGTGTCCTCCAGCACGAACGCCAGGCTCCCGATCAGCCAGGTCACCGTGATGATGAGGGCGATCAGCAGGACGTGCTCGGTCTGCACGGTCCAGTCCGCCGGGTCGGTGCTGAGCCGCAGGGCGACCCAGATCGCGATGACGAGCAGCACGGCGCGCAGCGGTCGTCGCGACCGGCGGCTCAGGTCGGCGGCGACCGACGACCTGCGGGCGACCCGGCCGACGAGGGCCGCGATGAGCGTCGCCAGGACGTAGGCGACGACGATCGCGGCGAGGATCGAGAGCAGGGGGACGACGAATCCCTGGACGTCGTGGGCGACGCCGGTGTCGGCGGTGGACGTGGTGGTGAGCAGGGGCACGCGCCTCAGCGTAGGCAGGTGCGGCGCAGACCTCACCCTTTTCGGAGGGTCCATCGGGGGCGCTGACGTAGAGAGGCCCCGTCTCCACCATCAGAGACGGGGCCCGTCGGAGAGGCGTCTCGCCGGCACGAGGCTTGGCGCGCTCCCTGAACCCTCACGGGCGGTCCGGCTCTCGCCGCGACCCTCGGCAACACAGTTCAGACCTACCTCCAGCCGGCCCCCGGTGTGCTCGAGGAAGTCGGCTGCATCGATTCTCACCCTCCCACAGATCGACCGCAACAGAGCCGTGCGACGCCATCGAACCTGTCGAGACTTCGGCCGCTAGCGTTGCGGACCGTGAGCACGACCGTGACCGTCCGACGCCCGTTCGACCCCGCCCCCGCGCTCGCCTCCCTGGTCGCGCACGCGGTCCCCGGGGTCGAGGAGGTCACCGCCGACGGGACCGTCCGGCGACTGGTCACACTGGACGGGTTCCAGGCGTTGGTCGAGGCCCGGCCGGCGCGCGACCGCGTCACCTTGAGCGCCACGACGGGATCCCCCGCGGCCCTGGAGGCTCTGGCCGAGCGCTGGTTCGGCCTCGCCGACGACCTGGGCGTCGTGGCGGCGGCGTTCGCCGACGACGCCGTGCTCGGCCCGCTCGTGGCGGCCCGGCCGTCGCTGCGGATCCTGGGTCACCCGAACGGCTTCGAGGCGGCCGTCACCACCGTGCTCGGGCAGCAGGTGTCCCTCGGTGCGGCACGCACGTTCGGCGGCCGCCTGGCCGCCGCCTACGGCTCGCCCGGGCCGGACGGCCTGCTCGCGTACCCGTCGCCGGACAGGCTCGCCGCCGTCGACCCGGTCGAGCTCCAGCGCGTCGTGCGGATCACGCACGCGCGCGCCCGGACGATCCACGCGCTCGCGACGGCCTGCGCGCAGGGGCTCGCCTGGGACGCTGACGCCCGACCTCAGCTGCTGGCCGTCCCGGGGATCGGGCCCTGGACCGTGGACTACCTCGCCCTTCGGGTGCTCGGCGACCGGGACGCGATGCCCGTCGGCGACCTCGTGCTGCGGCGGGCCCTCGGGGCCGCGGACGCGCGGGCCGTCGCTGCCGCCGCGGAGACCTGGCGGCCCTGGCGCGCGTACGCCGCGGTGCACCTGTGGACCGCCAGTGCGTACGCGGTGTGAACCCCGACGGCGTACGCCGTTCGTGCAGGTAGGAGGCTCGGCCCGCATCTGAACCGCCACGGCGCGGTCACGATTGCGATACTTCCGAGCGCCGCCGGTCACGATTGACACACCACGCGACCACGGCGGTCGTGGCACCCCTACGTTCGCGGCATGACGCAGAAGACGAGCCGCCACGGCCGATCCACCACCCATCGCGGCACCGCGCTCGCAGCGGCCGCCGTCCTGTCCCTGAGCGTCCTGCTCGCCGGCTGCACCGCCGGCGACTCGGGCGCCAGCTCCGACACCGGGGGCACCACCTCCGACGGATCCGCGCAGGACGGCACCGGAGGTGACGCTCTCGCAGGCGCCGGCGACAGCGGCGCCGAGGCACCCGCGGACGGCGGCTCCGGAGTCGGCACCAGCGACTCCACCGGCGACGGCATCGGCGCCTCCGCGCCGTCCACCGACGACCGGCAGGTCATCCAGAGCGGCGACATCACCATGACCGTCGACAAGCCGCAGGACGCCGCCGACGCCATCATCAAGCTCACCGACAACGCGGGTGGCCGGATCGACAAGCGCATCGAGCACGCCGCATCGGGCGACGCCGTCGCCACTGCGGACCTGACCGTCCGGATCCCCTCCTCGGCGGTGAACAGCACGATCCTGGCGCTGCGGTCGCTCGGCACCGTCGACACGATCGAGCTCGGCACCGACGACGTCACCAGCGCGGCCGAGGACCTGGACGCGCGCATCGCCGGGATGCAGCTGTCCGTCGCACGCATGTCCGACCTGCTCAGCAAGGCCACCACCAGCGACGACATCACCCAGGCGGAGGCCGCCCTGACGCAGCGGCAGACGGACCTGGAGCAGCTGACGAGCCAACGCGCACGACTGGCGGAGCAGGTTTCCCTGTCGACCCTGACGATCAACCTGCACGGCCCTGCGGTCGTGCCGCCGCCGGAGAAGGTCGTCGTCGCCACCCCCGGACCCGACTCGTTCCTCGACGGCCTGGCGGACGGCTGGAGCTCGTTCGCGGGTTTCATGGGGGGCGTCGCGACCGAGTTCGGGGTCCTGCTCCCGTGGCTCGCTGCCGGCGGGCTCATCACGTGGGGACTCGTCCTCCTGAACCGGCGGTACCAGCGGACCCACCCGCGACGCGTGGAGGAGCCGCCCTTCCTGGAGCGGATCCCGGTCGGCGTCGGTGCTCCGAGCGGGCCCGGCCAGCCGCCGACCGCTCCACCGGTGAACGACCCGTACCTGCGGTAGACCTACCGGCGGGCTGAGCGCGTTCGGCGCTCAGCCCGCCGCGGACACCGCGCGGCGCACCGCCTCGATCGAGCGGGCGACGTCCTCCTCGTCGGTCGACCAGTTGCTCACCGACACCCGCAGGATGTCGCGACCCTGCCAGTGCGACCCGGACATCCACGTGCCCCCGTCGGCGATCAACGCCTCGCCCACCCGCCGCGTCCGCTCGTCCGAGCCGAACGCGACACTGACCTGCGTGAACACCACGTCGTTCAGGATCTCTGCACCCTCGATGCCGGCCAGGCCGTCGGCGATCTGCCGGGCACGCAGCGCGAGCCGATCGACCAGGTCCGCGACGCCGGACCGTCCGAGCGAGCGCAGGGCCGCCCACACCGGCACCCCGCGGGCTCGTCGCGACAGCTCGGGCACCTTCTCCTGCGGGTCACCCTCGTCCGCGAAGGCGGCGAAGTACTCCGCCTGCATGCCGAACGCGCGCCGAAGGGACTCGGGCCGGGCGACGATCGCGACGCCGCAGTCGTAGGGCACGTTCAGGGTCTTGTGCGCGTCGGTGGCCCACGAGTCGGCGCCCTCCAGGCCCCGGACGAGGTCCCGCAGCCGGGGTGAGGCGGCCGCCCAGAGCCCGAACGCACCGTCCACGTGCACCCAGGCGCCGTGCGCGTGCGCGACCTCGACGGCGTCGGCGATCGGGTCGAACGCGCCCGAGTGCAGGTTCCCGGCCTGCAGGCACACGATCGTCGGACCGGAGCCGTCGCCCAGCGCCCGCGCGAGGTCGTCCACCACGAGCCGGCCCTGCGCATCCGCCGCGACCGCCTGCGGGACACCGAGCCCGAGGTAGCGCAGCGCCAGGTCGAGCGTGCCGTGCCGCTCCTCGCCGACGAGCACCCGGACGCGCGGCGCGCCGGACAGCCCGTCCCGGTTCACGTCCCAGCCGGCATCGGCCAGCACCTGCTGTCGGGCGGCGGCCAGCCCGGTGAAGTTCGCCATGGTCGCGCCGGTCACGAAGCCGACGTCGGCGGTCGTCGGCAGACCGAGGAGGTCGAGCAGCCAGGCGCCGGCGGCATCCTCGACGGCCACCGTGCCCGGCGTCGCGTACCGCATGGCCGAGTTCTGGTCCCACGCCGCCGTGAGCCAGTCCGCCGCGAGCGCGGCCGGGTGCGAACCGCCGATCACCCACCCGAAGAACCGTCCGGACGGCATGCTCATCAGGCCCGGCTCGATCCCGGCCGCCAGCTCGTCCACCACCAGCGCCGGATCCGTCGGACCGTCCGGCAGCGGACCGCCGAACGCGAGCTCCCGGGACTTCGGGTGCACGGGTCGGTCGTGCAGCGCTTCCAGCCACTCGCGGGTGTGCTCCGTCGCTCGCCCGAGCGCCGGCTCGAACTGCGGCCACCGTGCCGTCATGGCTCCACCCTGCCACCACGAACGGCTGACGCGATCGAGGCATTCGCCCCGGTGCGTCCCGGACTGCCGTCGAATTGTCCTGCGGTGGGTCACCCCAACGGGCCGAGCGCTGGTGTCGTCCCAGCGCCTAGCGTCGAGGAGAGTCTGGAACCGACGACGACCGGAGGAGGTGGAGCGTGAACCAGGTGGCCAAGAACCCGCAGTGGAGAGACGCCGAGCACTTCGCCGAACGTCATGCACGCACGGTCCTCGCGTACGTCGACGTCCGGGTCAACCTCGACGCCCAGACCCAGCCGGACAACGCCCTCGACCTCGTCGGGTACGACTTCTCCGGACGCGTGGAGCACCAGCGCAGCCCGGTCGAGCGCGCCGACGTCGAACGCCTGCGGGCCGCGGCCGGGGCGACGGTCGCCGTCTTCTACTCGCGCTCCGGGTTCGCCAAGATCGCGGTCCTGTACGCCGAGGAGCACCGCGTCGCACTGTTCGGCTACACCGACTCCGGGTACGCGACCCCGATGAACCAGTGCGCCGTCGACCTGGTGCTCAAGGGGCAGGCGGAGAGCGCCCGGGCGGTCCGCACGGCCACCGAGATCGTCTCGCGGCACGCCACGGCGGCACGCCTGGACGCGGAACGACGTGAGCGCGAGGCCCTCGCCGACGCACTGCGCGCCGAGAGCGAGGCGCGCGAGGCCGCCGAGCGGCAGCGGATCGGCCGCGCCCGCAACGAGACGCTGCTGGGCCGGACGGTCGCCCTGCTGCTGCTCATCCAGGTGCGGCCGGAAGCCCTGCGGGAGACCGTCGAGCACCTGGCCCAGACGACCATCGTGAGCGCGGTCGCCGTCGCCGTCGGACAGATGTCGCTGGGCGAGCGGCCGCACGCGATCGCCCTGGTGCGGTCGCTGTTCGACGACGCCGCTGCCGCGCTCGAGGTCATGACACCGGCCACCGCGCGCGAGACGACGAACTACTGGGCCTCGAAGCAGGCCGTCGAGCGCGGGCTCGACGCCCTCGACGCCGCCGACGGTCTCGGGAGCGTCGGTCACGTCGGTCCCGAGGACGTCACCGCCCAGCTCCGGCAGGCCGAGCGGTGCTGGCGCGCGGTGGCCGACGAGCTCGAGCGTCGTCAGCCGGCCAGGCGGGACCCCGCACTGCCGTCGCAGCGCCGGGCGCGGCACCTCACGGGCGCCCGCTGACCCTCACGCCAGCACGAACGGTACCGGCTGCCCGGCGGCCGAGTCCGGGGCGATCCACAGCGCGAACGCGCCCGGGTCCACGCGGTGCCGACCGTCCGGGCCGTGGTACCCGAGGCGCTCGGACCCGATGCGGAACGCCACGGTCCGCGACTCGCCCGGAGCCAAGGGCACGACGGCCCAGTCGAGGAGCTCCTTCACGGGCCGGGTGACCTCGGCGACCTCGTCGCGGACGTAGACCTGCACGACCTCGGTGCACGCGCGAATCCCGGTGTTGGTCACGACGACAGACGCCGAGACGGCCGCCGCAGGCCCGGTCGCCTCGACGGACACGGTCGCGTCCCCGTACTCGACGGAGCCGTAGGTGAGGCCGAACCCGAACGGATGGAGCGGAGCGGTCAGGCTGTCCTGGTAGCGACCCCAGGTCCCGTCCTCCTCCGGCGAGATCGGGCGACCCGTCGAGCGGTGGTTGTAGACGAGCGGCTGCTGCCCGGCCGACCGCGGCAGCGTGATCGGCAGCCGACCGCGCGGACCGACGGCACCGAGGAGCACGTCGGCGATCGCGTTGCCGCCCTCCGACCCCGGGTGCCAGGCGTAGAGAACGGCGTCCGCGTGCTCGGCGAGCCACGGCACCGACAACGCCCGGCCGGCGAGCACGACGACGACGAGCCGCACGCCGACCGCCTTGATCGCCTGCAGCGTCTCCAGCTGCCCGACCGGCAGGTCGAGCGTGGTGATCGAGCTGGCCTCGCCGGAGCGCACCGGGTGCTCGCCGACGAACGCGACCACCGTCGAGACCTCACGCGCCGCGGCCAGCACCTGGTCCGTGTGCACCCATGGGACCGACCGCGCACCCGGCAGGTCGAACCGCGACAGCGCGGAGGCGATCGAGACGACCTCCTCGCCGCGGCCGTCGAGCGTCCAGGTGCCGAACAGGGCGTCGGTGGCGTCCAGCAGGGGGCCGGTGAACAGGATCGGCTCGTCGGACCCCGGGTCCAGCGGCAGGATGCCGCCGTTCGTCAGCAGGACCAACGACGCCGCAGCCGACTCACGCGCTGCCGCGCGGTGCTCGTCGGAACCTGCGACCTGCGCCTCGAGACCCTCGTCGGTGTATGGGTGCTCGAACAGTCCGCACCGGAACTTCAGCGTGAGCACGCGGCGCACTGCGTCGTCGAGCAGCTCGACCGCTACCGCCCCCGAGGAGACCAGCTCCTCGAGGTGCGCGAGGTACGCCCCGGAGACCATGTCCATGTCGACGCCGGCCTCGAGCGCGCGGCGCGCGGCGTCGGACCGGTCGACCGCGACGCGGTGCTGCACGATCTCCCCGACGCCCTCCCAGTCGCTGACGACCGCGCCGTCGAACCCCCACTCGTCCTTGAGGATCTCGCGCAGGTACCGCCGGTTCGCGTGCACAGGGACGCCGTCGATGTCGTTGAAGCTGGACATGACGGTGGCGACGCCGGCCCGGACGCACTCCCGGAACGGGCGCAGCTGCAGGTTGCGCAGGCTGTTCTCGCCCGCCGTCACCGAGCCGTAGTCACGTCCGCCCTCGGCCAGCCCGTAGCCGACGTAGTGCTTGGCGCACGCCGCGACCGCGTCCGGCGCCGACAGGTCGTCGGTCTGCAGGCCGTGGACGGTCGCGGCCGCGAGCCGTCCGGCGAGCACCGGGTCCTCCCCCAGGCTCTCCGCGACGCGGCCCCAGCGGTGGTCACCGGTGATGTCCATCATCGGCGTGAACGTCCAGCCGATGCCGACGGCTGCCGCCTCGACCGCGGCCAGCCGCGCTCCCCGCCGCACCAGCTCGGCGTCCCAGGTGGCGGCCTGGCCGAGCGGGATCGGGAAGACGGTGCGGTGCCCGTGGATGACGTCGCGGGCGAACAGCAGCGGGATGCCGACGCGCGACTCCTCGACCGCGACCCGCTGCACCGCGTTGACGGCGCGCACCGCGACGCCCGCGTCGCGCACGTTGCCGGCCGTCGCCCCGCTCGCCGACAGGGACGTCCCGATCCGGCCGGCACGTAGGTCGTCGGCGTCGCGCGCTGCGTCCACGTTCACCGGCTGATGGAGCTGGCCGACCTTCTCGGCCGGGGTGAGCCGTGCGAGCAGCAGCTCGGCACGCTCGGCGGGTGAGCGGGAGGGATCCAGCCAGGGCCTGTCCGCGAGAGGGCGCTCCGTCACGACGTCACCCTACGGCGGCGTCCGCCGCGGGGGGTGCGAGAATTGGGCCGCAACGACGCGCCCCCTCGTCCCTTCGTCTGGAGCCCCGCGTTGGCCGTCGACCTGAGCACCCGCCCCGCGGCACCCGTCGCGCGCCTCGCGCTGCCCACGGTCTCGGCGCGCACGCTCGGGTGGCTGATCACCGCTGGGTCGGCGGTCGTCGCGTTCGTCATGCGGTGGATCGTCTGCGGCGGCGCCGCCGGGGTGCGCGGCTACCACGGGTACGACGACGGGGTGTACTTCGCCTCGGCGGTCGCGCTCGTGCACGGCCGGCTGCCGTACCGCGACTTCCTGTTCCTGCACCCGCCCGGGATCACGCTCGCGCTCAGCCCTTTCGCCGCCCTGACCCATGTGGTGAGCGACTCGGACGCCCTCGTCGCGGCGCGCGTCGGCTTCATGCTCGTCGGTGCGGCCAGCGCCGCGCTGGTCACGCGGATCGCCTGGCGGTGGGGAACGGCGGCGGCGGTCGTCGGGGGCCTGCTGTACGCCGTGGCGGCCCCGGCGGTCTACGCGGACCGGCTCACCCTCCTGGAGCCCGTAGGCACCGTCACCCTGCTCGCCGGCGTCCTGCTGCTGCTGCGCGCGGCCGATCCCGGAGCCCGCGGGTGGTGGACCTGGGCGGGCGGGGCCGTGCTCGGCCTCGGCGTCGTCGTGAAGATCTGGGACGTCGTCCCCGTCCTCGTCGTGCTCGCCTGGCAGCTCGTCGTACGCGGCTGGCGGCCGGCGCTGCGGGCGACGCTCGCGGCCGGTGCGGCCGCGCTGGCCGTCGTCGCGCCGTTCGCCGTGGCGGCCGGGTCGACGATGTTCCGCTACGTCGTGCTCGACCAGGTGGGGCGCGCGCGCGACGGTGCGCCGACGACCGACCGGCTTCTCAGCCTGACCGGGCTGGACGTCACCACCCTGACCGACCACGTGGCACGCCGGCACCTGCTGCTGCTCGCCGTGGGGGCGCTGATCCTCGCCGCGGCCGTCCTGGCCTGGCGGGCACGCCGGGGACGCCTCTGGGTGGTGATGCTCGCGGCGCAGGGCGGGGTCGTGCTGCTCTCGCCGTCCTATCTGCCGCACTACGCCGCGTTCACCGCACCCGCCCTCGTGCTCGTCGTCGCCGCCGGCGTGGCCGGGCTGCCCGACCGCACCCGCGTCCCGATAGCCGTGCTGGCCGGTGTGTCGCTCGGGCTGGCCATGGGCGCCTTCCGTCCGTCGCCGCTGGTCGACTTCCCCGCCGCGCAGATGGCCGCACGGCTGCCCGCAGGCTGCGTCCAGGCCGACGCCCCGACCGCGCTCGCGCTCCTCGACGTGCTCTCGCGCGACCTGGACCAGGGCTGCGAGGTCGCCGTCGACCTCTCCGGCCAGACGTACGACGTGGGGCACACGGATCCGAGCGGCGCCTGGGTCGAGCGGATCGACAACAGGCCCTGGCAGCTCGGCGCCCGGACCTACCTGATGTCCGGCGACGCGATGGTGCTGGCGCGCACCCGCGGCAACTACTTCGACCCCGAGACGCTGAAGGTGCTCGATCGATGGCCCACCGTGGTCGACGTGCGCGGGATCCAGCTGCGTCTGCCGCCCGGTTGACCACCCGCTCCCGTTCGCGGACGTGCGCAGTCGTCAGCCCGCTGCGGAGCCGTACCGGAGGCCGTCGAGGAGCAGGCGCAGGACGCGCCGCGTCTTCTCGGGGTCCGCGGCGTCCGCTGTCGCGCTGCACACCCCGCTGACGGCGCGCAGAACGTCCATGGTCTCGACGTCGGTGCGGACCACCCCCGCGTCCTGCGCTGCGACCAGGAGCACGTCGCCCGCGGACTTCAGCTGAGCGTGCACGTCGGCGAACACCACCGACGCGTCGTCGCCGAGCGCACCGCGCAGGGCCGTCGCCAGGCCCCTCTTGCGGCCGACGTAGGTGACGAAGCCCATGAGCCACGTCTCGAGCGCGTCGCCGGGCGGGAGCGTGGCGGCCAGGTGGGGTACCTCGTCGCAGAGCTCCGCGACGCTGTGCCGGTACACCTGCTCGACCAGGACCGTCCGGCTGGGGAAGTGCCGGTACAGCGTTCCGACGCCGACGCCCGCTCGTCGCGCGATCTCCTCGAGCGAGGCGTCCGTGCCCTCGTCGCCGAAGACCTCCGCCGCGGTCTCGAGGATCTTGTCGCGGTTGCGTGCGGCGTCGGCGCGCAAGGGACGGGCGTCCGTCATCGGCGTCGGCTCCGTTGCCGCAGCGGCCTGCCCCACGTCCTCCACCGTCCAGTTCCCACGATCGTCGACGATTACCTGTTGCCTAACCGGAGGCAGCCTCCGTATAGTTCTCAGCGGAGGCTCCCTCCACTTATCCCAATCGTACGTCGCGGAGGCCCGCGTGTCTGCCCCATCCCCCGTTGCCCGTGTCGCCTCGTCGCGACTCGTGCTCACCGCCATCCTCACCACCCAGGTCATGCTCGTCCTGGACGCCACGATCGTGAACGTCGCCCTGCCCGACATCCGGACGTCGCTCGGGTTCAGCCCGACCACGCTGTCCTGGGTCATGAACGCCTACACGCTCGCGTTCGGCGGCCTCCTGCTGCTCGGCGCCCGTGCCGGCGACATCCTCGGCCGTCGGCGCGTCCTCATCGGCGGCGTCGCGCTGTTCACGCTCGCGTCCTTCGTCGGCGGGTTCGCCCAGTCCCCCACCGAGCTGCTCCTCGCCCGCGCCGTCCAGGGTGCCGGCGCCGCGTTCGCCGCACCCTCCGGCCTCGCCCTGCTCATGGCCCGGTTCCCGGAGGGCCGCGAGCGCACCCGCGCCATCGGCTACTACTCCGCCGTCTCCATCGGCGGCTCGGCGCTCGGCCTGATCGCCGGCGGCATGCTCACGCAGTGGCTCTCGTGGCGCTGGGTGTTCTTCGTCAACGTTCCCATCGGCATCGCCCTGATCCTGCTCGCGCGGGCCGTCCTGCCCGAGACGCCCCGGCACCCCGGCCGCTTCGACCTGCTCGGCGCCACCACCTCGACCCTCGGGATGACCTCGCTGGTCTACGGCTTCGTCCGTGCCGCCAGCGACGGCTGGAGCGACCTCGGCACGATCTTCGCGTTCGCCGCCGGTGCGCTGCTGCTGGCCGCGTTCATCCTGGTCGAGCTCCGGGCGCCGTCGCCGATCACGCCGCTGCGCCTGTTCGCCGACCGCACGCGCTCGTCGTCGTACGTGGCCCGGCTCCTGCTCGTCGCCGGGATGATGGGGATGTTCTTCTTCCTCACCCAGTTCCTGCAGGAGATCCTCGGGTACACGCCGCTGGCCACGGGCTTCGCATTCCTGCCCCTGACGCTCGTGCTCTTCGGCTCCTCCCGCCTGAGCGCCTCGCTCGTGTCCCGGGTCGGGGTCAAGCCGCTGATGGTCGGCGGCCTGGCGCTGTCGACCACGGGCCTGCTGGTCCTGTCGCAGATCTCCGCCGACAGCAGCTACTGGGGCGTACTGGTGCCGCTCGTCCTGTTCGGCGCCGGCAACGGCCTCGCGTTCGTCCCGCTCACGTCGCTCGGCCTGGCCGGCGTCGCCCCCCAGGACGCCGGTGCGGCCTCCGGCCTGGTCAACGTGAGCCAGCAGGTGGGCGGCTCGCTCGGGCTGGCGATCCTGGTGACCGTGGCGTCGTCGGCCGCGCGCCGGGCGACCCCGACGGGGAGCACCCCGACGGAGATCGCGCAGCACGCGTTCGTCGTCGGTGCCGACCGGGCCTTCTTCGTCGCGGCCATGTTCATCGCGGCCACGATGGTCCTGCTGGCCGTCATGGTGCGGACGCCGAAGGCACAGCCCGTCGAGACCCGGCTGGAGCGCGACCTGGAGCTGGCCCTGGACTGACCGGCCCCCTCCTCAGCCACCCCCTCTGGAGCTCGAGAACGGCAGTTCCGCACGAGAACGGCAGTCAGCGCTGCCGTTCTCGTGCCGGACTGCCGTTCTCGACGAGGGGCGCGACGACGGGCGGAAGGGTGGCTGGACCGTGGTCTCAGCCGAGGGCGAGTGTCGCGCCGAGGACGACGAGGATGTAGCCGGCGAGGACGACCAGCGCCAGGCGTGGCGGCCACGCGCGGCGGCGGACGGCGTGGGCACCGCCCTCGGCTCGCCGGACGGCCCGCCAGTCGTCGCTCAGGCGCTCGGCGACGACGGCCACGCGTCCCCGCCCGGGCTGGACGGCCCAGGCGCCCACGAACCGGCCCGCGTCGAGGATCACGTTGACGCGCTCGTTGGGGACGATCGCCTGGACCGCGGCCCACGGCACCCACGTCTCGCGCAGGACGTTGCGCACGTAGATGCCGGTGGACCGCGACTCGACGACGGGCAGCACCGACCCCGCGAGGCTGAACCAGGCGAGCGCGAGCCCGACGACGCAGAACAGTGGACCGTTCAGCGAGCCGACTACCGGGTGCACGGTGCGGGAGATCCCGGCCGCCAGCACGACCAGCCCGAGCGCCACCCCGAGCCAGCCGAGCACGACCGTGGTGAGCGACATCCGCTCGCGCCAGAGGAGCTCGCCGTCCCGGAAGGAGTTCACGGGGACGTCTCTACACCCTCAGGGCAGGTAGCCGCCGAACATCCCGTCCCCCCAGGCCTGCTTGGCGGCGCCGCCGCAGTCCGACGTGTGGTGCGTCCACGAGGCGCCGAACACCCCGCCCAGCTCGCTCCACGACAGTCCGTACGCCGCGGCGAGCCGGACCTGGTAGAGGTGCGCGATCTCGTGCCGGACGACGTCCCGCGTCGTGCCGAGGCTCCCCACCAGAGCCGCGCCGCGGCGCCCTTCTGGGTGGTATCGCCCAGTCCGATCGCGGATGACGTCGTGCGACTCCTGTCACTCCAGTTCGCGCAGGCATGAGGGCGAGCGCGCCGGATCGCCGGGCGAAGTACTCTCGCCCGGCGACCAACCGTTCAGTCATAGCTCTCGGTCGACAGCGCACAGCTCACGGCGGGGTTGTAGTCCGCGAACAGGCCGCTCGGGTTGCGCTGCCACAGCCACACGTGCAGCGCGTAGAACGGTGGGAGCCCGTACCGGTTGCTGCCGTCGACGGCCATGAACTCCTGCCCGAAGAGCCGCGGCGGCGACGCGTGCTTGGCGTTCCAGTCGGCCTGCAGCACGACGTACTCGAGCGCCACGAGCCGCAGGCCGCCCTGCCGGGTGGGCTCGTACACGAGGGCCTCGGGCGTGAGCGTGTTCTCCGTCGGGTCGGCGACGAGGTCGCCGCGCACGTAGTGCACTCCCATCGCCCCCACGCCGGGCTTGTCGATGCACTGGATCCCCGCCGCGTCCGCGAGCGGGGCGTAGCCGTCCGCCCGCGCCGTCGGCAGGGAGAAGTACTTCGCCGTCGCGGCCCCGGCACGGCCGACCGCCCGCAGGTCGATCTGGTGGCCTGGACCGTGCAGGGTGCGCATCTCGGTCATGTCACCCATGCCGCTGTGCGTGCTCTCGTGCGCACCCACCGGGGACCCGCCCTGCGCGAGCGCGACGACCCCACCGAGCGCGAGCAGGCCCGCGCCCACCGCTGCTGCTGTCTTCCACATGTCCGTGCCCCCGTCAGACGTAGAAGTAAGGGTCGAGGACGGCGACCTGCGTGATGACGTCGACCGGCAGTCCGTTGCGCACTGCCGCGCGACGGATCGACTCGGGGTCGGGCCCGTCGTAGACGCAGAAGGTCTTGGACTTGTCCTGGCTCACGTAGGAGTGGACCCAGGTGACGGCGACGTCGGCATTGGTGTCGACGACGGAGCGGCAGATCGCGGCGCCCTGCTCTGTCATCGGGATGAGGAGTCCGTCGGGGAAAGTTCGCTCGACCACATAGCGCGGCATGTCGTGCTCCTGTTCGTTCGTTGGTGCTCTCGAACGTAGGAGCGGGCCGCCGCGCCCCACATCGGCACGACTGCCCAGGTTGGGCAGTGCGACTACCCAGGTTCCGGCCCGAGCCCGAGGGCTGAGGCGGCCAGCACGGCCTGCGCCCGGGTGCTCACGCCCAGCTTGCGCAGGACCGCCGCGACGTGGTGGTCGACGGTGCGCGTGGACAGGACGAGAACCTCGGCGATGTCGGCGTTGCGCAGGCCCTGCGCGAGCAGACCGACCACCTCGAGCTCCCGGGCGGTCAGCTGCGCCGGGTTCTCGCGGGTGGCGGACCGTGGCCCTCGCGGGATGCCGCCTTCGCCCAGCTCACGCAGCCGCCGGCCGACCGCGGCGCTCGCCCGCACGGCGCCCATCCGCTGCAGGTCCGAGACCGCTCGCCGCAGGTCTTCCGGAACGGGACTGTCCGCCAGCGCCAGGGCGAGCGCGTACGGGCCGGCCGGCCTCAGCCCCGCGGGCCGTGACGCCCCGGTGTCGTACCCGACGCGGTCGGCCCACCGCAGCAGCGCGTCCACGACGGTGTCCGCCCCGCGGTCCAGCGCGAGCGGCAGAGCGTCGTCGACGGCCGAGACGGTCGCGGCCCGCCGCCCGGTGAGCCAGCCGACCTCGGCGCGGGCGATCGCCACCGGCGCGATGCGGGGCAGCTCCCCGGTGGGCTCGGCCAGCCGCCACGCCTCGGCGAGGACCCCGTCGACACCCGGGTCTCCACGGCGGGCCCGGGCCAGCCCGAGCACGACGAGCGCATGGATCCGGGGGGTCGTCGAGGTTCGCG
This sequence comes from Cellulomonas sp. McL0617, assembly GCF_049994875.1. Taxonomy (GTDB): domain Bacteria; phylum Actinomycetota; class Actinomycetes; order Actinomycetales; family Cellulomonadaceae; genus Cellulomonas. The sequence continues at coordinate 3,108,437 of NZ_CP188256.1, forward strand.
GCACCCGCAGAACGGCCTCGGCGTCGTCGACCGCGTGAGACCACCTGCCCTCCGCGAGCGCGAGCCGAGACCGGTGCGCGAGAAGGTACAACCGGTCGAGCTCGCGACCCAGCTCGCTGGCGAGCTCGAGGCCCGCATCGAGGTTGAGCCGGGCCAGGTCCAGCTGGCCGTGCTCGACCCCCATGTCTCCCAGCAGCATGCGGCCGCGGATCGCGGGCGCGAGGCAGCCGGCGCGGTCCGCACGCTCGACGGCCTGTTGCAGAGGTCCCGGCCCCTGCTCCCCGAAGGCGCACACCCCGAGCGTGACCTGGGCGTCCAGGGCAACCTCGTCGGCCCCGGCCGCGTCGGCCACCTCGACCGCCTGCCGACCCCAGACCAGCGCCTCGTCAGCCCGGCAGTCCGCCGCGCACACGTGCGCAAGGTTCGCATAGGCCCGCGCGAGCTCGAGGCCCGGGATCCCCGCCAGCAGGTCGACCGCCTGGACGGCGGCCGCGGAGCACTGCTCGGTCCGACCGGGGCACCACAAGAACGTGGACAGGTGCCGCAAGGCGTCACCCTCGCCGCGCGCGTCCCCCAGCCCGCGATAGAGCGGGACGACCTCCTCGAGCGCGGCGATGCCTGCGTCGTACTGGTCGGTCACGTAGCAGGACTCCGCGAGCCGCGAGAGCAACCGGGCCCGCTCACGCGGCGGCAACCGTGCACCGCGTGCGAGCGCGAGCCGGTACAGTGCCGCGGCCTCGCGGTGGGCGCCGACGGCCGCGGCGTCGGCGGCCGCCTGTGGTGCGTGCGCGAGCACCTGAGCCGCTTCGTCGGCGGCATCCGCGTGGTAGGCGAGACGCCCGTGGTCCGGCACCCCGTCGGGGGGTGCCGACAGCGCGTGCAGCGCTCGCCGGTGCAGCCCGCGAGCACGCGCCGGGGATGTCGTCGCGGCGACCGCGAGACGCGCGAGCTCGTGCCGGAAGGCGACCGCGCCCGGCGACGGAGTGAGGACGCCCGCCTCGACACAGGTGTCGACGTCATCGTCCGACTCCTCGACGAGCTGCTCGAGCAGCCACAGCTCGCAGCCGCGCGGCGAGACTGCGACCGCCTCGAGCACCGCTCGCGCGCCGGGGCTCAGCCGCGACGTGCGCGCCAGGACGGCGTCACGCACGGTGTCCGGGATGTCGCTGCGGACGGCTCCCGCCGCCAGCACCTCGTGCACGAAGAACGGGTTGCCCCCGGTCTTGCGGTGCAGCTCCTCGGGGTCGAGGTCGTCGGCGGCCGCCATCTCGGCGACCCCCGCCAGGGTGAGCGGCTCGACCCGCAGCCGGTGCACGATCCCGCTGGTCGCCAGCTCGCCCAGGACGGTCCGCAGGGGGTGCGCGCGCTCGAGCTCGTCGTCCCTGTAGGTCAGGACCACCAGGGCCGGCACCGACGCGATCCCGCGGGCGAGCAGCCGGACGACGTCGAGCGTGGCCTCGTCGGCCCAGTGCAGGTCCTCCAGGACGAGGACGGTTCCCGGCCGCCGGACCAACGCGTGCACCAACGCGTCGACCACCTCGTGCGGCGGCCCGCCCGCCGTGGCGCGGAGCACGGCGTCGTCATCGAGCTGCCGGGCCACGTCGAGCAGGGGTCCGAGCGGCCGCGGCGTGAAGAGCGGGTCGCACGCACCCCAGAGCACCGACCCCTGCGCGTAGGCGGCGCGGACGAGGGACGTCTTGCCTGCCCCAGCCTCACCGGATACGGCGACGACGCGGCCGGCACCGCTGCCACCGGTGACCGTCGCACTCAGCGCGACGAGGGTCTCGAGCTCGCCGGTGCGCTCGACCAGACCCACCGTGGCCGTGCCGACCGATCGCATGCGCTCATGTTCCTCGCGCCCACCCCAGCGCTCAAGGAGCAGCCGTGCTCGCATCGAGCAGACGCCGACCGAGCGACCGCACGACGGCGCGCAGCTCCGGTCCGCCGAGCACCTCGAAGGGCACGGGGACCGTCGCCAGTCGCCCTGCGTACCAGGGCGGGTCGCTGGTGCTGCCGACCAGCCGGCACGACGAGCCGTCGATCGGTTCCAGCCGCCCGAGCTCTCGCGGCAACCACTCGGCCGCGCGGTGCGCGGGCGCCCGGACCACCACGTCGACGGCATGCTCCCAGCCCACCGCGAGGTGCGCCTCGAGCTCGGCGACCGCATCGAGGTCCGGCGGTGGCTCGAACGTCTCCGGGAGCAGCTCGACCCGGGCGACCCGATCGACGCGGTAGGCACGCGTGGCGTCGGCCGACGGCGAGTGGCACAGCAGGTACCAGCGACCGTGCCGGACGACGACCGCCCACGGCTCGACCTCCGGGTGCCAGGTGTTGCCGTTCTGCGACCGGTACGCCAGCCGCACCCGGGTGCGCGCCGAGCAGGCCTGCACCAGCACGGTGGCGATCGACGGGTCGGGTCGGGCCGCCGCCCGGTCGGGTGCGGGCGCCGCGACGTCGCGCACCGCACGGACGGGCGCGGCGACGGACTCGGGCAGCGACCGCACGATCTTGCCGAGCGCGGCGCCGACAGGCTGGTCCGGGTCGTCGGCGTCGTGGTGCCCGTCCAGCACCGCCATCACGAGCGCCAGCGCCTCGGCGGCCGTGAACACGAGAGGGGGCGGACGCAGGCCCCGGCCGACGCGGTAGCCGCCGTACGGCCCGCGGACCGACACGATCGGGATGTCGGCCTCGCGCAGGGTCGCGACGTAGCGCCGGGCGGCACGCTCGGAGACGCCCAGCCGCGCGGCGATCCGCTCCGCGGAGATCCCCGGGCTCGCCGAGATGAGCTCGAGCGCCGTCAGCGCTCGCGCCGTCGGGTTCGGGTCACCGGCCACGCTCCTCGCCTTCCGGACGCACAACGTCCGGAACTCACCCTAGGGCGCGAGGCGGAACAGCGCCGGGCCGACGACGAGCACCCGGCGCACCTCCAGCCCTTCGTAGAAGCGTCGGCCCACGCATTGCAGGGACCAGGCGTGCCGGCGGCACAGCTCCTCGGAGGACCACACCTGCGCATAGCCCCAGCCGGGCGCGTCCAGGCGCGCTCCGTTGACCTCGCCCATCACCGAGACGAACCGCTCGTCGGCGGCGCCATCGGTCGGGAGCGGGCCGATCGGGTGCACGACGGCCCAGACCGTGGACCCGGGGACGGGGAGGCGGTGGTGCAGCGCGGACGACGCGGTGGTGGTCACGACCTCCAGTCTCGACGCCGGTGACGAACGGGACGCGGACGGGATCGGAACAACCGGCGACGACACGGCGCTCGGCGCCGGCGCGGTCCGATCGGGCCTTTCGGCCCTGACCTGGGCGTCCGCACGGCGGGACGATCGAGATCATGAACGCACCGTGGTGGAGGCCGAAGAACGACCAGCAGCCGACGCAGGGGGTGCAGTCGGCGGCCGACGAGGCCGACGACGACCTCCTCCCGCCCTTCTTCGACTGACCTTCTTCGACTGACCTTCTTCGACTGACCGACGTCGACTGAGGCCGTTCAGGCAGCGCCGTCGAGCTGCCGGCGCCGGAAGTCGTCGGCGATCTGCTGGGCCTGGGCGCTGATCAGCTGGACGTAGTCCGACAGCAGCCGCTCGACCCGCGCCGGCTCGGCACCACCGTTCGCGGCGCGGCTCCAGAGCCGCCGGGCGATGGCGATGTCCGCATCCGACACTTCGACGCGCAGGTCCATGTCACAAGGATCGCGCACCCCATGACGGGCCAGCCAGGCCGTCGGTTCAGTCTCAGCCGCTCGTTCAGCCGTTGGGGTGCGGCGACCACGCGGGCGGCTCAACGATGCTGACCCGGGTCACGACCGATGTGTCGGCAGTCGGGGGACGCCGCAGGTCCGGCCCCTCGCTCGAGGGGCCGGACCGGATCGGACGATCAGACGAGATCGGCCGTGATCGGCGACGGACGGAAGCCCTTGAACGCCATCCACAGGCCGACCGACAGCTCCCACAGCGCGACCGGGAAGGCCGCGACGGCGGCCGGCGACGAGAACTGACCGAAGGCGCCGAACATCGTCGCGACGTCGGAGGCGAGCAGCAGCGGAGCGCCGATCAGACCGACCAGCGGGATCACGCGGGGCACCAGGCGCGACCGGTACATGAGCGATCCCAGCAGCAGGGCGTTGACGCCGGACAGGACGCCCGGGCCGACGAGATAGGCCCAGGTGTGCAGGGCCACGAGCGCGTCGCCGGTGGTGCTCAGCGTCGCCGCCTCGCCGCCGGCCTGCCGCAGCGTCACCACGGCGAACAGGCTGACCACGCCGAGGACGAGGCCGGCGGCCTCCAGCGTCCTGCTGCCGACGAAGGCGAGCGCGACGCCCTCGCTCTGCCGCCGGACGACCGGGAAGAGTGCGACCGCGGTGCCGATGCCGGCCAGGGCGCACAGGACGTCGAGGACCAGACCCAGCTGGACGCCCGCGACGCTGCCGGAACCGAGGATCCAGCCGTGCTCCAGCGCGGGGCCGTACAGCGCCCGGGCGGGGATCGAGGTGACGAAGGTGGCCAGGTAGAGCCAGCCCGCGATGCGCGCGGTCCGGCGCAGTGTCGAGGGCTTGGCGGAGGTCGGGGTCTGCGTGCGTTCGATGGTGGTCATGGCGTGCTCCTGTCAGAGGTTCGGGTTCAGAGGTTCGGGCGAGGCGTCGATGCGCGACACCGAGACGAGGGGCAGCCCCACGTCGCGCACCTTCTGGAGCAGCCCGTGCAGGGCTGCCTGGTCGAGGACCGGACCGCGGACGACCGTCGTCCCGTCGACGTCCTGAGTGAGCGTCAGCCCGTCGAACCAGGCCGACCATCGAGGTTCGAGGTGCCCTTCGAGGCGGATCTCGTACCGCTGGCCGTCGTGCGGTTCGCTGGTTCGGGGCTGGCTCATGACGGGAACGTAGGAGCCGAGGTGGTGAGCGCGGATCACCACATGTGGTGATCTCTGCTCAGGTGCCGGTGGTCCCCAGCAGGTCGAGCTCCTCGGCCCGGCGCACGGCCGCGCGACGGCTGTTCACGCCGAGCTTGGCGTAGATGCTCTTGGTGTGGCTGCGCACGGTGTGCAGGGAGACGACGAGCTCACGGGCGATCTCCGGGCCGTCCAGGTCCGACCGCAGCAGCCGCAGGACGTCGAGCTCGCGCTCGCTGAGCGGGTCGACGAGCGGCTGTCGCACGGGGCGTTCGCCGAACGCGGCCAGGAGCCGACGAGCCGCCGGGGTGCCCTTCGCGAGCAGGGCGGCCAGCGGGCGGCCCTCGTCGGCGAACGTGCGGACGTAGCCCTCCGGCGCCGCGAGCGCGACGGCGCGCTCGACGGCCTCCGTCGCGGCCCGGCCGTCGCCGCGAGCCTGCTGGGCGAGGGCGAGCTGGACCAGGATCTCGAGCGCGCTGCCGGTCCGGCCGCCGGACTCCGCGGCCGCCAGCAGGCGTTCGAGCAGCCGCACGGCCTGGTCGCGGTCCTCCGGCGAGGCGGCCAGCAGCCGCGCCAGCGTCAGGTGCTCGAACTCGCGCAGGTAGACCAGGTCGTCGTCGGCGGACAGCCCGCGCGCGACCGCCCAGCTGCGGGCGCCGGCGAGGTCGCCCTGCCGGATCTGCACCCGCGCCCGTACGGCAGCGATCGGGTGGACGTCGGGGAAGAAGTCGGGCACGTACACGCGCTCGGCGTCGTCCAGCAGGGTCAGCGCGCCGTCGAGGTCGCCCGCGCTCTCCCGGATCCGGGCCATCGCCACCCGCCACCGGTACGGGTTCTGCGGGAGCCCCAGGTGGTCGCCGAGGGCGTCGCTGCGGGCCAGGTCGTCCTCCGCCGCGGCCAGGTCGCCGCGCTCGCGGTGCACACCGGCCAGGCCGACGAACATGTCGGCCGCACCGCGCAGCGCGGGGCCGGCGAGCGCCAGGGCACGCTCGTACGTCCGCTGCGCGTCGCGGAGCCGTCCCTGCGCGAGCCGGATGTCGGCCATCGCGACCGCGCAGCCGAACGTGTCGGCGAGGTGCCCGGCGCGTTCGAGGCTCGTCGCCGACTCGGCCCAGCTCCGGTGCCCCGCCTCGAGCTCGCCCGTCGCCCAGTACGCCAGCCCGAGCAGGCCGGCCGCGGCACCGCGCACCAGGTCCGCGTCACCGGCGTTCTCGAGTGCGCTCTCGGCCGACGCGATCGCCGAGGTCACGTCGCCGAGCGCGAGCCAGTGCGCGGCGCGGTAGAGGGCGAGCAGAGCGGGCATCCTGGCGAACTCGACGTGGTCCAGGACGGTCATCACCGATCGGTCCGCACCCGGGTCGAGCCAGCGCTCGGCGTCCCGCAGTCGTTCGTCGACGTCGTCGAGGTGGCCGGTCGACAGCAGCGCCCCGGCGTAGTGGACGCTCAGCACGGGCCGCATGCGCAGGACCGGCTCGGGCAGCGCCCGCAGCCAGCCGAGCACCGTCGCCTCCTGCCGCTGCCGGCGCATGGTGGGCACGGCGAGCTCGACCAGGTCCGCGGCGCGGTCGACATCGCCCGCCGCCAGGGCGTGGCCGACGGCCTCGGCGACCGCACCCTCGTGCGCATACCAGGCGCTCGCCCGGCGGTGCAGCTCGGGCAGCCGGTCCGGGTGCGCCTCGAGCAGGCGCGCGCCGAGCACGTCCGCGAACAGCCGGTGATAGCGGTACCACTGCCGGCGGTCGTCCAGCGGGACCAGGAACAGGTTGGCGCGGTCCAGGGCCTCGAGCATCGACCTGCCGGTCGGTTGCCCGGTGACCGCGTCGCACAGCGGTCCGGTGAGCCGGTCGAGGATCGAGGTGTGCAGGAGGAACGACTGCACCTGCTCCGGCTGGCGGACGAGCACCTCCTCGACCAGGTAGTCGACGACGTACCGGTCGTCGCCCGCGAAGCCCGCGATGAATCCGCCCGCGTCGTCGCGGCCCTGCAGGGACAGGGCAGCCAGCTGCAGCGCGGCGATCCACCCCTCGGTGCGCGCCTCGAGCGCGGCGGTGTCGGGCGCGGTCAGCCGCAGCCCCATCGACCGGTTGAGGTAGGCGTCGACCTCGTCGGACGTGAACCGGAGGTCCGACGCGCGGACCTCGACCAGCCGGCCGGCCGCCCGCAACCGCGCCATCGGCAGCGGCGGGTCCGTGCGGCCGGAGATGACGAGGTGCAGCCGCTCCGGCAGGTGGTCGAGAAGGAAGGCGACGGCCTCGTGCACGGCGGGCGTCTCGACCAGGTGGTAGTCGTCGAGCACGAGCAGGACGTCGTGCGGCGTCGCGACGAGGTCGTTGAGCAGCACGGCCAGCACCGCCTGCGTCGGGGCGCCCTGGGCGAGCATCGACCCGGCGGTCTCGCCCACGCCGGGGACCGCCGTGCGCAGGGCGGCGACGACATACGTCCAGAACCTCGTCGGGTCGTTGTCGTCGCGGTCGAGCGAGAGCCACGCGACGTCCCGGGACGACGCCCACTGCGCCAGCAGCGTCGACTTGCCGAACCCGGCCGGCGCGGAGACGAGCAGGAGCGCGGACTCCGCGCCGCGATCCAGCCGCTCGGTCAGCCGCGGCCGGTCGACCAGCGCGCCGTGCGCCCCCGGGACGTACAGCTTGGTCGCCAGGAGCGGGCCCAGCTCGACCTCACCGCCCGTCACAGCCGGAGTCTAGGGCGCCTCGTCGGGGGGACCCTCCCAGGCGCGGGGGCTGAGGTCGGGTCGCGTGCCCTCGTAGTCCCCGGCCAGCAGCGGGGAGGAGATGATCATGTCCGCCGTGGAGACGTTGCAGGCCATGGGCACGTTCCACACGGTCGCGATGCGCAGGAGCGCCTTCACGTCCGGGTCGTGGGGCTGCGGCTCGAGCGGGTCCCAGAAGAAGATGAGCATCGAGATGGTGCCCTCGGCGATCCGCGCGCCGATCTGCTGGTCGCCACCCACCGGCCCCGACAGGAACCGGTGCACGGGGAGCCCCAGCTCGTACTCGAGCATGGTCCCGGTGGTGCCGGTCGCGTAGAGCACGTGGTGCGCGAGCGTCCCGCGGTTGTACTCGGCCCACCGCAGGAGCTCGACCTTCTTGTTGTCGTGCGCGACGAGCGCGATGTGGCGTGGGCTGCTGGTTGCGTCCATGGCACCTCCCGGGGGCTCCGCCCAGTGTGGCCCACCAGGAAGAACAGAACACGTCCTCCGCACCCCTGCTGTTTGCCCGCCGTTGTCCGTGACGTCCCGATCTGTACGCGCGACGTCGACAGACTCGGACCGTGAAACGTGGCCTCCCGCGCGCCGTCGCGCCCCTTGCCGTCCTGACCACCCTGAGCGCCCTGGCGATCGCCTTGCCCGCAGCGGCGCAGGCCGACGCCGCACCGCAGGTGCGCATCACCGAGTGGATGTACAACCCGGTCCACTCCTTGGGCGAGTACATCGAGCTCACCAACCTCGGCGCGGCGCCCGTGAGCCTGGCAGGCTGGTCGTTCGACGACGACAGCGAGACGCCGGGGACGGTGCCGCTGGACAGCCTGGGCACGCTCGCCGCCGGCGAGTCCGCCCTCGTCACCGAGTCCGCGGACGCGAGCTTCCGCAGCGAGTGGGCCCTGGGCGCCGGCGTCAAGATCCTCGCCGGCAACACCACCAACCTCGGGCGTGCCGACGAGATCAACCTCTTCGACGGTCCCGACGCCGTCGCGAACCTCGTCGACCGCCTCACCTACAACGACCAGGGCACCGGCACCGTCAAGGGCCCGCGCACGCAGGGCGTCGCCGGCATCCCGACGAGCGCCGCCGCGCTCGGCGCCGACGACGCGTCGCAGTGGCAGCTGTCCGCCGTGGGCGACGTCGAGGCGTCGTGGGCGTCCAGCACGGGCGACATCGGGTCGCCGGGCACCAGCCGGTTCGCGCCTGCCCAGCCCGACTGGACGCACATCCGCATCAACGAGGTGTCGTCGGACAACGGGAGCACCCCGGTCGGTGACGCGGTCGAGCTGTACAACAGCGGCAGCGCCGACGTGAGCATCGCCGGCTGGTTGCAGATCGACAGCGGCGCGGCCGGCGCGGCCACCGCGTTCTCGGCGAAGCTCCTCGACGGCACCGCGACCACCGTCGTCCCGGCGCGCGGCTTCGTCTACCTGGCCTCCACCAAGGGTCTGGGCAGCGGCGGTGACGGTGTGAAGCTCTACCTGCCCGACGGCCCCAACGGCACCGCCGGCACCCTGGTCGACTCGGTGACCTACACCGCCGGGCAGGCGGGCACGGACGAGACGAACCCCATCGGGGCCGGCTCCTACGCCCGCTGCCCCGACGGGTCCGGCGACTTCGTCTCGGTGACCACCAAGAGCTTCGGCGCGTCGAACGCCGCCGCGTGCCAGACGCCCGTGGGCGGCGGGACGGGAGGCGGCGGCACCGGTCCGACCCTGCCCTGCCAGCCCGAGGCCCCTTCCGGGACGGGTTCGCTGCCGGCCACGGCGCTCACCCCGACCGCCTGGCCCGGCTCGGCCGCCGTCACCGTCGCGGACGCCCAGTGCGCGTGGACGACGACCACCGGCCCCGAGGGTCGGGACGTCAGCGGCCTGGTGTTCGACCCGAGCAACGCGAACGTCCTCTACTCCGTGAAGAACAAGAGCTGGGTGTTCCGCCTGGTCGAGCAGGGCGGCCTCTGGGTCTCCGACACGAGCAACGGCTGGGCCGCGGGCAAGGAGATCTTCTTCCCCGGCAGCACCGACGTGACGACCAACCAGCCCGACTCCGAGGGCCTGACCGTGGGCCAGGACGGCGCCCTCTACGTGACCACCGAGCGCAACAACGCCGCCAACACCAACCCGCTGAACTCGATCCTGCGGTTCGACCCGGCCCAGTCCGGCACGCAGCTCGTCGCCACCGACCAGTGGGACCTGACCGCCGAGTTCCCCGAGCTGCACGCCGGCAACAAGACCGAGGCCAACCTCGGGTTCGAGGGCGCCACCTTCGTGCCGGACAGCTACCTCGTGGCCAACGGGTTCGTCGACGCCTCCACCGGCCTGACGTACAAGCCCGGCAGCTACCCGCTGCACGGCACCGGCCTCTACTTCGCGGCGCTCGAGAACGACGGCAAGCTCTACGCCTACGCCCTCAACAGCGACCACACGTTCCACCGCGTGGCGGTCGTCGACACCGGCATGGGACACGTCATGGACGTGCAGTACGACGCCGACGCGCAACGGATCTGGGCACTGTGTGACAACACCTGCGGCGTCGCCTCGACCGTGCTCAAGGTCAGCTCGACCGGCGCGATCGTCCCCGAGGTCGCCTACAGCAAGCCGGCCGGCCTGCCCGTGGACAACCTGGAGGGCTTCGCCATCGCGCCGAGCTCGACCTGCGTCGGCGGGACCAAGGAGGTCGTCTGGTCCGACGACGGCGTCTTCGGCACCGGCCCGGGCACGCCCGGCGAGGGTCACGCGCTGTACAGCGGGCGCGTGAGCTGCGACCTCGGCCTCGGCGCGCAGGGCGTTCCCGGACCGCCCGCGTGGGACGCGCACAAGGTCTACAACACGGGCGACAAGGTGACCTACGCGGGCAAGGTGTTCCGGGCGCAGTGGTGGACCTCCGGCGAGGTGCCCGGCTCCACCGCCACCGGCTCCTGGGAGGAGCTGGCGACGGCCGCCGACGGCACCGCGGTCTGGACGCCCTCGCGGGTCTTCACCGCCGGCGATGTGGTGGTCGACAACGGCAAGAAGTACAAGGCCCAGTGGTGGACGCGCAACCAGGTCCCCGGCGCGGTCGGTGGGCCCTGGACCGAGATCCCGGCGCCGGTCCCGGCCGGGTCGTTCCCGGCCTGGAGCGCGGCCACCGTGTACGTCGGCGGCGAGACGGTGACCTACCTCGGCCACACCTACCTGGCGCAGTGGTGGACCACCGGCACCGCCCCCGGCACCCCGTGGACGGCCTGGAAGCTCATCGCCTGACACGACTCGACCGGAGGCCCTCTCGCTCAGCCGAGCGAGGGGGCCTTCGCACGTGACCGACGTCACAGGTCCCACTCTTTGCAGTCATGCAATAATGCAGTTATGCAATCAATCGAGACCGGGCTGCGGGAGCGCAAGCGCGTCGAGACGCGGCACCGCATCGCGGACGCCGCCCTCGACCTGGCGCTCGAGCACGGCCTGGACGGCGCGACCGTCGAGGCGATCAGCGCCGCGGCCGGCGTCTCGCCCCGCACGTTCTTCAACTACTTCGAGTCGAAGGACGACGCGCTGCTCAACGCGCCCGACGCGCACGAGATCGACGCGATGGTCGCCGACGTCGTCGCGGCCAGCGACACCCTGAGCCTGCGCGAGGTGGCCGTCCGGTTCTTCGTCGAGAAGATCCGCACCACCATGCAGGCCGGAGCCCGTCGCGACCAGCGCCGCGAGATGTTCCAGCGCCACCCGCACCTGCTGGCCGCCGCGTTCCGCCAGCTCGGCGACACGCAGGACGCGTTCGCCGAGGCCCTGGCCCGGATCGCCGCCGCCCGCGGGGTCGGGACCGAGCAGGACACGGCCTGGGCCGAGGTCGCCGTCATCGCGGCAGCATTCGCCGCTCGCGGCGCCATGAAGGAAGCCGCGGCGATGCCCGGGCTCGCCACCACAGACCAGATCGAGGAACGCGCGAACGCGCTCCTGAGGACAACATGGGAGAACCTGACGTGACCACCACCACCGCGGACGCCGAACAGGCGCCGCAGAGCCTCTCGCAGCCGGCCGGCGCGACGTCCCACCGGGGCGTCCTGCTGGTGTTCGCCGGCCTGCTCATCGCGATGCTGCTGGCGTCGCTCGACCAGATGATCTTCTCGACCGCCCTTCCGACCATCGTCGGCGAGCTGCACGGCGTCGAGCACATGGTGTGGGTGACCACCGCCTACATCCTGGCCTCGACGATCGTCATGCCCGTCTACGGCAAGCTCGGCGACCTCGTCGGCCGAAAGTGGCTGTTCGTCAGCGCGATCGGCATCTTCCTCGTCGGCTCCGTCATCGGCGGCCTCGCGCACTCCATGACCACCCTCATCGCCGGCCGTGCCGTCCAGGGCCTCGGCGGCGGTGGCCTGATGATCCTGGCGCTGGCGATCATCGCCGACGTCGTGCCCGCCCGTGAGCGTGGCCGTTACAACGGGATCATGGGCGCCGTGTTCGCCGTGTCCTCCGTGGCCGGTCCCCTGCTCGGCGGGTTCTTCACCGAGGGCCCCGGCTGGCGCTGGGCGTTCTGGATGAACGTGCCGCTCGGCATCCTTGCGATCGCCTCCGCCGTGAAGTTCATCCACCTGCCCAAGCGCGAGCTGGCGAAGCCTCGCCTGGACTACGCCGGCATGGCCCTGATCGCCATCGCGACCACGTGCATCGTGCTGATCACCACCTGGGCCGGTTCGACCTACGCCTGGGGCTCGCCCCAGATCATCGGGATGATCGCCGGCGCCGTCGTGGCCGGGATCGCCTTCGTGCTGGTCGAGCGCCGCGCCGCCGAGCCGATCATGCCGCTGGCCCTGTTCCGCAACCGGAACTTCAACGTCGCCACCCTGGGCGGCCTGCTCACCGGGATCTCGATGTTCGGCGCCCTGGCCTACCTGCCCACCTACCTGCAGATGGTCACCGGCTCCAGCGCCACCGAGGCCGGCCTGCTCATGGTCCCGATGATGCTCGGCCTGCTGCTGACGTCGGTCATCACCGGCATCGCGATCTCGCGTACCGGCACGTACAAGTGGTACCCGCCGATCGGCATGGTGCTCGTCGCCGTCGCCCTGTTCCTGCTCTCCACGATGACGCCCGGCCTGGCCGTCTGGGTCATCTGCGGGTACACCGCGATCATGGGTGTCGGGCTCGGCATGACCATGCAGAACCTGGTGCTCGTCGTGCAGAACTCCTTCTCGCTGAAGGTCGTCGGCACCGCGACGTCGTCGAACAACTACTTCCGCCAGATCGGCGCGTCGGTCGGTTCGGCCGTCGTCGGGTCGCTGTTCGCGACGAACCTCGCCCACCTGCTGACCCAGCGTCTGCCGGCCTCCGGGGCGGGCGACACGGGCAGCTTCACGCCCGACCTCGTGCACAGCCTGCCGGACCAGGTGCGCGAGATCATCGTCGGCGCGTACAACGACGCCCTGACGCCGGTGTTCCTGTACATGGTCCCGCTCGCGATCGCCGCCGCCATCGTGCTCGTGTTCATCAAGCACAAGCCGCTGGCCACCAAGATCGAGTCCGAGGCCGTGGTCGAGTCCCTCGACGTCGACGGCACCACGCACGTGGCGCTGCACGCCGACGACGCGCTGGATGCGGCCGAGCTGGACGCCGAGCTCGACGACATCGACGACGCCGAGCTGGCGACCGCCTCGTCCTGAGCCTGACCGAACGGCCCCGCACCGCCATCCCGGCGGTGCGGGGCCGTTCTCGCGCCTCAGCCGCGGGTGACGGCGAAGCGCAGGTGGGTGGCCCTCGGGGTGGAGATGGTCTCGACGGGTTCGAGGCCGATCGTCCCGAAGCCGATGCGGTCGAACAGGGGCGTGCCGCCGCCGAGGACCACCGGCGCGAGCGACAGGACGCACTCGTCGACCAACCCGGCGGCCAGGTACTGCTGGATGAGGTCCGCGCCGCCGCCGATGCGGACGTCCCTGCCGCCCGCCACGGCGCAGGCCTGCGCCAGCGCGCTCTCGATGCCGTCGTTGACGAAGTGGAACGTGGTGCCTCCCGGGCGCTCCCAGGGCGAGCGCTCGGTGTGCGTCACGACGAACACCGGCGTGTGGAACGGTGCGTCCTCCGGCCAGAACATCTCTCCACCGTCGAACATGCGCTTGCCCATGACGGTCACCCCGGTGCGCGCGTGGACCGCGCGCGCCAGGTCGTCGTCGGGCCCCGTCTCGCCGCCCTCCCCCAGGCCGAGGTTCTCCCGGAAGAAGCGCTGCGGCAGGATCCAGTCCTGCAGCGCGCCCCAGCGCTGCGCCCAGTCGAGGTAGGTCGGGTCGGCGGCGTGCTCGAGATCCATGCCGGACGGTGCGACGTACCCGTCGAGCGACATGCTGACCGCGAAGAACACCCGCGAGGCGGTGGGCTGACCGGTATCCATGACGTCTCCCTGCGTCGTCTGACATACTCAAGTGAACACTTGAGTGTTGGCCGCGAGCGGCCGGACTGTCAAGTGCCCACTTAAGTATTGGAGCCGGATGAGCATCGAGCTGGTGTTCCAGGCGCTCGCGGACCCCACGCGTCGGGCGCTGATCGAGCGGCTCGGCGCCGGACCGCTCTCGGTCAGCGAGCTCGCCCGACCCCTCCCGCTGTCGCTCGCGGCGGTGGTCCAGCACGTGCAGGTCCTCGAGCAGTGCGGCCTGATCCGCACGGAGAAGACCGGACGAGTGCGCACCTGCGTCCTCGCGCCCGCAGGCTTCACCGAGGTCGAGCGGTGGCTGTCGGACCGGCGCACCGTGGCCGAGCGTCGCTTCGACCGCCTCGAGACCCTGCTCGCCCGCGACCAGCCGGAGGCACCCGGGACGTGAGCCGCGGGGCTCCCGCTCGGCGCACGAGACCCGTGACCGTATCGATACGTGGAATCGCTCCCACCATGCCCGGTTCGATTCCTATGATCGGCTCGCGCGGCCGTCTCGACGCGCACCGTCGACGACGACCGGGGAGGGCGCGTGGGCTGGAACGCGCGGCTCGTGCTGCACCGCGCCCGCGCCCAGACGTCGCTGCTCGCCGTCGTCACGGCGGTCGCGCTCCTGGCCACCACCCTGCTCGGCACGTTCGCGCTCCTGCTCACGACCAGCCAGGAGCGGATGGTGGCGGTCGCGCTCGACCGGACACGGGCGCAGGACCGGGAGATCGACGTCGTCGTCAGCCCGGGCGAGGGAGGCCCGGCGGTCCTGACCCGGGCCGGGCCGTTCGTCGACGAGCTCCTCGGCGACGTCCCCGCGTCGCGCGAGACGTGGGTGAGCTCGGCCATGTACTCCGTGCGCGGGACGGCGGACCGCGTCCAGCCGTACGTGTACCTGGCGTCCCAGCCGCAGGTCGAGCGCAGCAGCACGCTGCTCAGCGGCGCGTTCCCCACGCAGGACGTCGACGACGCCGGTCGGGTGCTCGTGGCCGTGCCGCAGGTGACGGCGGACGCGTACGGCTGGTCGGTCGGCACCGTCGTGGACACGGTCGTGGCGGGCCGGCGCGACGATGCGACGTTCGTCGTGACCGGGACGTTCCGGCTGACGGGACCGGCGACCGCGTGGGTGCGGGACCCGCTGGGTGGTGCCGAGGAGAACGCGGCCTACCCGGTGCTGGGGTCGGCCGGGATGCTGAGCACGCGCGCGTGGGGTCCGTTCGTCACCGCGGGCCCGGGCGTGCTCACCGACGGCACCGTGCGGCTGGGCACCGCCCACCTCGTGGCCCACCCCGAGCTGGGTGGCGCGAGCGCGGACCAGCTGTCGGCGCTGCGGTCCCGGCTCGACCACGCCGACCAGCGGCTCACGTCGCTGACCGAGGCCGACGACGCGGACACGCGGGTGGACACCCGGCTGACCGCGACGATCGACACGGCGGTCTCGGGCCTGCGCGTCACGCAGGTGACCGTCGTCGTGGTCGCGCTGCTGCTCGTCGTGCTCGCGGTGACCGTGCTGCTGAACGCGGCGCGGCTGCTCGCCGAACGACGGGCCCCCGAGCAGCGGCTGCTCTCGTCGCGCGGGGGCTCGGGCCGCCAGCTCCTGCGCCTGGCGGGGTTGGAGGCGCTCTGCGTCGCGCTGCTCACCGCCGCGCTGGCGCCCTGGCTCGCCGACGTCCTGTACCGAGCGCTCACCACCGCGGGACCGATGCGCGACAGCGGCCTGCACGTCGACCCGGGCCGACCCGCTGCGCTCTGGGTGGTCTGCGCCCTGTGCGCGCTGGTGCTCGCCGGTGTGCTGCTCGTCCCCGCGCTGCGTCCCCAGGGCACGGCCGAGGGTCGGGCGGACCGGTACGGCGCGCTCGCCCGGTCGGGGGCCGACGTCGCGCTCCTGCTGCTGGCCGTGGTCGCGTTCCGGCAGCTGCGCACGTACCGCTCGCCGGTCGGGCCCGGTGGCTCGATCGACCCGGTCCTGGTCGTCGCCCCGGCGCTGGTGCTGCTCGCCGTGTCCGTCCTGACGCTGCGCCTCCTGCCGCTGGTGACCCGCGCGGGCGAGCGCATCGCGGCGCGCAGCCGCTCGTTGACCTCGCCGCTCGCCGCCTGGGAGCTGGGGCGCCGCCCCGGGCGGGCCTCGGCGGCCGTCGTGCTCCTCACGCTGGCGATCGGCGTCGGCACCTTCTCGCTGTCGTTCCTGTCCACCTGGCGCACCTCCCAGCAGGACCAGGCCGACCTCGCGATCGGCACGGATGTCCGGGTGACGCCGACCGACGACACCATCCCCGCCGCAGGGATCGTCGGCGTGCCCGGCGTCGAGCTTGTGGCACCCGTGACGTTGCGCGACGCGACGGTCGGGACGCCCAGCACGTCCGCGCGCGGCCGCGACGGCTCGACCACGCTCTCCGCCACCCTGCTGGCCGTCGACACCACGCATGCGGGCGAGCTGCTGCGCGGCCGGCTGCCGGGCGGGTGGGCCGAGCGCACGCGGAACCTGCGACCGACCACGACCGTCGACGGCGTCCCGCTGCCCGGGACCCCGCGCTACCTCGTCGTCGACCTGGTGTCCGACCTGACCGCACCCGTGCCCGGGAGCCTGCAGGCCTGGATGGTGCTCCAGGACCCGACCGGCGAGCGGACGACGGTCGCCCTGCCGACGACGATGCTCGACGGCGACCGCCCCGACATCGTCCTGGCGGTGCCGGCGTCGACCCCGGGCACCAGCCTGGTGGCCGTGCTCGTCCGGGGGACGCCGGCCGCGACCGGCACGCCGCCGTCCGCCGACGTGACCATGGACGTCCAGCTGGCGCACCTGCGCACCGCCACCGGCCCGGCGGTCGCGCCCGGAGCACCGCTGCCGTCCGCCGACGAGCTCGAGGATGTCACGCCGGTCCCGTTCACCGGCGGGCACTGGGGCACGGCCGACGGGTCGACCCGCGCCGCCGACGACGCCGTCCGGCTGGAGACCACGATCCGCTCCGGCGTCTCGTACGGCACACCCGTCGCGGTCGCCGCGACGACGTTCGCCGACCCGGGCGCCGGCCGCGCGCGGGTCGGCGCCCTGGTCACACCCGACCTGCTCGGCTCGCTCGGCACGAAGGTGGGCAGAACCCTGCACCTGAGCGTCGCCGGGGCCGACGTCGACCTCGCGATCGTCGGCACCGTGCCCTACCTGCCGGGGCAGCCGAGGGGCAGCGGCGTCCTGGTGGACTCCGACCTGCTCGGGCGCCAGGCGATGACTGGCGCGTTCGCGCCGCCGACGGCGGACGAGTGGTGGCTGGCCGTGCCGGACGCACAGGCGGGCGATGTCGCCCGGACGATCGAGCGAGCCGGCGACGGGCTGGCGCGCACGCGGGTGGACGCTCGCACGGACGCCACCGACGGGCCGCTGCGGATCGGCGTCCAGGCCGCTCTGTGGGTGGTCGTCGCCGCGGCGCTGCTGCTCGCGGTGGCCGGCATCGCGATGAGCGCGACGGTCTCGGTGCGCACCCGGCAGCTCGAGCTCGCGCGGCTGCAGGCGCTCGGCGCCGCGCGGGGCGCACTCGTGCGCTCGCTGCTGCTCGAGCACGTCGCGGTCGCGGCGCTCGGCCTGGTGGCGGGCGTCGCGGTCGGCACGTTCCTCGCTCGGGCGGTCGCGCCGCTGGTCACGGTCTCACCGACCGGCGGCACGCCGGTGCCCGGGGTGGTCGTGCTGGCCGGCTGGCCCGGCCAGGTCGTGCTGGTCGGCACGCTCCTGGCACTCACGGCCGTCGTCGTCGCCGTCGTCACCAACGGGCTGCTCAAGCACGCGTCCGGCGAGCTGCTGCGGCTGGGGGACGACCGATGACGGCGCTCACCACCCTGCGCGTCGGGGCACGGGCCGCGACGGCCGAGGCGGTGCGCGTCGGCCGTCGGCGCGCCCGCGCGGATTCCGGCCTGCTCGCGTTCGGGGCGGTCGTCCTTGCGATCAGCGTGGCCCTGTCGCTGGTAGTCCCGCGCCTCGTGGCGCACGCGGCCGACGACGCCGTGCGGGTCGCGGTCCGGGACGCCGGCACGTCCGCGGACCTCGTCGCCCGGATCGGCGCACCGCCCGGATCGACGACGCGGACCGCGGACCGCGACCCGAACATCGCCGCCGAGCTGCGGGCCTCGGCCGCCGACGTCCGGAACGCGATGCCCTCCGCGTTGCGGTCGATCGCGGGTCCCGGTTCGGTCTCGGTGGCGACGAGCGTGCGGGTGGCGGTCGCCGGGGACACCCCGATCTCGACGAGGCTCGTGTACGTCGGAACGGCCGCCGGCCCGCTCGTGCGCTGGGTCGACGGTGCCGCGCCGGCGCTCGCCGAGCTGCCCGCGAACGACCCGACCGACCCGGCGCTCCCCCGTCGACAGCTCCAGGTCGGCCTGCAGGCCGACACGGCGGCGTCCCTGGGCGTGCACGTCGGCGACACGGTGCACGGTTCGCTGCCCACGCGAGGCCCCGTCGACATCGTCGTCACGGGGCTGTACCGCGCGACCGACGCAGACGACGCGGCGTGGACGGGGTTCGGCGACCTGCTCTCGGCGCAGGACCCGCTCGCCGGTTCCGCGCAGCAGGGACGCGCGGCCCTGCTCGTCACCGACGACTCGCTGCCGGACCTCCAGCTCGTGGTCCTGGCACGGTCGCTGGTCACCACCTACCGGTACGCGACGCACGCCGACGCGTTCGACGCCGCGACGGCCCCGCAGGTGGGTGCCGACCTCACCCGCGTGCAGGCCGATCCCGCCGTGCTGCGCCAGACCGACGGCCGCTCCCCGACGATCGACACCGACCTCGGCTCCGTGCTGGGCGGGGCCGGCACCCGGCTCGCCGCGGCCCGCGCGCAGGAGTCGGTCGTCGTGGTCGGGCTCGCGGGCGTGGCCGCCCTTGTCCTCGTGCTGGCGGCACGTCTGCTGGTCGGCCGGCGCGAGACCCAGGTGCTGGGCGAGCGCGCGCGGGGCGCGTCGCTGGGCGCCGTGACGACGCGGGCGCTCGTCGAGTCGGCGCCGGTCGCGCTCGCGGCGGGACTCGTCGGCGCGCTCGTCGCGACGGCGGCGGTGCCCGGTCGCACCTCCTCGTGGGGGATCGCGGCCGGCCTGGTGCTGGTCGGGGCACTGGCACCCCCGGTCATCGCCGTGAACCGGGCCCGGACCGCGTGGTCGGGGCGTCGACAGCCCGCGAACCGGGCCGACCGTGACCGGCTGCGGCGACGGCGCTCGACCCGCCGGCTCGTGGCCGAGGCGGCCCTCGTGGTGCTCGCCGTCGGGGCGTTCGTGTCCGCGCGCGGGCGCGGCCTGCTGCCGGCGGGAGGCGGTGACGTCGACCTCCTGCTCGCGGCGGCCCCCCTGCTGGCCGCCGCGGCCGTCACCGTGCTCGTCGTGCACGCGGTCCCGCCGCTGCTGCGGGCCGCCGGGCGCGTCGCGCAGCGCGGTCGGGGGCTCGTGCCGGTCGTCGCCACCGCGCGCGCCGGGTCCGTCGCCGGCGCCGTCGTGCCGCTGACCGCCCTCACCATGGCCGTCGGGATGGTCGTGTTCTGCGGGACGACGACCGCGATCGTGCGCTCGGGACAGGCCGCCGCGGCGGACGAACGGGTGGGTGCGGACCTCCGGGTGGACGGCGAGCTCACGCAGCAGGAGGTCGACGCCCTGCGGGCCTCCCCCGACGTCACGGCGGTCGCAGGGATCGCCGTGCAGCGCTCGCGCAGCCTCGGGTCGGGCGCCGGCGCGACGGTCGACCTCGTGCTCGTGGATGCCGACGCGCTAGTCACCATCGACCACGCGCACGGGCGCGACGGCGGGTTCGCCCGGCTGGTCACGGGCTCGGCCACCGTTCCCGCGCTCGTCGACCCGGCGCTGGCCGAGACGGTCCGGCTGGTGCCGCCGCGGGTGCTCGGGGACTCGGGCGACGTGAGCCTCGCCGTCGCCGGGACCCTCGACGACAGCACGCGCGTCGGGTCCTACACGTCGGGTACGGTCCCGCGCCCGCGCGTCGTCGTCGACCGCGCGACCTTCGACGGCACCCAGCACGAACCGGCCGAGCTGACCACGGTCCTCGTCGACGGACCGGGCGCCGGTCGGGCGGTCGAGGCCCTGCACCTCGACGACCGCGCGGGCGTGAGCGTCACGACGCGCGACGGCTGGTTGGCCGCCTGGGCCGCGGCGCCCCTCAACCACGGGCTGGTCGCGCTGCTGAGCGGTGCCGCGGCGGTGCTGGCCGCCTACGCGGCACTCGCACTGGTCCTGCTCGTCGTGGCCACGTCCCGCGAACGCGGGAGGACGCTCTCCGCGTTGCGCACGCTGGGTCTCGACGGGCGCACCGGCCGGGCGATCACGCTGGCGGAGCTGGCGCCGCTCGCGGGCGCGGCCCTGCTCGCCGGCATCGCCATCGGCCTCGGTGTGCCGTGGCTGCTTGCCGGCACCCTCGGGCTCGATGTCGCGACCGGCGGTTCGCACGCCCCGCCGCCGACCGTGGCCTGGTGGCCGGTGCTCACCGCCGTCCTGACGGTGGGCGGGGCGCTGGTGGTGGCGGTGCTGGTGGAGAGCGCGGTGCATCGTCGCGACCGGTTGGGCGACGTGCTGCGGGTGGGCGAGCGATGAGCGACGAACGAAGGGACCGACGATGACGACCACGCTCGAGAGCCTCGAGGAACGGGCCCGCGCGCACGGCAAGGACTTCGGCGCGGACGCGCTGATCGTCTGCGACTCGCTGGTGCGCATCTACCAGTCGGAGGGCGTCGAGGTTCAGGCACTGCAGGGCCTCGACCTGCTCATCGAGCGCGGCGACCTCGTCGCGGTGGTCGGCGCGTCCGGCTCCGGCAAGTCGACGCTCCTGTCCGTCCTGTCCGGCCTCGACGTCCCGACGGCGGGCCGCGTGCGCGTCGGGCCGTGGGACCTCATGTCGATGACGTCCCGGCAGAGGATCGAGTACCGCCGCACGATGGTCGGGTTCGTGTGGCAGCAGACCGCGCGCAACCTCGTGCCCTACCTGACGTCCGTGGAGAACGTGATGCTGCCGCTGGCCCTCGCCGGGCGCCCGCGTCGCGACCGGACGCGTCGCTCCGCCGAGCTGCTCGACATGCTCGGGGTGGGCTACTGCGCCGACCGGCGCCCCGGCGAGATGTCCGGGGGCGAGCAGCAGCGCGTCGCGATCGCCGTCGGGCTGGCCAACGACCCGCAGGTCCTGTTCGCCGACGAGCCAACGGGCGAGCTCGACAGCGCGACGTCGGACGACGTGCTGGAGTGCCTGCGCACCTCGAACCGGGAGCTCGGCACGACGGTCGTCATCGTCACGCACGACCTCGGGGTGTCCGAGCACGTGCAGCGCACCGTCGCCATCCGGGACGGCCGCACGTCGTCCGAGGTGGTGCGCCGCACCGACACGCACGAGGACGGCAGCGAGCACGTGGTCGCCGAGGAGTTCGCCGTCCTCGACCGGGCCGGACGGCTGCAGCTCCCCCGCGAGTACCGAGAGGCGCTCGACCTGGTCGGCCGCGTGCGGCTGACGCTCGAGGAGTCGCACGTGTCGGTCTGGCCGGGTCGCACCGCCCCGAAGGAGCAGTCATGACCGCCTCCCCCGTCGTCCTCGTCGAGGGCGTCAGCCGGACTTACGGCAGCGGACCCACCGCCGTCCGGGCGGTCGACGACGTCTCGTTCTCCGTGGCGCCCGGCGAGCTGGTGGCCCTCGTCGGCCGTTCGGGGTCCGGCAAGACCACGCTGCTCAACTGCGTCGGCGGCCTGGACCGTCCCGACGCGGGACGCGTGCTCGTCGACGACCGCGAGGTGTCCTCGCTCGACGAGGCCGGGCTTGTCGAGCTGCGTCGCGACGTCGTCTCGTTCGTCTTCCAGACGTTCGGGCTGGTGCCCGTGCTCTCGGCCGCCGAGAACGTCGGCGTCCCCCTGCGGCTGCGGCGCGTGCCCGTCGCGGACCGCGAGGCCCGCGTCGAGCTGCTGCTCGACCTGGTGGGCCTCGGCGCGCACGCGCAGCAGCGGCCGGCCGAGCTGTCGGGCGGCCAGCAGCAGCGCGTCGCCATCGCGCGGGCCCTGGCCAACTCGCCGCGGCTGCTGATCGCCGACGAACCGACCGGCCAGCTGGACGCCGAGACCGGGACGGCCGTGATGGCGCTGCTGCGCGCGGTCGTCGAGGCCGAGGGGATGACCGCGATCGTCTCCACCCACGACCCGCTGATGATGTCGCTGGCCGACCGCGTGCTGCGCCTCGCCGACGGGCGCCTGGTCGAGGCGCACGCACTGGCGTGACCCGAACCCCGACGCGATGCGGGAGCCGGCCGCACCGACGCAGCGACCGACGTTGTCGAACTCGGACGCGGCGGGCTCCTCAGATCCTCGGGTCGACGTGCATCTTGGGCCCGTCGCCGGCCCCGTCGAACGTCTCGCCGGCGAGGATCGCTCCGACGTGGTCGAGCCCGACCGTGGCGGCGACCAGCGGACGTGGGTCGACCGTTCCGCTCGCGTAGAGGTCGATGGTCCCGGCGAGCCCCGGCGAGGCACTGAGGATCCCGACGGCAGTGACGTCCTTGAGAGCGATCGTGCGCGTGTCGAGCAGGCTCGGGCTGCCCGCGAGGCCGATGTAGACGACCCGCTTCGCCGGCTCCACGAGCGCGAGCGCCTTCGCGGGGAGGCTCGGAGCGTTCGACGCCTCGACCACCGCGTCCCAGGGGAGCTCGGGGAGCTCGGCCTCGGTCCACACACCCTCGAAGCCGAGGCCGCGGGCGAACTCCAGAGAGCGTGCCGAGCGCCCCATGAGGTGCACCTCGGCTCCCTGCGCCCGCGCGACGAGGGCGACCAGGAGGCCGATCGTGCCGGCGCCGAGCACGAGCAGCCGGTCGCCGGGGGCGAGGTTCGCCGCCCAGACGGAGCGGATGGCGTTGCCGCCGGGCTCCACGAGCGCGCCGAGGGCGTCGTCGATCGTGTCCGGGAGTGCGTGCAGCGCCGAGACGGGCATCGCGAGCTGCTCGGCGAGGGCGCCCGAGAAGCCGTTGCGGATGCCGACCTCGTCACGGAGCTCGCAGACGTGCTGGTTGCCCTGCAGGCACCGTCGGCACACGCCGCAGCCGAGCATCGTGTCGCCCGTGACGCGACGCCCGACCCACGACGGGTCGACGCCGTCGCCAACCGACGCGACCGTGCCCATCCACTCGTGGCCGAGCCGCAGCGGGAACCGGGCGTGGCCCTCGTGCAGGTACGCCATCTCGCCGGTGAAGAACTCGACGTCGGTTCCGCAGACGCCGACTCGTTGGACGTCGATGACCGCTCCCTCGGGCGCGGCGGTCGGCGGGGCGACGTCCTGCACCTCGAACTCGCGGGGGGCGGTGAGCACGAAGGCCCTCATCGCGGGGCGAGGACGGTCTGTCGCTGGGCGCCGAGGCCGTCGATGCCGAGCTCCATCACGTCGCCGGGCTGGAGCCAGATCGGGGGCTTGAAGCCCATGCCGACGCCGGGCGGGGTGCCGGTGTTGATCAGGTCGCCGGGCTCGAGGACCAGGAACTGGCTCAGGTAGTGCACGACGACGTACGGGTCGAAGATCATCGCCGAGGTCGAGCCGGTCTGCTTGCGGTCGCCGTTGACGTCGAGCCACATGCCCAGGTCGAGGACGTCGTCGATCTCGTCGGGTGTCACGAGCCACGGGCCGGCCGGGTTGAACGTCTCGGCCGACTTACCCTTCGACCACTGCCCGTTGCGTTCCATCTGGAACGCCCGCTCGCTGACGTCGTTCACCACCGTGTAGCCGGCGATGACGTGACGCGCGTCCTCGACCGAGTCGAGGTAGCTCGTGCGCGTGCCGATGACGATGCCGAGCTCGACCTCCCAGTCGGGCTTGGTCGAGCCGCGCGGGATGCGCACGTCGTCGTGGGGTCCGACGAGCGTGTTCGGCGACTTGGTGAACAGGATGGGCTCGGCCGGGACCTCCTGGCCCGTCTCGGCCGCGTGGTCCCTGTAGTTGAGCCCGATGCAGAGGATCTGGTGCGGCCGCGCGAAGGGCGCCCCGACCCGCTCGCCGGCGAAGCGGGAGACGGCACCACGCTCGACCCGCTCGACGACGACGGCCGGGAGAGTGGCGAGGTCGCCCGACGCGAAGAAGCCCTCGTCGAAGTCGGCGACGACGTCCGAGAGGTCGACGTAGGTCTGGTCGTCGAGCCGGGCGACGGGCTTCTCGTCGCCGACGGCACCGATGCGCATGAGGTACATGGGTCAGTTCCTTGTCGAGTCGGATCGGTGGAGGAAGGTCGCGGACGCCCAGGGCGTGGTGGGCGCACCGACGACCCCGACGTCGGCGACGAAGAGACAGCCCGCACCCGGGTACCGGTCGAGGTCGGCGGGCGAGAGGTCGCGGGAGGCGGTGGTGAGGAGCAGGGTCTCGAGGTGCTCCCCGACGAACGCCACGCTGGAGACGTGCGGCGCGTCGACCCGCACGGTGTCGCCGGGCTCCCCCGACGGCGAGAAGGACCGCACCTCGCCACCGCCCCAGACCGCCACCCACAGGTGGCCGCGGGCATCGACGCAGATGCCGTCGGGGTGTCCGTCGACGAGGTGCAGGTGCTCGCGTCGCGGACCGAGCCGGCCCGTCTCGACGTCGTACTGGCGGGCCCAGACCACTCCGCGCATGGTGTCGGTGCTGTACATCACGGAGCCGTCGGGCGACCACGCGATGCCGTTGGAGAGCATCAGGTCGGAGTCGATCACCGTGAGCGAGCCGTCGAGCTCCCAGCGGTACAACCTCTCCTGCTGCCGCCCGGCGCCCTCGTCGAGCGGCAGAGTACCCACGACGAACCGTCCACGCGGGTCACAGGCGCCGTCGTTGGACCGACTGCCGCTCCCGGCGCCGGTGATCGTCGGGCCGTCAGTGCGCTGTCCGTCGGGCTCGACGACGACCAGCCGGTCGTGCGTCGCGACGAGGATGCTGCCGTCGTCGCCCGGCACCGCCGCCCCGATGCGGCCGTCGAAGTCGAGCTGGTGGACCGGCTCGACCCACCGGTCGACCAGGTGCCCGACGAACACCGAGCCCCGCTCGACGTCGATCCACAGGACGCGCGACCTGTCCGCCACCCAGACCGGCCCCTCGGCCAGCACGTGCCGGCGCGCGGACGCCCGCGCCGCGAGGTGCTCGGTCATCGCTGCCCCGCGTCGAGGTCGCCGCCGACGATCGCCCGGATGACCGGCAGGTCGACCAGGATTCGGTCGAGCGACATGCGGTGGGCCAGGGCGCTGATGCTGATCGCTCCGCTCGGCTCGGTCGGCGAGGCGAGGTAGATCGGCAGCGCGAGGCAGTTGACGCCCAGCTCGTTCTCCTGGTCGTCGACGCTGTAGCCGCGCGCGCGCACCAGCTCGAGCTGATCGTGCAGCTCGAGGGCCGTGCCCGCCGTGCGCGCGGTCGGCCGCACGAGCTCGCGTGCGCCGACCCACGCGTGGACGGAGGCGAGGTCGGGAAGCTTCAGCGAGAGCAGGAGCTTTCCGACGGCGGTGGCGTGGGCGGGGTTGCGTCCACCCACGGTCGAGGTGAGGCGCATCGCACCGACGGCCGGGTCGACCTTGGCTCGGTAGACGATGTCGAACCCGTCGAGAACGGCATAGTGCGCGGTCTCGCCGAACCGCTCCGCCAGGGTGTCGAGGATCGGCTGGACGCGCAGGTGGTCGGGCCGCAGCTCGTGGTTGGCGAAGGCCATCCGCAGGAACTCGTCACCGAGCAGGTAGCGACCGCGCCCGTCCTTGCCAGCGAGGCCGGCGCGGACCAGCGAGGCGAGCGCCCGGTGCACCGTCGGCTTCGGGCTGCTCACCGCACGGGCGATCTCGTCCAGGGTCACGCCGTCGGGGTACTTCGCGAGCTCGACGAGCACGGCGAGCACCCGGTCGGCCCCGACGAGCCGGTCGTCGGCGGTCGACGCGGTGCCGAGGTCGGAGGTAGTAGCGGTCATCGTGTTCCAGATGTTAGACATGGATTTCAACAAACGGAAGAGGACCCATGGCCGAGCGTCGCAGCGCCGAGTGGTACGCCGGCACCGACCGCAACGCGTACATCCACCGCGCGTGGATGCGGCGCGGGCTCCCGCACGACGCGTTCGACGGTCGACCGCACATCGCGATCGCGAACTCCGCCTCCGACCTGACGCCGTGCAACTCGCACCTGAACGAGGTCATGGAGAGCGTCAAGGCCGGCATCTACGAGGCCGGCGGCATCCCGCTCAACCTGCCCGTGGTGTCCCTCGGCGAGACGCAGGTCCGACCGACGGCCATGCTCTGGCGCAACATGGCCGCGATGGCGACGGAGGAGATGCTGCGCGCCAACCCGATCGACGGTGTGGTGCTGCTCGGGGGGTGCGACAAGACGATCCCCTCGCTGCTCATGGCAGCCGCTTCGGTCGACCTGCCTGCGATCGTGGTCCCGGGCGGGCCGATGAAGACGGGCACCTTCCGCGGCCAGGCGCTCGGCTGCGGCACCGACGTCTGGCGACTCAGCGAAGAGGTGCGTGCTGGGACCCTCAGCGAGGAGGAGTTCCTGACGAGCGAGTCGTCGATGATCGCGAGCAAGGGGCACTGCAACACGATGGGCACGGCGTCCACCATGGCGCTCGTCGCCGAGGCGCTCGGCACCGTCATCCCCGGCCTCGCGGGCACGCCGGCAGTGGACAGCCGCCTGCTCGAGAGCTCGCACGAGACCGGCCGGCTCATCGTCGACCTCGTCGAACGCGACCGCCGACCCAGCGGGTTCCTCACGAAGGGCTCGTTCCAGAACGCGATCGTGGCGCTCGCGGCGATCGGCGGCTCGACGAACGCGGTCGTCCACCTGCTCGCGATCGCGGGCCGGCTCGGCATCGACGTCACGCTCGACGACTTCGACGCGATCGGCTCGGGCGTACCGCTGCTGGTGAACCTCCAGCCCGCCGGCCGCTTCCTCATGGACGACTTCCAGCGCGCGGGCGGCCTGCTCGCCGTGCTGCGGGAGGTCAAGGACCTGCTCGACCCGACGGCGCTCACGGTCACCGGCCGACCGCTGGTCGATCACCTCGACGACGCCCGGATCTGGGACCACGAGGTCATCTCTGCGCGCGAGAAGCCCCTCATCCCGGACGCCGGCATCGCCGTGCTGCGCGGGAACCTCGCACCCGGCGGCGCCATCATCAAGCCGGCCGCCGCATCCCCCCACCTGCTCAGGCACCGCGGCCGCGCGGTCGTCTTCGACTCGATCGAGCACATGCACGCCCGCATCGACGACCCCGACCTGGACGTCGACGAGAGCTCGGTGCTGGTGCTGCGCGGCTGCGGGCCGAAGGGGTACCCGGGGATGCCCGAGGTCGCCAACATGCCCCTGCCCAAGAAGCTGCTCGAGAAGGGCGTGCGCGACATCGTGCGCATCTGCGACGGCCGCATGAGCGGCACCGCGTACGGCACCGTCGTCCTGCACGTGACGCCGGAGGCCGCCGCCGGGGGCACGCTCGCCCTCGTCCAGGACGGCGACTGGATCGTCCTCGACGTCGCCCAGCGGCTCCTCACGCTCGACGTCCCGCGAGGCGAGCTGAACCAGCGCCGCCCCAACCGGGCCACCCTCGACGGCTACGCCACGCCGAGGCGCGGCTGGGAGCGTCTGTACGTCGACCACGTGCTAGGCGCCGACACGGGCGCCGACCTGGACTTCCTCGTCGGATCGAGCGGCGACAAGGTCTCGCGCGAGTCGCACTAGCCGCGGGGCTCACCGACGTCGGTGAGTGGTGCGAGGACTCGCTCTGCGACTCGGGGGCGGCGCGTCACCGGACCCATCGGGAAGCGATGCCGAACTCTTCGGCAACCGAAGCGATCTCGTGCAGGGTCAGACCGTCGGCCCGACCACCGGCAACGAGGTCCATGTACTCGTACCTGGCTCCGGTCTCGGCGTACTCGATCCGATCGACGGCACGCGTCACGGACACGTCCGAGCGAGCCATCACACCGTGCTTGGACCAGAGCACGATCTCGAACTCCCGCAGGCCTTCGACGTTCGCGGCCATCAGCTCGGCCGAGCCCGGGATCATGAAGTCGAGCACGCCGACGCCCGCCGACAGGGACACGATCGACTCGGGCTCCCAGCGCAGGATGCGTGCGTTCATCGCGGCGGTGTCCCGGTACGCGGGGATGTGCGAGAGGTACGTCAGGTTCATCGGTTGGGCGTGCACCACGGCCTGGAAGGTCACCCCGCGGCGCGCCACCTGGTCCTGGTGGACGGCCAGGTGTGAGTTGAACTCGCTGGTCAGACGTTCGAACAGCCGGCGCGGCGACGTGTAGAGGGTGCCCGTCCGGCCGCCCTCGTCGACGACGACCGCACCGACGTTCGCCTCGGGGTCCTGCTGGATCTGCCGGAGGCGGCGCCCGGACCCGGTGGCGAGGATGGTGTGCCCGGCGAGAGCCGGCGCTGGGACGGGCAGCGTGATCTCCTCGGCGTTCGAGAAGCGTCGGCGCACCTCGATGTCCCAGCCTGCGTAGACCGAGATGTTGCCCGCGCCGGCCTCGGAAGCGTCGATCTCGCAGACGCGCGCCCCTCCTGCGCCCATCGATGCGAGCAGCTCGTCGAGCTCGGGGTGCACAACGGTGTCACGCATGATCATCCTCGGAGTTTGTGAATCGTTTCATTCATTCCACACCCGCACCTGCCCTGGCGCACGGGCCAAAGGTCCTCGTTCTGAGCCACCTGGCGAAGACGGAGCGGTGGTGGGACGGTCGTCATCGGGGGATCAACAGCCTCCGCACACGGGGGACCTGATGAGCACCGACCATGCGCGAGCACACCGGCAGCAGACGGCGGGGACGTCACGGTCCGTGGCAGGGCCGACACCGGTGCCCGCCTCGCCCGCAGCGATCTCCGGGCTGACAGTCGGACATGTCGATGACCCGGCGGAGCAGAACGCGGACGCCCGCGCCGAGGTGGCACTCGACCGCCTACGCAGACATCCCGAGGGTGCCGACGCAGCCCCGCACCGCGCTCTGGCGCCAGGTCCGCTCGACCGCCTGCGCCGCGCTCCGGTGCCCGCCCCCGCGGCCCGCATCGGGCGGTCCGGTGGGGTGCTCGACGTCCCGACGAGCGCCCGGATCGATGCGCTGCGCAGCTCGGGCGCTCCTCTGGCAGACCCCGTCCGTCAGAGGATGGAGCACGCCTTCGGCGTCCCCCTGAACCACGTCCGCCTGCACGAAGGGCAGGAGTCCGCGCGCCTGAACGCCGAGCTGTCCGCGCAGGCCTTCACCTCGGGCGACGACATCTTCTTCGGCGGTTCCGGGCTCGATCCGACCGTGCCGGCGGGGGAGCGGGTCCTCGCCCACGAGATCGCCCACGTCCTTGATCCGGCAGACAGGACGGATACCGGTGTGGCGCCCGCGCGCCGCGAGCCGATCACGCTGGAGAAACCCGTCGACGGGGCAGTGACCTACACCGACACCGCCTTCCCGCACCTGAGGCTCGCTCGTCTGTTCGAGACAGGACATGCGGAGAGCATCCAAAGATTCGAAGTGCTGAACGACGGCGACCTCAAGAGACACGTCCTGAGGTGGACCGATGAGCTCGAATACGTCCTCGAGGTCGGGGCCGGCGAGTTCAGCCCGGTGGATCTCATCGCGATGAAACGGGCCGACGTGAGCGGGATCGAACCGCAGCTGCGCACCGAGTACAAGTCGATCGGGGAGACCGGCTGGGGCGTCACGAACGTGGAGTCCGCCACCAGGTTGCACACCTCGGGCCTCATCACGTGCATGGCATGGGTGCTGTCCAACGACCACGCCGCCTACATGACGCACATCGTGATCACCGATCCGTTGGCCGAAAAGCCCGACGGCTTGGCCGCCCAGGTCGAGAGCTTGGCGGACACGTTCACCGAGAAGTCGGGAGCGCGTCCGACGAACCTGACGCTCCAGGCAGCACAGAGCGGCTTCGAGTCGCAATACGGCGGCAAGCGTGAACTGACGGACTGGATGCGCGCGCTCGTCCCGGCGGGTGTCCTCGCGCCGAAGTTCGTCGTCTTCGGGCGCGCGGAGGCCGAGCACTTCGTGAAGCCCGGCGGCACGGGCAGAGCGGCGCATTGGCGCGGCAAACCCATCAAGCTCGTGAAGGTGGACCGCGTCAGTCGCGACAAGCCAGCGACCGCGACGCCTCTCCCATCGGACTCGGAGATATCGGCACGACCAAAGTACGTGTTCAAGCCTCGGAATCGCACGCCCACGAGCGACGACACGAATTCGTAGGGCGGTCCTCGCTCACCCACCCCACACACGTGGCAGCCTGCTCCGCCCAGCACCGCCGCTCCTCGACGATCACGTCCGGGTGCTCAGTTGGGCAGATCCGGCGCTCGGGCTGATCGAGTCAACGACGAAGGCCCGGACCATCAGGTCCGGGCCTTCGTCACTGTGTAGCGGGGGCAGGATTTGAACCTGCGACCTCTGGGTTATGAGCCCAGCGAGCTACCGAGCTGCTCCACCCCGCGTCGGTGAGTACAACTTACCCCACGCGGCAGGGGCACCCAAATCGATAGCCCACGGCGGGCGGTCGCGTGCGTCACACACGACCGCCGGCCGGGTCGCCGTCAGGGCGTCGGATTGAGCTTGGCCTCCGCCGCGAGCGCCGCGTCGATGGCCGAGTCGAGGCTCTTCTGGGCGGCGCCGTAGGCCGAGAAGTCGCCGATGGCGAGCGCGGCCTGGCCGTCCTGGATCGCCTTGTTCGCCTGCTGCAGCGCCGCCGTGAGGTCCGCGCGCGCCTGCGCCTGCGACGCCGCGTCGGTCCCGTCGCCGGTCGCCGGTGGTGGCGTCGTCGGCGTCGGCGTCGGGGTCGGGACCGGGGCACCCGGATCCGTCCCGGCGTCGCCGGCCGCGGCTCCGGAGTCGCCGCCGAACACCTGGTCGAGGGCGCCGTCGAGGGTGTCGGCGAATCCGATGTTGTCGCCGAAGCCGACCAGCACGCGTTGCAGGGACGGGTACGTGGTGCCGGTCGCGGCCTGGACGTAGACCGGCTGGACGTACAGCAGTCCCCCGCCCACGGGCAGCGTCAGCAGGTTGCCGCGCCGGACCTTGGAGTCCCCGCGTCCGAGGATGTTCAGCTCGTTGGAGACCGCCGGGTCGGACGTGAAGTTGTTGTTCATCTGGCCGGGTCCGGGCACGGTGGAGTCGCGTGGGAGCTCGAGCAGCCGGAGCCTGCCGTAGTCGGCCGACGGTTTGCCGGCCTCGCTGCCGGCGTCGGCGTCGACGGCCAGATAGCCGGTCATCACGTTGCGCGCGTTGTCGCCCCGCGGGATGAACGTCGACATCAGGGAGAACTTGGCCCCGGGCTGGTCGGGCATCTTCAGCGTCAGGTAGTACGGCGGCTGCGGCACCGAGACGGCGCTCGTCGGGTCGTCCGGGTTGTTCCAGAAGTCGTTCCCCGAGAAGAACTGCACCGAGTCGGTCACGTGGTACTGGGTGAGCAGGTTGCGCTGCACCTTGAACAGGTCCTCGGGGTAGCGCAGGTGGCTCATGGTGGCGCCGTCGATGTCCGAGATCGGCTTGAGCGACGTCGGGAACGTCTTGGACCACGCCTTGAGGATCGGGTCCGTCGGGTCCCAGGCGTAGAGCGTGACCGAGCCGTCGTACGCGTCGACCGTGGCCTTCACGGAGTTGCGGATGTAGTTCACGTTCTTCGGCTGGAGCGCCTGGATCGTGTCCGACGTCTCCGTCAGCGAGTCGGTGGTGGCGGCGTCGAGCGAGCGGGACACCGAGTACGGGTACTGGTCGGTCGTCGTGTAGCCGTCGATGATCCACTTGACGCGACCGTCGACCACCGCCGGGTACACGCGGCCGTCGAGGGTCAGGTACGGGGCCACCTTCTGCACGCGCTCACGCGGGTCGCGGTCGTAGAGGATCTGCGACGCGGAGGTCACGCGGTCCGAGAACAGGATGTTGCCCTGGCCGAACTTCAGCGCGTACAGGAACTTGTTCACCGGGTTGCCGATGCTCGGACCGGCACTGACGGTCTGCGTCGGGAAGGCCGTGTTGGCTGCGCCGGAGGCGCCGTCGTCCGGGTAGTCGAGCTCCCAGCCCTTCGAGCCGGCGGGGGCACCGACGATCGAGTACTCGGGCGACTTCGGGCTGAAGTAGATGCGCGGCTCGTACGGGCCCATGTCGCCCGTGGACGGGATGCCGCCCTCCCAGAAGTCGGGGGCTCCGCGCGCGGCCGTGGTGTTGCCGAACGCGGCGACGACGCCGTACCCGTGGGTGTAGACGGTCGCGTCGTTGGTCCAGTTGCGCTGCTGCGTGTCCAGACCGGACAGGTTCAGCTCGCGCACGGCGATGACGGTGTCGCGGCTCTCGCCGTTGACGTCGTAGCGGTCGACCGACAGGGAGTCGGGGAAGTCGTAGAAGCCCCGGATCTGCTCCAGCTGCTTGAACGACGGGCTGACCACCTGCGGGTCGAGGAGCCGGATCGACGCGGTGGTCTCGGCGTCCTGGCGCAGCGCCCCGGCCTCGGCGGTCACCTTGGCCGTGTAGTCCGTCTTCTCGACGTTCTTCAGCCCGTACGCGTCCAGCGTGGCGTCGATGTTGCGGGAGATGTACTCCGACTCGGCGTCCTGCTGGTTCGGCTGCACCTGGAACTTCTGCACGACGGCGGGGTAGATGCCGCCGACGGCGATCGCCGCGACGATCATCAGGCCGACGCCGATGGCGGGCAGCCGCCAGTTCCCCCGGATCGCCGTGAGGATGAACAGGACCGCGACGAAGATCGCGACGCCCGCCAGGATCGCCTTGGACGGGATGACCGCGTGCACGTCGGTGAACGACGCGCCGGCGAACTTGTTGCTCTGGCTCTTGGTGAGGATGGAGTAGCGGTCGAGCCAGTAGTTCGCCGCGATGAGCAGCATGATCACCGCGGCGATCACCGACAGGTGCACGCGGGCCGCGCGGGTGGTGCGCGGGGCACCGCCGCGCTGGCCGCCGATCCGCAGGCCCCCGTAGAGGTACTGCGTGGCGAGCGCGCCGATGCCCGCCAAGACCGCGACGGCCATGAGGAACGACGCGACGAACCGCAGACCCGGCAGCGTGAACATGTAGAAGCCGAGGTCGATGCCGTACTGCGGATCCACCTGGCCGACGGTCCCGCCGTGGATCCACAGCTGCACCGTCTCCCACTGCTGCGAGGCCGCCGCACCCGCGAACAGGCCGAGGACGGCGGGCCCGATGATCATCACCAGCCGGCGCAGCGGCTCGATGGCCTCGCGGTACTGGTCGAGGTTGGCCTGCTCCTGCGTGGAGGGTGCGTAGACGGGCCGGGAGCGGTAGCCGTAGCGCAGGCTCCAGCCGACGGCGCCGGCCATCACGGCGAACCCGACGACGAACAGCAGCAGCCGCGTGCCCCACTCGGTCGCCAGCACCTGGCCGAACCCGAGCTGCCTGTACCAGAGGACCTCGGTCCACACCTGGGCCAGGAGCAGGACGACGATCACCAGCACGCCCAGCACGATGAGCGTGGGCACGAGCGCTCCGCGACGACGCTGACGAGCTGCGGGGCGGGGTGGGTTGGCAGATGTCACTGTGCTGCGGTCCTCGTCGTCGTCGTCGGCGAATTGATTGCTCGCCTGGCAGGTCTGGCACGGTACCGGACGGCTCTGTTCGGGCGCATCGGGCGAACCGCTCGATCCCAGAACGCACCGGTACCGGCCGGGGTTCCCGCCGTTACCGGTTCGAGTCCCGCCGGGTGCGGGTGCGACCATGAGACGTGACCGAACCTGCCCCGGACCCCGCCCGCAGCGCGCTCGCCGAGTCCGTGCTCGAGATCGAACGACATGTCGCCGAGGGGGGCTGGGACGGACCTGTCCGCGTGTTCGCGCTGGTCCGCACGCAGGAGGCGCTGCTGACGGAGCCGGGGCTGGCCGCGCAGCTCGACCCGACGGTCCTCGCGGCTGCCACCGCGCAACCCTGGCACCTGACCTCGATCGAGCAGGAGGACCTGCCTGCGGCTCCGGACCTGGAGACGCTCCTCGCCGGGCTCTCGTGGCCGCCGACGGTCGAGGGCATGGCGGTCACCGTCGAGCGGGTGGTGCTACCGCCCGATGCCGAGGAGGCCATGCCCGCGGACGGATCGGCGGCGCTGGAGTACCTGCTGGCGCACCCCGAGCGGCAGGACGTGCGGCTCGCCGTCGGCGCGCTCCGCGACGGGCCGTCGTGGTGCGCGGTGCGCATGCGCGGCAGCGACGACGCCGGCCAGGTCGGGCAGGGCGCCGACCTGGTCCCGGGGCTCGTGGCCGCGGTGCGCTCGACGTTCGACTGACCAGCTACGACGTCGTGCAGGTCGGCAGGTCGTCGGCCTTGCCGGCGCCGATCGCCTCGACGTCCGCGCGGGCCTCGTGCAGCGTCGAGATCTTGACCACCCGCAGCCCGGCGGGCACGTGCCCGACCACCTCGTCACAGTTCGACGCCGGTGCCAGGAACCACGTCGCCCCGTCGCGGAGCGCCCCGGGCATCTTCTGGCGGATACCGCCGATCGCGCCGACGTCACCGTTCACGTCGATGGTGCCGGTACCCGCGATGTTCTTGCCGCCGGTCTCGTCCTGCGACGTCATCTTGTCGATGATGCCGAGCGCGAACATGGTGCCGGCGCTGGGACCGCCGATGTTGTCGATGCTGATCTTGACGTCGACCGGGAAGTCGAAGGTCGGGTCGATGTAGATGCCGATCTGCGCGGTGCCGTCGGGCTTGGTGCCCGTGACCACCGGCACGTCGACGTTCTGACCGGCCCGGGTGACCGTCAGCGTGATCGTCGAGCCCGGGTCGACCTGGGCGAGGTGGTCCAGCAGCGTGGTGTAGTCCGGCACGGTGATCCCGTCGATCGCGACGATCGTGTCGCCCTTGTCCACCTTGCCTTCCGCGTCCGTACCCGTGACCGTCCCGGCGACGACCAGCGTGGCCGGGACCTCGTACCCGAGCTCGGTCAGGGCGGCGACCGTCGCGTTCTCCTGCGAGGAGACCATCTCTGCGTTGTTCGACTGGTCGATCTCGTCCTGGGAGGCGTCCGGCGGGTAGAGCAGCTCGACGGGCAGCACCACCGACGACGGCGACAGCCACCCCGTCACGACGTCGCGGATCGTCGACGGGAATCCCGGGCCACCCGTCCCGGAGACCGTGACCAGGCGCAGGTCGCCCGTCGTCGGGTAGGTGTCGGCGCCGCTGATCTGGATGAGCGGGGTGCCGTCGTGCTCGCCGAGGACGTTGCGCGTGGGTCCGGGGGAGTTCACGGCGAACGGCACGGGCAGCACGATGAGCCCGGCCAGGAGCAGGGCCGACGAGAGCAACCCGACCGAGAGCACGATCGACCGCGGGCTGGTGCGTGGCGCGGGTTCGTCGACGTCGTACGACGGGACGTCGTCAGGAACTGGTGGCACCGGGGGCTGCTCGAGCACGTCCCGATCATCCCCCACGCGGATGTGCCTCAGCGCCGGCGCCGCGCACGGGCCTGCCGCCAGACCGCGGCGGTGCCGACGAACGCGACGGCCGCACCCGCCGCACCGATCGCAGCGTCCCGGGTGCCCAGCCGCCGGCCGGCCACGGCCACCCGGCCCTGGACGCCCTCCAGCAGGACGTCGAGGCACTGCGCGCTCGACCACCTCGTCGTCCAGCCCGCGGCGCGCAGCCCGTCGGAGGCAACCGACCACGGGTAGACGACGAACGCCAGCTCGGCCGCGGGCGAGGGCAGGACGCCGACGCGGTGCAGCCGCTCGGCGGTGCCGAACGCGGTCGTCGCGGCCAGCTCGATGCGCCGCATCCCCGCCGCGCGCTCGACCTCATCCGGCTCCAGGAGGTCGTCCGCGCCGACCGTCAGCGGTCCGGTGAGCCCGTGCTGCACGACGAACCGGGTGGCCGCCGCGAGGTCCTCGACGTGCACGAACTGCCACTGCCGGGTCGCGCCGCGCACCATCAGCAACCTCGGCGCCTCGAAGTGCCGCGTCACGAACGTGTCGATGCCGACCCCCGCGAGCGCGGCCGGCCGCAGGATCGTGATCCGAGGGCTCGCACGCCTCGCGCCCCGCTCGAGCACGGCCTCCATGGCGAGCAGGTCGCCCACCAGGCCTCCCCGCGAGGCCTCGTCGAACGCGGCCACGGCGTCGTCGTCGTGGATCTGCGGGCGGTCGGGCCACGCGCCGTGCACCGCCGCCGACGAGATCGCGACGAGGTGCCGGACGCCGACGGCCCGTGCGGCGGCCAGCGTGCGCTGCGTGTGCGCGACGATCGCCTTGTGCCGTTCGGCCGCACCGCGGGTTCCCGCCGCGGCCATCTCCCCGGCGTGGCCGACGAGCACCACGACCGACGCCCCCGCGAGCTCACTCTGGGCGTCCTGCGGCGGCAGCGCGTCGACGGAGCGGACCGTCGCGCCCATGCCCGTCCACGACGCTGCGAGCGAACCGGCGACCGGGCCGTGACCGACCACGACGACGACCTCCGCGGCGTACGTCGACGCCACCGCACCCCTGCGCCCCAGGCTGCGCCCTGAGCGAACCTGCTCCCCCACCGTGCCCCGTTCTCCCCGCTGCGTGGTTACCGTGGATCGCAGCGAGCCCCATCGTCGCAGGTCGAACCAGCACAGGCGTCCCAGGAGGATCACGTGAGCCCCGACAACTCGGCCGTGCCAGGCGACGGCGTTCCCGCCTGGGAGCAGATGATGCGCGCCATGCTCGGCGAGGGTGCCGACGAGGCGATCCGCGAGCTCCAGGCCCGTGGGTTCGACCCCGCCGCCATGGCGGCGGCGTCCGGGCTCCCCGACGACCCGGCGGCCCTCCAGCAGGTGGTCGCGCAGGTCCAGGCGCTCCTGTCCGCCTCCGGCGACGAGCCGGTCAACTGGAAGATGGCCCACGACCTCGCGCGCCAGCAGGCGGCCGCCGGTGGCGACCCGTCGCTCACGGTCCACCAGAGCAAGCAGGTGCTCGACGCACTGGCCGTCGCCGAGCTGTGGCTCGACGCCGCGACCGACCTGCCGCCCTCGACCGGCACCCCGCACGCCTGGAGCCGCGCGGAGTGGGTCGAGGCGACGCTGCCCACGTGGCGCACGCTCACCGAGCCGGTCGCCTCGTCGCTGTCCACCGCCCTGGTGGGAGCGCTCGGCGGCTCGCTGCCGGCCGGTCTGGACGCACAGGACGTGCCGGGCCTCGACCCGGGGAACCTGCTGCGCCAGCTCGGGTCCGCGGTGTTCGGCATGCAGGTCGGGCAGGCCGCCGGCACGCTGGCGCACGACGTATTCGGCACCACCGACATCGGGTTGCCCCTGCTCGACCGCCCCGCGCCCGCGCTGGTGGCGGCCAACGTCGACGCGTTCGCCGAGGGCCTCGACGCGCCCGTCGACGAGGTCCGCCTGTTCCTCGCTCTGCGCGAGGCCGCGGCCACCCGGCTGTTCACGCACGTGCCGTGGCTGCGCTCGCACCTCCTGGCGACCGTCGAGGCCTACGCACGCGGCATCACGATCGACGTCGACCAGCTCGAGGACGCGGTCTCGGCGATCGACCCCACCGACACCGCCGCGCTCCAGCAGGCTCTGTCCGGCGGGGTGTTCGCCCCGCACACGACGCCCGAGCAGGCCGCCGCCCTGGAGCGGCTCGAGACCGCGCTCGCCCTCGTCGAAGGCTGGGTCGACGAGGTCGCGTCCAACGCCGCTCTCCCGCACCTGCCGCACACGATGGCGCTGCGCGAGATGATCCGTCGGCGTCGGGCCGCCGGCGGGCCCGCCGAGCAGACGTTCGCCAACCTCGTCGGCCTCGAGCTGCGTCCGCGCCGGTTGCGCGACGCCGCCGCCCTGTGGGCGCAGATCGCGCGCGACATCGGCCCCGACGGGCGCGACGCGGTCTGGGACCACCCCGACCTGCTGCCCGGCACCGCCGACCTCGACGACCCGTCCGGTTACGCGGCCCGTCGCGCGACGGCCGTCGACGACGCCGCCGAGGTGGACCGGGCGCTGGCCGAGATCTTCGGCGAGGACCCCGACGCCCAGGACTGACGCGTTCCGTCAGCCCCGAGCCGGCGGCGCGCGTCCGGGATCGTCCGCACCGGCGCACGCCGACGTCCGCACCCCGGCCGACGCGGCTGTCCGCCGGAGGCTGCGCCGCGCTACGCGTCGTCGAACAGCGTCTCGCTGAGCTCCTCGTCTACGGCGCCGTCGGCGCGACGGTCCGAGCCCTCGTCGCCCTCGTCGGTCTCGCCGTCCGAGCGCTCGTCGGTCTCGTCGTCCGCGCCCTCGTCGCTCTCGTCGTCCGCGCCCTCGTCGCTCTCGTCGTCCGCGCCCTCGGAGCCCTCCGGCCGGTCCGCGCCGTAGGCGTAGCCCTCGAGGAAGCCCCGCGCCCGCGCGGTGCGCGGGTAGGCGTCGAGCTCCGCCCAGAACTCCGGTCCGTGGCCGGCGTGCAGCAGGTGCGCCAGCTCGTGCAGCAGGACGTAGTCGAGCACCCAGCGCGGCATCCCGCGCACACGGTCGGAGATCCGGATGGTGCCGTCCGACGGCGTGCACGACCCCCAGCGGCGGCCCTGGTTGGTGGACCATCGCACGCTGGTGGGAGTCGCACGGCCGCCCAGGAACCTCGACGAGAGGTCCTGGGCCCGTGCTGCCAGCTCCACGTCCGAGGGCTTGCGACGCCGCTCCTGAGTGTCGAGCCGCGCGAGCATCCGCTCGACCCACTCGTTCTCCTGCGCGCGCGTGAACCGCGCGGGCACGGCCACGATCGTGCGGTCGCCCTCGCGCCAGGCCGAGACCGTCCGCACGCGCTTGCGCGACCGGCGGATCTCGACCTGCGACAGGTCCTGGGTGGTGGACGACACAGGTGAACGCTAGCGCGGCGCTCCCACACGCACGGCGCGTCCCGCGGGATCTTGCCGATCTGGTGTGCTGCGGCCACTACTGTGATCGTCGCGCGGGCGTCGTGGCTTCACCACGCCCGGCCGCCGGCCGGCGGATCCCCGGCCCGGTGCACGACACCGAGGGAGGCCACCATGGCTGAGACGTATTCAGGCGAGTTCTACTGCGTGAAGTGCAAGGAGAAGCGCGAGGCCGAGGGCGACGTCGTCATCTCGGAATCGGGTCGGCGCATGGCCAAGGCCGTCTGTCCGGTCTGCGGCACCAAGCTGAACCGGATCCTCGGCAAGGCCTGATCCGCCCAGCAGCACCAGCACCGAGCCACGGGGCATCGTCCGGACGGACGGTGCCCTTCGGCATGTCCGGTGACGGTCGCGGCAGCCGTCACCGCGATCGAGACACCCGTGGAGCGGCGCCCCTCTTGACACGGCTAACGGCGTAAGCCAGAGTGGCTAACACCGTTAGCCACCGAGGAGATGCCATGAAGACCATCCACGCAGTGACCGAGATCGCCGCCCCGCCCGAGACTGTCTGGTCCGAGCTGTCGGCGGTCGCGAGCTTCGCCGACTGGAACCCGTTCATCACCTCGTTCGAGGGGGAGCTGGTCGTCGGCCGGCGGGCGCAGGTCCGCATCGTTCCCGCCGGCGGCAAGGCCATGACCTTCAAGCCCACCATCACGGTGGTCGAGGAGGGCAAGCGGCTCGAGTGGCTCGGCCGGCTCCTCGTGCCGGGCGTCTTCGACGGGCGGCACTCCTTCCTCCTGGAGGACCTGGGGGACGGCCGCACCCGCCTGACCCAGGCCGAGGTGTTCACCGGCGTGCTCGTGCCGCTCGCCGGCGGGACCGTCGAGAAGACGCAGGCGGGGTTCGAGGCGATGAACGAGGCCCTGCGCCTTCGAGCCGAGAGGGCCGCGACCGAGATCGAACGATGACCTCCCGCAGGGAGGAGGTCCTCGACGTCGCGGTTGCGATGCTCGAGGACCGGGGGCCGGACGCGCTGACCATGCGCGCCCTGGCCGCCCGGATGGGTATCCGCGCTCCCTCCCTGTACAAGCACGTGCGAGACAAGGACGACATCGTCGCGGGCATCCAAGAGCGGGCACTGGTCGACCTGACCGAGCACCTCTCCGCGGTCTCCGGGCAAGGGCTCGAAGCGCTGGCGCACGCGTACAGGTCGTGGGCGCGAGCGCACCCCCGGCTCTACGAGGTGGCAACCCGGCGTCCCCTGGCTCGGGAGCGCATCGCTCCCGGCGTCGAGCAGGCCGCGGCCGCACCGCTGGTCGCCGCAGCCGGAGGCGACGAGCATGCCGCCCGCGTGTTGTGGGGCCTCGCCCACGGACTGGTCGATCTGGAGCTCTCGGACCGTTTTCCGCCGGGCGCCGACCTGGACCTGACCTGGCAGACAGCCCTGGCCCGCTGGGATCGGCGACCCGCACCTGAGCCATCCGCCGACCCCTCGCAGGAGGTCTGACCCGGCCGGCCGGGCGCCGCGGGACGTCGCACGCACGAAGCAGCACGGCGTCGTGCTGAGGGTCACGCCGGGTGCCCTCCCGGTGCCCGTGCCCGTCGTCGTGCGGCCCGCGTCGAGGGCACCTGTGGATGACCGACCGCACCCGGCGCGCCCGGGTGCGAGAGTCCTGCGATGCGACTTCGTGACGGCCTGCGTGTGGTGCGGCGCACCGAGACCGAGGTGCAGGTCGGTACCGACCCGCGATGGGCGGTCCGGCTCACCGACGTGCCGGCCGCGGTGTCGTCGGGGCCGCCGGCCCACCTCCTCGCCGTCGACGAGGTGCTGCTCGACCTGCTCACCGAGGCCCGGCTCACCCGACCGGACCTCGATGCACCCGTCGCGTCCGGGCCGGCGGCCGTCGACGCGCGGGTCTGGTCGTTGCTGCGGCCCGATGGTGACGGCAGTGCGGTCGTCCAGGCGCGGGACGGGCGTGCGGTCGCGGTCCTGGGGCTCGGGCCCACCGGTCTCGGCATCGCGATCGGGCTGGCCGCGGCCGGGGTGGGCACCGTGCTGGTCGACGACGACCGGCCGGTCCGTGCGGTCGACGTCGGGCCCACGGGATACCGCTGGACGGATGTCGGGTCGGTGCGTGCCGCCGTCGCGGCGCGCCTGCTGCGGGACGTCGCACCGCGCGTGTCCACGGAGGCCGCCCGGCCACCCGACGTCGTCGTGCTCGTCGAGACCGACGTCGCGGACCCCGACCGCGGACCCTCGCTGGTCGCGGCGGGAACGGTGCACCTGTCGGTCGTGGTCCGGGAGGCGGACACCGTCGTCGGCCCGCTCGTCGTGCCCGGGCGCGGCCCCTGCCTGCGCTGCCTGGACCTGCACCGCACCGACGCCGACCCGGCGTGGCCCGCCCTGCTCGGTCAGCTGCGGTCCGACGCCGCCGCGGACGAGCCCGGTGCCACGGCCTGCGTGGCCGCCGGGCTCGGGACCGCCGCGGTGCTCGCGCACCTGGACGGCGGCGAGCGACCGCCGCCGGGCTCGCTGTTCGAGGTCGCGGCACCCGACGCGGTCCCCCGCATGCGCACCTGGGCGGTGCACCCCCACTGCGGGTGCACCGCCCTCCCGGCCGTCCGGTAGCGGTCAGGCTGCCGGGGCCGCGTCCTTGCGGGGGCGTCCGCGACCGCGCTTGGTCGCCACCACCACACCGCCGATGAACACCTCGCCGCCCCACACGCCCCACGGCTCGGCACGCTCGAGGGCGCCGGCCAGGCAGCCCTCCATGAGCGGGCACTCGCGGCAGAGGGCCTTGGCCTGCTCCACCTGGGCGGTCCGCTCGGCGAACCAGAGCTCGGGGTCGTTCGACCGGCAAGGGATGAAGTCGGCGACCATCTGGTCGAACTGCTGACGGTCGTCGGTCGTGCTGTCGGCGAGGGGCCAGGGCCCGGATCCGCCCTGGTTCACCGTGTCGAGCAGCGTCGTGAGCCGCACGATGGCCTCCTGATGTCCTTGCTGGTGAGCGTCTTGCGTTCGGTGCCGGACCGACTGCCTTCGCTCACCCGAGTCATCGGGAGAAACAGAAAGGCCGCGGGTCCGAGTTCGGACTCCGCGGCCTGTGCCCTCGTCGAGGGCCTAGATCAGGGAAGTCCGGATGCGGTGCGTGCGGGGATCGGTCCACGTGCGCTTCGACGCACGAAAACCGGTCGGCTCGAGGGCGGCACCGCCGATGGGCAGAGCGCTCCCCTGGTAGCCGAGGCCGATGGGTGCGAGAGATCGCGGAAGGAACGCGCACACGGCGTTCGTCGTCTCGATCGTCTTGATGTTCATCAGGGCACCCACCTCCTTCTCGCTCGGACCCACACGTCTCCGTGCGGTCCATCAACAGGGACATCGTCACCCTAGGGCGGCATTCGGACGGTGGACAACCGAATTAACGACAATTCTTCGACGAGTTTGCGCCATCGCCCGATCGGCTCAACGCGCGGGCGTCCGCAGGGCCTCGAGAACCTGTTCCCCGACGTCCGCCAGCATCCGCGGACCGACGCCGCGCACCTGGCCGAGCTCCTGCAGCGTCGCCGGGCGACGCTCGGCGATCGCGCGGATGGTCGCCGTGGTCAGCACGCTGCCGGGTTGCCGGCGCAGCTCGGCGGCGCGGGCGTCGCGCCACCGGGTCAGCGCCGCGACGACCCGCTCGTCGGGCTCCGCGGCCGGCACCTTGACGGACCGCCGCTCGCCCGGCCACAGGTCCGTGAGGAACCGGGACACCGCGCGGGACGCGCGAGCCCGCGGATGACGAGCCCGCGAGTACGACAGCTCGAGGTGCTCGCGCGCCCGGGTGATGCCGACGTAGAGCAGCCGTCGCTCCTCCGCGACCGCGGCGGGGGTCTGCGCCTGCACCGTCGGCAGGAGGCCCTCGCAGAGGCCGACCAGGAACACGGCCTCCCACTCGAGGCCCTTCGCCGCGTGCAACGACGCGAGCGTGACGCCCTCGACGGTGGGCGCGTGCTGGGCTGCCGCGCGCTCGTCCAGCTCGGCCACCAGGTCCGACACGGTCGGCGGCGCGCTCGTCGGCGGTGCCTCGGCGATCGCGTCCGCCAGCGAGACCAGCGCCTGCAGCGCATCCCAGCGCTCCCGGCTGGCGCCGCGGCCCTCCGGAGCCTTCTCCGTCCAGCCGGCCGAGCGCAGGATGTCCCGCACGGCTTCCGGCATCGGCACCTCGGGATCGGCGCCCCGCGCGCCGCCGCGCAGCAGGACGAGCGCCTTGCGCACGTCGGCGCGGTCGAAGAACCGGGCGTTGCCGCGCACCTGGTAGCCGATCCCCCGGTCCGCGAGCGCGGCCTCGAACGCCTCGGACTGCACGTTGGTCCGGAACAGGACGGCGATGTCGGAGGCCGGCGTGCCGCTGCGGATCAGGGCCGCGATCCGCGTCGTGACCCCGACCGCCTCTGCATCGTCGTCGGCGTAGGTGACGAAGGAGACGTCCGGGCCGTCGGGGCGCTGCGCGCGCAGCGCCAGGGCCGCCGGGCCGTCCGCCCGCCGCATCAGGTGGTTGGCCAGCCCCACGACCTGCGGCGTCGAGCGGTAGTCGCGGACCAGCTCGATCGTCGCGGCCCTGGGGTACGAGGCCGTGAACGCGGTGAGGTGGTGCGCCGTGGCG
This sequence comes from Cellulomonas sp. McL0617, assembly GCF_049994875.1. GTDB lineage: Bacteria > Actinomycetota > Actinomycetes > Actinomycetales > Cellulomonadaceae > Cellulomonas. The sequence continues at coordinate 3,151,838 of NZ_CP188256.1, forward strand.
CCGGCGAACGAGTAGATGGTCTGGCTGGGGTCACCGACCACGCACAGCTCGTCGCGACCCCCGAGCCACTGGTCCAGCAGGTACTGCTGCAGCGGGCTGACGTCCTGGTACTCGTCGACGACGAAGTAGCGGTACTGCTCGCGGACCGAGTCGGCAACGTCGCGTCGCTCGGCCAGCATCGCCGAGAGCAGGAGCAGCACGTCCTCGAAGTCGATCACGCCCTGCTGGTCCTTCGCCGTCTCGTACGCCGTCATCAACCGGGCCACCGACTGCGGATCGACCCCGCCGGGCGCGGGGCGGTCGGTCGCGGCGGCGGCGCGCTCGTAGTCGTCCGGCGTGACCAGGGAGACCTTGGACCACTCGATCTCCGAGGCAAGGTCGCGGATGCTCTCACGGTCCGTCTCCACGCCGACGAGCTGCGCGGCGTGCGCGACGACCTGCAGCTTCTTCTCCAGGATCCGAGGCGGCGCGCCGCCGACCACCTTGGGCCAGAAGAAGCCGAGCTGGCGCAGCGCGGCCGCGTGGAACGTCCTCGCCTGGACGCCCCCCGCACCCAGCAGCCGCAGCCGCGTCCGCATCTCGCCCGCGGCGCGCGCCGTGAACGTCACGGCGAGCACGTTGCCCGGGCGGTAGGCGCCGACGTGGATGCCGTAGGCGATCCGGTGGGTGATCGCCCGCGTCTTTCCCGTCCCCGCGCCGGCGAGCACGCGGACAGGGCCGCGCAGCGTCGTCGCGACGATCCGTTGCTCGGGGTCGAGCGCGTCGAGGAGGGGTTCGGAGGACATCGCGCCCAGTCTCGCAGCCCGGACCGACACTGCGGCACGGGGTGTGGACGGTCGCTCGACCGATCAGTTCGACCGCGGGTCTCGACCGCAGGCCTCCGCGTGCCGATGCCTGTGTCGAGCCGTGGAATCGAATCGGCGTCCCGCACGTTGTTGCCTGCAGCACTGAACCACCGAGCAGCCCGAGGACCGATGACCACGCAGACCATGCCCGACGCCGGCACCGTGACGATGTACTCCACGACCTGGTGCGGCTACTGCCGTCGACTGAAGACCCAGCTGGACTCCGCGGGCATCGGGTACACGGAGATCGACATCGAGGACCACCCGGACGCCGCGGCGCTCGTCGAGTCGCTCAACGGCGGGAACCAGACCGTGCCGACGGTGGTCTTCCCCGACGGCACCGCGGCGACTAATCCGTCGCTGGTGCAGGTCCAGGCGCGCCTCTCCTAGAGAGCCCCGCCGAACCACTCCTCGACCAGCGCGCGCGCGATCGAGGCGCGCCCGGGAGGGATGACGTCCCCGCTCGCGACCGCCGTCGCCAGCTCGTCCCGCGTGAACCAGCGTGCGTCAGCGAGCTCGATCCCGTCGACGACGACGTCCGTGGTCACGGCCGACGCCCGGAAGCCGAGCATCAGGGAGGCCGGGAACGGCCACGGCTGGCTGCCGCGGTAGGACACCTGGTCGACGACGACGCCCGTCTCCTCGAGCACCTCGCGGCGGACCGCGTGCTCGAGCGACTCCCCCGACTCCACGAACCCCGCGAGCGTCGACCAGCGGCCCGGCGCCCACTGCGCCGCGTGGCCCAGCAGGATCCGGTCCTCGTCGTCCACCACCGACATGATCACCGCGGGGTCGGTGCGCGGGTAGTGCTCCGAGCCGTCGGCCACGCACACCCGGATCCAGCCCGCCTGCTCCACGCGCGTGGCGGACCCGCAGCGCGGGCAGCGGACATGCCGGTCGTGCCACGCGTCGAGCGCGACAGCCGTCGTCGCCAGCCCCGCCTCTGCACCGTCGAGCGCAGCACCGAGCTCGCGCAGCGAGGTCCAGCCCGTCGGCGCGGTCGCCACTCGTCGGTGCACGAGCACGTCCGACGGCTCACCCGCGAGCGGCAGCGGGTCCGGCTCCGGCACCCGACGCGCCAGGTACAGGACGCCGTCGGTGTCCTCACCGAGCAGAAGCCAGTCCGCCCCCGGCTCCGCGTCGTCGGCGTGCGCCAGGCCTGCCACCTCGTCCGCCGTGCGGTAGGCCAGTGCCCGCTCCGGCGTCGTGCCGACCGAGCCCCCGCGCACCAGCACGATGCGGGTCGACGGGGTGCGCAGCGCCGTGTCGACGACGTCCGTCTCGGTACGGCGGTGGGCGGCGCGGTCGATGTCGGCTCGGGAGAGGGGTAAGTCGTCGGAAACGATCACCCGCGCCACGTTACGGGGCCGGGGACCGCCCCGAGTTCGTGGACAGATCGTCGGAAACGATCACCCGCGCCACGTTACGGGGCCGGGGACCGCCCCGAGTTCGTGGACAGATCGTCGGAAACGATCACCCGCGCCACGTTACGGCGCCGGGCACAGGCCCGAGGACGTGACTGCCCCTCTGCACCTCGTGGGCGATCCGGTCCGTCGATTCAGGCAACGCCGGGGCAAAGGGACGATTCGGGCGCGGACACGCCGAGCGGCTCCCCGGGATGCACGGCGGGTCGCTCCTATCCTTGGCGCGTGGTTCGCTCACCCCTCGCCCTGGCCGCACTGGCTACCGTCGCCGTGCCGGGCCTCGACGCGTTCGACGTACGTCGACCAGCCCGACCCGGCACCGACTACGACACGGCCGTGGTCATCGACTCCACCCGGCAGCGCTGGGTGGTGCGCGCGCCCCAGCACGCCGCGGCGGGCGCGGCGCTCGAGGCCGAGGTGGTCCTGCTCGGTCTGCTCGGGCCGGAGGCCGCTACCGGTCGACTGCCGTTCGCCGTCCCGGTGCCCGCCGGGTTCGCGCACCTGCCCGAGGGTGGCCGCGCGAGCGTGCACGCCGAGATCCCCGGGCAGTCCCTGGATCTCGAGCACCTGCAGCCCGGGCCCGGCCTGGCGGCGTCGCTCGGTCGTGCGCTGGCCGCGCTGCACGAGCTGCCGACGAACCTCGTCGAGACCGCCGGTCTGCCCGTGTACGACGCGGGCGCGTACCGCCAGCGCCGCCAGGCCGAGGTCGACGAGGCCGCGCGCACCGGCAAGGTGCCCCCTGCCCTCCTACGCCGCTGGGAGGCCCGCCTCGAGGACGTCGCCCTGTGGCGGTTCCGGCCGACCGTGGTGCACGGCGACCTGAGCGCCGACCGCGTCCTCGTCGTCGGCGACGCCGTGAGCGGGATCCTGCACTGGGGCGACGCCTGCGTCGCCGACCCGGCCGACGACCTCGCGTGGCTGCTCGTCGCCGCGCCGAGCGATGCCGTCGACTCGATCCTGGAGGCGTACCAGCTGCGGCGCACCGAGCTCATCGACCCGCACCTGGTCGACCGCGCGAACCTCGCCGGGGAGCTCGCGCTGGCGCGTTGGCTGCTCTACGGCGTGCGGACGGGTGACGTCGAGATCATCGACGACGCCGTCGCCATGCTGGTCGAGCTCGACGACCACACGCGGGCCCTCGACGAGATCGAGGCCGAGCACCAGATGGCGTGACCGTCGGGTCGACGGGGCCACGCTTCAGTCGGGCTGCCCGTCGCACCATGGCGTTGCGCGCTGCGCGCCGCTGGTACACCCCGTGCCCGGTGACGGTCGTCGCGGTCAGCGGCCAGCCGGTGCGTCGTCGACGAGCCCCTCGAGGTCGAGCGTCGGCTGGTTCGCGGGTTGTCGCACCTTGCGCCCGGCCCAGCCCTCCCGGGCGTGCGCAGGGGCGTTGTCGCGACGACCGCCCCTGTTCGCGCCCGGCGCCGCGGCGCGCACCGGTCGCTCGGGGGCGGCCTCGCGGGTGGTCGCCGCTCGCAGCAGGGCGGTGATCTCGCCCTCGTCGAGCAGCCGCTGCGGGTAGACGGTCACGCCCGAGCCGACGTAGCAGAACGCCGCACGAACCCGGTCGAGCGGGATCCCGGTCCAGCGCGACCACGCCAGCCGGTACACGGCGAGCTGCACCTCACGTGCCGCCCGGGCCGCCTGGTCCTCGGGCGGTACGCCCGTCTTCCAGTCGACGACGACCACGCGATCGGACCGACCGCCCGCGCGATCGACGTCGGCGTCGGGGTCGGCGAAGACGGCGTCGATCCGCGAGCGCAGGACGTAGCCGTCGACCGGCGTCTCGACGTCCACCTCGATCGCGATCGGCGACCGGTTCGCCCACTCCGAGGACTGGAACGCGGCCTGCAGCGCCTGTTCGTCCTGGTCGCTCTCGGCCGTGTCGTCGTCGGCACCCGGCAACGCGTCCACGTCGACCAGGGCAGCCGCGCCGTACCAGCTCTCCACCCAGGCGTGGAACCGGGTGCCGCGCCGGGCCTGCGGTGACGGCTCGGCCGGGACGGGGCGCCGCAGGTGCCGGGCGAACTCGGTCGGGTCGCTCTCCAGCCGGACGACCGCCGAGGCCGACAGGTGCGCGGGCAGCTCGACCGTGCCCGACGGCGTCCGGCCCCGCTCCCGCTCGGCCAGCAGACGGGTCGCCAGCACCTCCCACGGGTGCGCGTCGCCGCCTCCGAGCGCCCCGGCGTCCCGCATCGCCGCGCGGACGCGCCGCGCCGCGCCCTCGACGAGACCGCGGCGCGGCGACACACCGTCGGTCGCGAACGGGTCCGCCGGCCAGACCGCGGTGAGCTCGCGGGCGCCCCGGGGGTTCTCCTCGCCGTCGACGGGTGCCGGGTCCCATGCGTCGAGCTCGACGAGCCCGGCCTCCGCCAGCTCGTCCAAGAACGTCGACACCTTGCGGGCGCGCGACCCCTCGCCCCACCAGGCCGCCGTCAGGAAGAGGGCGGTGCGGGCGCGGGTCAGGGCCACGTACGCCAGCCGACGCTCCTCGGCGACCTGGTGGTCACCGGCGCGGAGCACGAAGTCCTTGCGCCGCTCCTCCAGGTCCTTGGGGTCGGCGGCTCCGGCGTGATCGAGCTCGGGCAGGTCGTGCCGGTCGCCGCGCAGCGGGTACGGCAGGGAGCCGAGACCGGTGAGCCAGGCGGAGTCCTTCGGGCCGTCCTTGCCCTGCGTCGCCGTCGCCGGCAGACCGCCGTCCACCAGCCCGGCGACCGCGACGACGTCCCACTCGAGCCCCTTGGCCGCGTGCACCGTGATGAGCTGGACCGCGTCCGGGTCCGGCTCGGCCACCGGCATGTCGAGCCCGTGCTCCTTCGCCTCGGCCGCTTCCAGCCACGTGAGGAACCCCCCGAGGTTGGGGTGGTCCGCCGACCGGGCGAAGTCGGCGGCGACGTCTCGGAACGCGTCCAGCTGGGCCCGGGCACGGCCCGGCGTCGTGCCGGCGCGCGCGGCGACCTCGATGTCCAGCCCCAGCAGCCGCTCGGCCTCGCCGACCAGTTCGGGCACCGACAGGTACGTGTGCGACCGCACCACCCGCAGCAGCGCCGCGAGGTCGAGCAGCCGCGCCCGCCCCGTCGCGCTCAGCGTCCGTCCGCTCCGGCTGGTCCACCCCGCCGCGGGGAGCTCGCTGATCGCGTCGAGCGCGTCCACGATGCTGCGCTCGTCGACGGCGTCGGCCTCCACGACCACGGTCTCCTCGACGCCGGACCCGGGAGCCGCCGCCGGACTCTGCGCGCGCGCCGCCTCGCGGCGCTCACCGTGCTCACGCTGGCGCGACGTTCCGCTGTGTCGAGCAGCCAGCTCGCCTGCCCACGCCGCGAGCGCGTGCAGGTCGGCCGCGCCCAGAGCGGTCCGGGCACCGGTCATCAGGCGCATCAGAGCGTCGCCACGGGACGGGTCGTGCGCCGCCTGCAGGACGGCCACCAGGTCCACGACCTCGGGCGCGGACAGCAGCCCCCCCAGCCCGACCACCTCGACCGGGAGCCCGCGCGCTCGCAGTGCTCGTCGCAGCGGTTCGAACTGCGACCGCTTGCGGCAGAGCACCGCGGCGCTCATCCGTCCCGTTCCGTCTACCGACGGGCGCCACCGGTCGGCGACGAACGTCGCGACCGCCGACGCCTCGTCCTCGATCGTCGCGGCCACGTGGCCGTGCACGTGGCCACTGCCGGCCCCCGGTCGCGCGGCCAGGACCGGGACCTCGACGCGCGTGCTCGCCGCGCGCAACGGGCCCGCGACGTGGTTGGCGGCCGCGAGGATCCGTGCGTCGTTGCGCCACGACGTCGACAGCTGGTGCACGTCGGCCCGGGTTCGTGAGCCGTCCTCGTGGAGCTGGGGGAACTGCGCCGGGAAGCCCTCCAGACCGCCTGCGCTCGCACCGCGCCAGCCGTAGATCGACTGGTGCGGGTCGCCGACCGCGGTCACCGGGTGCCCGTCGCCGAACAACGCGCCGAGCAGGGTCAGCTGCGCGTAGGACGTGTCCTGGTACTCGTCGAGGAGCACCACCCGGAACCGTGTCCGCTCGCCCGCGCCGACCTCGGGCACGTCCAGCGCGAGCCGCGCGGCGAGCGCGACCTGGTCGCCGAAGTCGATGGCGTCCGCGGCGCGCTTGCGCCGCCGGTACTCGGCGACGAGATCGAGCACGCGGACGCGTTCGCCCAGCGACCGGATCAGCTTCTTGACCTCGGCGTACGGCTCGCGCGCAGGCGTCCCGGCGGGCGTCGCCAGCAGGGCCTCGATGATGGCCTCGATGCCGACCCGCGCGGCCGACGGGTCGAGCAGGTGCTCGTCGAGCGCGCCGGACAGCGTCAGCACCGCCTCTGTCACCGTGGAGGTCGCCGCGTCCGTGTCGAGGTCGTCGCCCCACGCCTCGACGACGTCACTGGCCAGCTGCCACTGGGCGGCCTCGCCGAGCAGGCGGGCCGACGGGTCGAGACCGAGCCGCAGCGCGTGGTCCGCGACGAGCGAGGCGGCATAGGAGTTGTAGGTCGCGATCGTCGGCCGGGCCAGGCCCGCGAGCGCATCGTCGTCCGCCGCGTCCGCGAGGGGGACGCCCTGCGCGGCAGCAGCGCGCGACAGCGTCCGCAGCCGCTTGCGCACCCGCTCCGACAGCTCGCCGGCCGCCTTGCGCGTGAACGTCAGGCCCAGCACCTGGTCGGGCTGCACCACACCGTTGGCCAGCAGCCAGACCACGCGGGCCGCCATGGTCTCGGTCTTGCCCGAACCGGCGCCAGCGACCACCAGAGACGGGGTCAGCGGCGCCTCGATGATCCTGCGCTGCTCGTCCGTCGGCGCCGGCTGACCCACCAGCTCCGCGATCTGGGCGGCCGAGAGGCGGGCCGATACCCCCCCGTCCGGGAGCACGCTCGTCATGCGACCACCTGCCCACCCTCGCCGCGCACCGGGCATGAGCGGCGGACCGGGCACCGGTCGCACAGGTCGTTGGCGGTCGCCTCGAACGTGGAGGCCGCCATCTTGTCGGCCACCTGGTCCACCAGCACGCGCGCCCAGCTGGGCCCTTCGGCCTCCGGGCCGAGCGGCGGCTGCTCGCGGATGGCGGCCGACACGCCCGTGCCCAGGTACACCAGCTGCGCGCCACCACTGGTGGCACCGGCCGGCAGGTCGGCGAACGCGCCGGCGTCGACGGCGAGCTGGTAGGCGCCGAGCTGGGGGTTCTCGGCGGCCTTGGCTGCGGTCGGCGGGCTTGCGCCGGTCTTGAGGTCGACCACGCGCACGGCTCCGTCGTCCGTCCGCTCGATGCGGTCGACGCTGCCGCGCAGGGTGGCCCGGTCCGTCTCCAGCGAGAAGGCGCCCTCGGTCAGCAGCGGCTCGCCCGCGGACCGCAGGTAGCCGGCGAGCCGGTGCACCATGGCGTCTGCACGCCGGCGCGTGGCCATCGCCGGCCAGCCTGTGCCGAGCCCGAGCTCGCCCCACCGCTGGTCCAGCGCGGCCGCCAGCTCCGCCTCGGTGCCCTGCGGGTGCTCCTGCGCGATCGCGTGCAGCAGCGTGCCCAGGTTCTGCGTGCTGCTCGACGAACCCGTCCCTCCGGCGGACTCGAGCGCCCAGCGAAGCGCGCAGCGCTGAGCGGTCTCGACCTTGGACGGCGAGACCGGGACGCGCTCGTCGGGCGCCCAGAGCGGAGCCCGGCTGGACGGAGCGGCGAGGCCCAGCCAGTCCCCGGGGTCGGCTCCGGGCACACCGTCCGCTGCCAGCCGGGCCAGGGTCCGTGCGGCCGCCGGGTCGGGTTCGACGCCGTCCAGGGCCGCCTGCTCTAGGTGCGCGCGCAGCTGGGCGACCAGCCCCCGCAGGTCCAGCGGCGCGGGTGCGCTGGTCCGCCGCGGATCGAGGTCCTCGTCGTTGGGTTCGACCAGCTCGACGAACAACGACGGCTGGTGGTCGACGTCGTCGACCGCCGTCACCAGCAGCGACGTGCGCGCGCGGGAGCAGGCGACGGCGAACGTGCGCAGCTCGTCGGCGAGCACCGCCTGCCGCGCCTCGGCGGCCTCCCGACCGGGGTCGGAGTGCGTGACGCCGCGGCCCGCGAGGACGTCGACGAGCGTCTGCGCACCGAGCAGGGAGTCGCGCAGCCGCAGGTCCGGCCACGTCCCGTCCTGGACACCGGCGACCACGACGACCTCCCACTCGCGACCGGCCGCACCGGCAGGCGTGAGCACCTGCACCGCCGCCCGGCGTGCCCGTGCCGCGAGCGAGTCGGACGGCAGGTCCTGCGCCTGCAGCCAGTCGACGAACGCGGCCGGCGCCGACCGCGGCATCCGGTCCACGAACGTCTCGGCGGCCCGGAACACCGCCAGCACCGCGTCGAGGTCTCCGTCGGCACGCTCCCCCGCCGAGCCGCCCGCGAGCGCGGACCGACGCCAGCCCTCGGCCTGGTCGGCAGCCGCCCACAGCGCCCACAGCACGGTCTGCGCGTCCGCGTCGGGGCGCGCGGCCGCCGACCGGCCGGCCTCGAGCACACGCGCCAGACGTACCACCGGTCGCGCCGCGAGTGGCAGCTCCCCGAGGCCGTCCGCCAACGCCTCCACCAGCAGCAGGTCGCTGGAGCGCCCGCCGCCCGCCGCGAGCTCGTGCGCACGCAGGGCCCGGCGCACCCGTCGCAGCCCCACCGCGTCCAACCCTCCGAGCGGGGAGCATGCGAGCCGGACCGCCGCGGCCGCGTCCAGCGGCGCCGCGCCGACGCACACGCGCATGGCGTCGAGCAGAGGCGCCACCGCCGGCTCGTCTCGCAACGGCACGTCGCTGCCCAGCACGCTCACCGGGACGGCCGCCCCCGCGAGCGCGCGCCGCAGCGCGGTGACCTGCGCACCGGTCGGCGCAAGAACGGCCATGTCCGCCCACGCCACGCCGCGCTCGACGTGCGCCGTGCGCAGCGCGTGCGCGACGTACGCGGCCTCCTGCGCGGTGCTCGGCAGCAGCGCCACCTTGCCCCCGGTGCCCTCCTGGCCGACGGCGGTCGCTTGCCGGTGACGGACGACTCCCACGCTGCCGATGCGCTCGGTGATCCGCTCGACCACCTGGCGCAGCTGGGGGTCGTGCCGCCAGACCGTGCGCAGCGTCGTCGTCCGGGCGCCGAGCTCGCCCGGGCCGGACCCGGTCACCACCGCACGCCCGACCAGCGACGGCGCGGCACCGCGGAACGACTGCACGGCGGCGTCGGGGTCTGCCAGCAGCACCACGCGGGCGTCGTCGTCGGCCAGCGCCTGCACGAACCGGGCCGTCGCCGACGTGCTCTCCTGGTGGTCGTCCACGACGACCAGGCCCCAGCGCGGCCGGACGGCGCCCGGGACCTCGTCCTCCCAGGTCAGGAGCGCCTGCGCAGCCTCGTCCACGACGACCGCGGGGTCGAGCCGCGCCCCGAGGTCGGGGGTGCCGGTGCGCAGCTCGACGATGTCGAGGTACTCCTCGTACAGCCGCGCGGCACTGACCCACGCGGGCCGACCGTGCCGGTCGCCGAGCTCCGCCAGATCTGCGGGCCGCACGCCCCGCTCGGCGGCCCGCATGAGCAGGTCGCGCAGCTCGTCGCGGAACGGGCGCAGCCGCAGCACGTCGGGCCGGACCTGCGGCGGCCAGGCGAGCGGGACGCCGTCGCCGGCGGCATGCCCCGCGAGCAGCTCGCCCAGCATCAGGTCCTGCTCGGCGCCCGACACGAGCGTGGGCGGCCGCTCGCCGAGCAGCGCGGCCCGCGCACGCAGGACGGAGAACGCTGCCGCCGCCGCGGTCTGCACCAGCGGGCGCCCCGACGTCGCCCGCAGGCGGGCCGAGAGCCTGTCGCGCAGGTCTGCCGCGGCGCGTCGGCCGGCGGCGATCACGAGCACGTCGTGCGGGTCGAGGCCGGCGTCGACGGCCGCGACGACCGACTCGAGCGCGACGGTCGTCTTGCCCGTCCCTGGCGCCCCGAGCACCAGGAGAGCGGGATCGGTGCCCCGCGCCACGGCCGAGACCGCCGCGGCCTGGTCCGGGTCGAGGTGGACGAGCGACCCCGGCCCGGAGACCGGGACGTCGGCGAACGCCGGGCGCACGAGGCGCAGGGCGGGCGTCGCGGTGGTCACGCGGACGAGTCCATCACGAGCCACCGACAGGGCTGCGCACGACCCGCGACGGGCACAAGATCACGCAGAAGACAAGCCGGAGATCAGCCCGGGAACGGCCACGCGTTCGGCACGCACGGTGCCGCCCGGTAGCTCTGCTGCTGCATGACCGGTGCCAGCTGGCCCGCCCCGGGGCACTTCTGGTGCTGGTGCCCCAGCAGGTGACCGACCTCGTGGTTGACCACGTACTGGCGGTACAGCGTCTTGTCGGCGGTGTACTCGGGCGTCGTCTCGACCCACCGTCGCAGGTTCAGCACCGCGTGCCCGGCCCGTCCGCACGAGACCTCACCGTCGGTCTGCAGCGGCGCGCACAGACGGTCGACGGTCGACGGCGAGGCCAGCAGCACGCGGAACGACGCGTCGCCGTCGGTGCGCGCGAAGGACGTCGAGCCGTCCCCGCCCCAGCCGCGCGGGTCGTTGAGCGTGGCCATGACGAGGGCCGCGAACGCCGCCCCGTCGATCGCCAGCCCCTGCTCGACCTCGACGCGGACCGTCCGCACGACGCCGGTGCCCGGTCCGGGGTCGCTGCCGGGCACGACGACGAACGTCCCGCCGGCGACCTCGGGCACGTCCGCGGAGAGCAACCCGGCGGCGACGTCGGCGGCGGTCAGACCCGGCGGCAGGGCGACGATGCCCGGCGCGGCGTCGGCGACGCTCGGCTCCGGGTCGGCGGGCGCGGGGCTCGGCGACGGCTCGTCGGCGATCCGCAGGCCGCCGCTGCGGCTCTGCAGCCCGGTCCGGTCGAGGATGGCGGCATCGGGCATGAACGGAGACTCGACGAGGGACGCCGCGGCAGCAGGACTCGTCGGAACCCCGAACAGCGCCCCCGCCCGCGGGTCCGCGGCGGCCGCCCACGCCGTGCCGGCACCCGCGACGAGCCCGGCGAGCACCGCGACGACGAGCGGACCCCGACGGCGGCCGGACGCGACGAGACGGCGCCCACGGCCGCGCGCGTGGCGGCGCGGGAGCCTGGTCTCGCCACCGTTCCGGCGTCTGCCGGTCTTCGTCACACTCGGTATCGTCGCATCGTTGACACATCACGTCGCTACCATCACGGGATGACGGCCGGGACAGACGGACCCACCCCTCGTCCGCGCAACCCGCGGATGGCTCGCGACGAGCGTCGCGCGCAGGTGCTCCGGATCGCCCAGGAGCTGTTCTCGACCGAGGGCTACCACCACGTCTCGATGGACGACATCGCCGAGCGGGCCGAGGTGAGCAAGCCGGTGCTCTACCGGCACTTCCCGTCCAAGCTCGACCTCTACCTCGCCGTCGTCGACCTGCGCGGGACGGATCTGCTCGTGGCCGTCGACGCGGCGGTCGCCTCGATCGAGCAGGGCCCGGTCCGCCGGGGCGACGGACGCGACGTCATCGCGGCAATCGTGCAGGCCTACGTCATGTTCGTCGAGGGCGCAGGAGAGGCGTCGGTGCTCCTGTTCGAGTCCGACGTCACGCACGACGCCGACGTGCGGGCCCGCGTGGAGCACGCGTCCTCGCAGGCCGCCCTGCGGATCACGACCGTGTTGTCCGAGGTCACGGCCCTGTCGCTCGAGGACGCGGGCCTCCTGGCCGTCTCGCTGATCGCGATGGCGCAGGGCGCGGCGACGCATCGGCTGCGCCGGCCGGACGACGTGGCGCCCGAGCGGACCGTCGCGCTGGTGACGCAGCTGGCCTGGGGCGGGGTGTCGGCGCTGATCCGGCCGGACTTCGTCTACCAGGACGCCTAGGATCGGACGATGTGCCTCGGCCCACCGGCCGAGGCAGCAACCCCAGCTTGCAGAAGGACGTGGAAGAGATGACGGTGGAGATCACCATCGGCGTGCAGAACTCGCCCCGCGAGATCAGCCTGGAGTCGGACCAGACGCCCGACGAGATCGGTGCCGTCGTCGCAGCCGCGCTCAGCGGTCGCCCGACCCTCGAGCTCACCGACGTGCGCGGCCGCCGGGTCATCGTGCCGGTCGCGAGCCTGGGCTACATCGAGATCGGCTCCGAGACCAAGGGCCGGGTCGGCTTCGGCACCGTCTGACGTCGCCCGGGACGAAGGAGCCTCGGACGTCGTCCGGGGCTCCTTCGTTCTGCATGGGTCAGGCGGTCAGACCGAGCCGCGCCATCCGACGGGTGTGCTGGGCGGTGAGCTCCCCGAACAGCTTGGTCGGCGCACCGTCACCGGCACCGCCGCCGGCGGGGGTCCGGGCCGAGCCCAGTGCGACGAGCCGCACGAGGGCCGGGCGCTGGACGAGCAGCCGCTGCACCACACCGAGCGCCTCACCGACGAGACGCCGGCCCCACAGGGCGAGGCGGGCCGTCAGGACGCCGTCGGCGGACCCGGCGGCATCGAGCTCGGCGACGGCCAGCTCGGCGTGCGACGCGTCGTCGAGGACCGCGAGGACGATCGCCCGCGACTCCTCGTCGAGCCCCTCGGCGGCCAGCCGGCAGAAGTCGTCGGCGACGCCGTACCCGACGTAGGCCTTGAGCAGCCGCTCCCACCAGGTGCTCGGCTGGGTGCGGGCGTCGAAGTCGTCGAGGACGTGGTCGTACTGCCGCACGGCCTCGACGGGGTCGCCGCCGATCTCGGTGATGCGGGCGAGGATCCGGTCGCGGCGGCCGACGGCACCGGCGGCGAACCGGCTGAGCTCGAGCCGCTGCTCGATGGTCGGTGCGAGGGCGGCGTCGGCGGCGAGGCGGCCGAAGGCGACGTGCTCGAGCTGGGCGACCAGGCCGAGCAGCTCGACCGCGTCGGCGCGCTCGAGTGCGGCAGGGCTGGCCGCGGCGGGGCCGGCCGCGGAAGGTCCGGCCACAGCGGCGCTCTCGGGACGCGAGGGGGTGGTCGTCATCCGAGGATCGTAGTCCGGTCGGTGGGCCCTGCGCAGGGCGCCGACGGAGCACCCGCGGACGCCCCGCGGGTCCGGCGCCGGGGCGGCGGTGCCGTCGGATAGACTGGCACGGTAATTCGGTTGCCCGGTCGTCTCGTCTTTCAAGAGCTCGACCCTCTCGCTCAGCCCCGGACCCGTCCGGAAGACGCTCGCGAGTCGCCTTTCACGATCGGCTGCCGGCCACAATGCGTGGTGAGCTCCGCTGTCGCCCGGGAATCATCCGACGTCGTCCGACGAAAGCTGTCGGCCTGTCGTGAGCCCGGACAGCGCGCGGGTCACCACCCTTCGCAGTGAAGAGCCTCTTGGTGACGACGACCGACATCAACCCCACAGCGCCCGACGACACCCCGGACCAGATTTCCGCCCTGGCCGAGCCGATGACTCGCCCGCTGAAGAACACCTGGTCCTCCGTGCAGGCCGTCGAGGCCTCGTTCGCGGACTTCGACGTGCGGCCCGAGATCGTCCAGGCCCTGGCCGACGCCGGCATCACGCACCCGTTCCCCATCCAGGCGATGACGCTGCCGGTGGCGCTGTCCGGCCACGACATCATCGGCCAGGCCAAGACCGGCACCGGCAAGACCCTCGGCTTCGGCGTCCCGCTGCTGCACCGCGTGATCGCCCCGGGCGAGGACGGCTACGACCAGCTCCCCGCACCCGGCAAGCCGCAGGCGCTCGTCGTCGTCCCCACCCGTGAGCTCGCGGTGCAGGTTGCGGGCGACCTGGCGACGGCGTCCTCGCGCCGGTCCGTGCGCGTGCTGCAGGTCTACGGCGGCCGCGCGTACGAGCCGCAGATCGCCGCCCTCAACACCGGCGTCGACGTGGTCGTCGGCACGCCCGGCCGCATGATCGACCTGCTCAAGCAGCGCCACCTGGACCTGTCGCGGGTCAAGGCGGTCGTGCTCGACGAGGCCGACGAGATGCTCGACCTGGGCTTCCTGCCCGACGTCGAGACGCTGCTCGGCGCCACCCCGGCCAGCCGCCACACGATGCTCTTCTCGGCGACGATGCCGGGCGCGGTCGTCGCGATGGCCCGCCGCTACATGACGCAGCCGACGCACATCCGCGCGGCCGACCCGGACGACGACGGCCAGACCGTCAAGAACATCAAGCAGGTCGTCTACCGCGCGCACGCCCTGGACAAGGTCGAGCTCCTGAGCCGAATCCTGCAGGCCCGCGGCCGCGGTCTGACCATCGTGTTCGCCCGCACCAAGCGGACCGCCGCCAAGGTGGCCGACGACCTGATCGAGCGCGGCTTCGCCGCCGGTGCGCTGCACGGCGACCTCGGCCAGGGCGCCCGCGAGCAGGCGCTGCGCGCGTTCCGGCACGGCAAGGTCGACGTGCTCGTCGCCACCGACGTGGCCGCGCGCGGCATCGACGTCGAGGCCGTCACGCACGTCATCAACTACCAGTGCCCCGAGGACGAGAAGACCTACCTGCACCGCACGGGCCGCACCGGTCGCGCCGGCGCCAAGGGCACCGCGGTCACGTTCGTCGACTGGGACGACATCCCCCGCTGGGGCCTGATCGACAAGGCGCTCGGACTGGGCATCCCGGAGCCGGTCGAGACGTACTCCAGCTCCGCGCACCTGTTCACCGACCTCGACATCCCCGAGGGCACCAAGGGCCGGCTGCCCAAGTCGCAGCAGACCCGCGAGGGCCTGGGCGCGGAGAAGCTCGAGGACCTGGGCGAGACCGGCAAGCACACCCGGGCGGGCGGCGGCGCCCGTCCGTCGGGCAACGACCACCGTTCCGGCGGCTCGAACAGCTCCCGCAGCGGTGAGTCCTCCGGCGGCGCCGGCGGGGCACCGCGCACCAGCGCGCCGCGCCCCGAGCCCGCCGACGGCGAGGCTCGCGAGGGCGGCTCGCGTCGTCGTCGCGGCGGCCGCGGTCGCGGGCACGGCGAGGGCGGCACCGAGGGCACGGCCGGCGCCGCGACGACGAGCGCCCCGTCGGGCGAGGGCGCGTCGACCGGTGAGGAGCCCGGCACGGCCCCGGCCACCGGCGCACGTCGCAGCCGCAACCGTCGCCGCACGCGCAGCGGGACCGGCACGGGATCCGCACCGCAGGCGCCGTCGACGGACGCCTGAGCCAGCACGCCCGGACGGGCACGCACTCCTCGGAGTGCGTGCCCGTCCGTCGTCGCGAACCGGGTCAGGCAGCCTTGATGAAGGCCTCCACGGCGTTCGCGATCAGCTGGACCGCGATGGCCGCGAGCAGCAGTCCCGCGATGCGGGTGACCAGGATGGTCCCGCCCTCGCCCAGCACCCGGTGGATCACGTTGGCGAACCGCATGAACAGGTAGAGGCAGACGTGCACGGCCAGGACGCCGAGCGCGATGGCCACCCAGTCGGCGGCGGTCTGGTCGGACTGCTGGACGAACACCATGGTCGCGACGATCGCCCCGGGGCCGGCCAGCAGCGGCGTACCCAGCGGCACCAGCGCAACGTTGACCTTCCCGTTCCCGGCCGGCTTCGGTTCCTCCATCTTCCCCGTCAGCAGCTCCATCGCGACCAGCAGCAGGAGCAGCCCGCCGGACGCCTGCAGCGCGGGCAGCGTGATGTGCAGGTAGTCGAGCAGCTTCTGCCCGAACAGCGCGAACGCGACGATCACGCCGAGCGCCACGAGCACCGCCTGGCGGGCTGCCCGGTTGCGCTGGGCGCGGGTCATGGCCGACGTCAGACCGAGGAAGATCGGCACGGTCCCGGGCGGGTCCATGATCACGAACAGCGTGATGAAGACCGAGCCGAACAGCTGCACGTCGATCACGGAGGTCACGCGCGCACGACCTTCGTCGTGCCCAGGTCCTCGATCACGGCGAGCACCGACGGGTCGGTGAGGTTCTCGCCGAGCCGGTTGACCTTGCCCGACCCGTGGTAGTCGCTGGACCCCGTGACGAGGAGCCCGAGCCGGCGTGCGATCGCCGTCAGCCGGGCACGTTGTGCCGCGCTGTGGTCGCGGTGGTCGACCTCGAGCCCG
Source organism: Cellulomonas sp. McL0617 (assembly GCF_049994875.1). GTDB lineage: Bacteria > Actinomycetota > Actinomycetes > Actinomycetales > Cellulomonadaceae > Cellulomonas. Next base: position 3,168,061 of record NZ_CP188256.1, read on the forward strand.
GCCAGTCCGGCGGCCGCGAGGGCATCGAAGACCATGTCCGGCACCACCTCGCCACGGGCGTCCGCACCGGGGTGCGCGAAGACGGGGACGCCGCCGGCCGCCCGGATCGCGCGGACGGCATCGACCCCGGCAGGGGCGTAGTGCGGCACGTGGTACCGGCCGTCGGCGCGCAGGAGGCGCGCGAAGGCGGCGTCCCGGTCGGGCACGATGCCGCGCGCGACGAGGGCGTCGGCGATGTGCGGGCGCCCGACCACCACGGCGTCCCGCGACTGCTCCACCACGTCGTCCCAGGTGATCGGGTAGTCCTCGGCCAGCAGCTCGACGATCGCCTGCGCCCGGTCGACCCGCGCGTCCCGCGTCTTGTCCAGCTCCGTGGTGAGGGCCGGGTGCGACGGGTCCTGCAGGTAGGACAGCAGGTGGATGCTGATGCCGTGCGCGCGCGCCGACACCTCGGTGCCGAGCACCAGGTCGATGCCGTGCCTGCGCGCCGAGTCGGCCGCCTCGTCCCAGCCGGCGGTCGTGTCGTGGTCCGTCAGCGCCACCACGTCCAGCCCGGCCGCGGCGGCCGCCGCGATCACCTCGCCCGGTGCGTCCGTCCCGTCGGACGCCGTGGAGTGGGTGTGGAGGTCGATGCGCACGGGCCCCACGGTAGCGGTGGGAAGATGTCACCCATGAGCGAGGAGAACACGTCGGACCAGCCGCTGGCCGATCGGGGCACGAACAGGTCCCAGCGGCCGTCGTCGGCGGAGTTCCTCCGCTTCATCAGCTCGGGCTGGGCAGACCGCCCCGCATCGACCGCGACGCGCGGCCCGGCGGCGGACGCGACCGCCAGCCGCCGGTCCGAGATCTCGAACCGGTTCCCGGGCGAGCGGCTGGTCGTCCCCGCCGGCACGTTCAAGGTCCGCTCGAACGACACCGACTTCCGGTTCCGACCGCACTCCGCGTTCGCGCACCTGACCGGCCTGGGCGCCGAGCAGGAGCCGGACGCCGTGCTCGTGCTGCACCCCGTCGAGGACGGCTCGGGCGACGACGGCAGCGGGCACGAGGCCGTCCTGTACATCCGGCCGCTGGCCGGGCGCGACACCGAGGAGTTCTTCTCCGACAGCCGCTACGGCGAGTTCTGGGTGGGTGCCCGACCCAGCCTGGAGGACATCGAGACGCTCACCGGCGTGCGCACCGCGCACGTCGACGACCTGCGCGACGCGCTGGCCAAGGACGTCGGGGCCGACGGCGTCCAGCTGCGCGTGGTGCCCGACGTCGACGAGGCGATCGAGGCCGTCGTCGAGGACATCCGCGCCACCGAGGAGGCCGGCGTCCGCGACGAGGTGCTCGCCGAGGCCCTGTCCGAGCTCCGGCTGGTCAAGGACACCTACGAGGTCGAGCAGATGCGGCAGGCCGTCGCGACGACGATCGAGGGCTTCGAGAAGGTCGTCCGCACCCTGCCGGAGGCGGTCGCGCACGGGCGCGGCGAGCGGGTGATCGAGGGAACGTTCGTCGGGCACGCGCGCCAGGAGGGCAACGCGGTCGGCTACGAGACGATCGCCGCCGCCGGGGAGCACGCGACGACGCTGCACTGGACCGACAACGACGGTCAGGTACGCGCGGGCCAGCTGGTCCTGATCGACGCCGGCGTCGAGGTCGACTCCCTCTACACGGCGGACCTCACCCGGACCCTGCCCGTCGACGGCACGTTCACGGAGGTCCAGCGGCGCGTCTACCAGGCCGTGCTCGACGCCGCGGACGCGGGCTTCGCCGCAGCCGTGCCGGGCGCCAAGTTCCGCGACGTCCACGCCGCCGCCATGCGGGTGATCTCGGAGCGGCTGGCGGAGTGGGGGTTCCTCCCGGTGTCCGCGGAGGAGTCCCTCCTGCCCGAGAACCAGCACCACCGCCGCTGGATGGTGCACGGCACCAGTCACCACCTCGGTCTCGACGTGCACGACTGCGCGCAGGCGCGGGCCGAGCTCTACCTCGACGGCGTGCTCGAGCCGGGCATGGTGTTCACCATCGAGCCGGGCCTCTACTTCAAGTCCGACGACCTGCTCGTGCCCGCGGAGTACCGCGGCATCGGGGTGCGCATCGAGGACGACGTCCTCATCACCGCGGACGGCAACGAGAACCTCTCGGCCGCGCTCCCGCGCGACCCGGACGCCGTCGAGGCGTGGATGGCGAGTCTTCGCGAGGAGTAGTCGAGCCGGCCGACCGCCGCGCGTCACCCCTGCGCCGGGACGATCCCCGTCCCGCGAGCACCGGGAGGCGCACGATGGAAGGCCAGCTGGCTCTGCTGTTCTCGAGGTTGACCACGATGCGCGAGTCCTGCAGCGCGCAGCCCGACGCGCCGGTGACCCCGTCCGCCCGCGAGCGCCGGGACGCTCGGGTCAGGGCCCGGGCGGCGGCGCGGGCTGTCCGCTCGGCGGAGCGGGTGGTGCGGGCGGCGCGTCCTCGACGGGCGGCGTCAGCGGCGCGGACGGCAAGGCAGGCGGGGACGCAGCCGACGGACCCGTCGGCGCTGTGGTGGTGACGGGTCGCGGGGGCCAGCCGGACTGCACCCCGCCCAGCTCGCGCAGCAGGTTCCGCGCCTTGTTGGCCTGCTCCCCGCGGCACAGCAGCGCGTAGGACGACGCGACGATCTGGCTGGTCGAGGTGAAGTCGCGGCGGCGGCGCGTGATCGAGTAGGTGACCACGGAGAAGAGCATCCCGAACGCACCGCCGATGAGGATGGCCGACGCGATGGGGCTGCCCGACCCGGCCGAGGAGAACAGCGTGAGCAGGAGCCCGACGAACAGCCCGAGCCACGCACCGGTGAGGAACCCGCCGAGCGCCGCGCGCGGGTAGGAGAGCCGGCCGGTGACCCGCTCGACCATGCGCAGGTCGGTGCCGACGATCGTGACCAGCTGCACCGGGAAGTCCTTCTCCGCCAGGTGCGCGACGGCCTTCTGGGCGGCCAGGTAGCTGTCGTAGGCCGCGACCGTCTCACCCTGCGGTTGCGTCGGGTTGCGGGGCGTGCGGGCCGAGCCGGAGAACGACATGTGACCATCCTCCCCCGGCGCCGGCGCGGGCGACCACCAGGTGACCGTCCGCGGAACACCGGGCGTCGGTGTCGGGACCGGGCCGCATGGTCGGTCTAGGCTGACCGGCGTGAGCAGCGTCGGGACCAGGGTCTTCGTCGCGCGCCTTGCCGGGACCAGCGTGTTCGACCCCCTCGGAGACCAGGTGGGACGGGTGCGCGACGTCGTCGTGCTGGTGCGCCTCAAGGGCGCGCCCCGCGCCGTCGGCCTCGTGGTCGAGGTCGGCAGTCGGCGCCGGGTGTTCGTGCCGCTCACCCGCGTGACGTCGATCGACGCCGGCCAGGTGATCTCGACCGGTCTGGTGAACATGCGCCGGTTCGAGCAGCGGGCCTTCGAGACCCTGGCGGTCGGCGAGCTGCTCGATCGCACCGTCGAGTTCGTCGACGGCAGCGGGGTGGCGAGCATCGAGGACGTCGCCATCGAGCTGCAGCGCAACGGCGACTGGATCATCTCCAAGCTCTTCGTCCGCCGGCACACGGGTCGCCCCGGCATCCTGCGCCGTCGCGGCGAGACGCTGCTGATCTCCGTCGACGAGGTCACCGGACTCGGCCAGGCCTCGGCAGCCCAGGGCGCCGAGCTGATGCTCGCCCAGTACGAGGACCTCAAGCCCGCCGACCTGGCCGACGTGCTCCACGACCTCGGCCTGACCCGGCGGCTCGAGGTGGCCAGCGCGCTGGACAACGAGCGCCTGGCCGACGTGCTCGAGGAGCTGCCCGAGGACGACCAGGTCGGCATCCTGCAGGGCCTGGCCCGCACCCGCGCGGCCGACGTCCTCGAGGCCATGCAGCCCGACGACGCCGCCGACCTGCTGGGCGAGCTCCCCGACGACCAGCAGGCCGAGCTGCTCGAGCTGATGGAGCCCGAGGAGGCCCGCGACGTGCGCCGCCTGCTGGCCTACGAGGACAACACCGCGGGCGGCCTGATGACCACCGAGCCGGTGATCCTCGGTCCCGAGACGCCGATCGCGGCCGCCCTCGCGCACGTGCGCCGGCAGGACCTGACGCCCGCGCTCGCCTCGATGGTGTTCGTCGCGCGCCCGCCGCTCGAGACGCCGACCGGCCGGTTCATCGGCGTCGTGCACCTGCAGCGCCTGCTGCGCGAGCCGCCGCACGAGTCGATCGGGTCCATCATCGACACCGACATCGAGGCCCTGCCGGTCGACGCACCGCTGCTGTCAGTGACCCGCCAGCTGGCCACCTACAACCTGCTCGCGCTACCCGTCGTGGACGGAGAGAAGCGACTGCTCGGCGTGGTCTCCGTCGACGACGTCCTCGACCACCTGCTGCCCGAGGACTGGCGCGAGACCGACGACGAGGACCAGCTGGGGGCGACCCGTGGCTGAGCGCCTCGACACGCCGCGGTCCACCCGTCGCGTCCTGATCCGGCGCCCGCAGATCGACGAGGACGCGTCCGGCAAGATCTCGGAGAGCATCGCCCGCTTCCTGGGCACGCCGCGGTTCATCATCTGGCTGACCGTCTTCTGCATCGCCTGGATCCTGTGGAACGTCGACATCGGCCCCACCCGGCCGCAGTTCGACTCCGCCGCCCACGGGTTCACGGCCCTGACGCTGGTCCTGTCGCTGCAGGCGTCGTACGCCGCGCCCCTCATCCTGCTCGCCCAGAACCGGCAGACCGACCGCGACCGGGTGCAGGCCGAGCAGGACCGGCAGCGCTCGGAGCGCAACCTCGCGGACACCGAGTTCCTGGCCCGGGAGATGGCCGCCCTGCGCATCGCCCTGTCCGAGGTGGCCACCCGCGACTTCGTCCGCTCCGAGCTGCGGGCGCTGCTGGAGGACATGACCGCGGACCGCGACGGCGAGAAGGATCCCGACACCGAGCAGGCGCCCAAGGAGTCCAAGAAGTCCCGCCGGACCCCGCGGCCGTAGCGCACGACGAGCCCACTTACGATGGGCCCATGCCCGAGCCGACCGACCCGCTGACCGACGCGATCCGTACCGCCCTGGCCGGTGTGCTGGACCCGGAGATCAAGCGACCGATCACCGACCTGGGCATGGTCCGCTCGATCGAGCTCACCGGGAGCCACGCACGCATCGGGATCGACCTGACCACCCCGGGCTGCCCGCTCAAGGACACGCTGACCCGGGACGTGTCCGCCGCGGCGGCGGCCGTCACCGGGGTCGCCACGGTCGACGTGGTGTTCGGCGTCATGTCCGCGGAGCAGCGCGCCGACCTGCGCACCCTCCTGCGCGGCCCGGGAGGCGAGCCCGTCATCCCGTTCGCGCAGCCGCAGTCGCTGACCAAGGTCTTCGCGATCGCGTCGGGCAAGGGCGGCGTCGGCAAGTCCTCGGTCACGGCCAACCTCGCGGTCGCGATGGCGGCCGACGGTCTGAAGGTCGGCATCGTCGACGCCGACATCTACGGGTTCTCGATCCCTCGCATGCTGGGCGTGACGCGCCAGCCGACCCGCGTGGACGACATGCTTCTCCCGCCCGAGGCGTTCGGCGTCCTGGTCGTCTCGATCGGCATGTTCGTGCCGGCCGGGCAGCCCGTCGTGTGGCGCGGACCGATGCTGCACCGGGCGCTCCAGCAGTTCCTCGCCGACGTGTTCTGGGGCGACCTCGACGTCCTGCTGCTCGACCTGCCGCCTGGCACCGGCGACATCGCGATCTCGGTGGCGCAGCTGCTGCCCAGCTCCGAGCTCGTCGTCGTCACCACGCCACAGCTGGCGGCCGCGGAGGTGGCCGAGCGCGCCGGGTCGATCGCGGTGCAGACGCGGCAGAACGTGGTCGGTGTCGTGGAGAACATGTCCTGGCTGGCGCAACCTGACGGATCGCGGCTCGAGCTGTTCGGGTCGGGCGGCGGGCAGCGCGTGGCGGACAACCTCTCGACCCTCATGGGCAGCCCGGTTCCGCTGCTCGGACAGATCCCGCTGGACGTTCGCCTGAGAGAGGCGGGAGACGGGGGCTACCCCGTGGTGCTGTCCGAGCCGGACTCCCCCGCCGCCCAGACCTTGCGCGAGGTGGCGCGGTCGCTCGCAGCACGACGTCGTGGCCTCGCGGGGCGGTCGCTGGGTCTCTCCCCGGCCACCCGGTGAAGATCACCCGTCTCCTGAGTGACACCTCACACGGCACGTTGGATTTTGTTCGGTCCTGTGTGATGATGTCACTATGCTCGCTACGCAGCGCCAGGAGCGCATCCTTGCCGCCGTCCGTGCCCATGGCGCGGCCCGCGTCGCGGACCTCGTGGAGAGCCTCGACGTCTCGGACATGACCGTCCGCCGGGACATCGCCGAGCTCGCCCGTGCCGGGCTCGTGCGCCGGGTCCACGGCGGAGCGGTCGCCCCCGACGCGCCCGGGCGGCCCACCGACGAGCCCGGCTTCGACGCCAAGCGCGGCTGGGCCAGCGCCGAGAAGACCGTGATCGCCCACGCCGCGCTCAGCACCATCGAACCAGGCCAGGCCATCGCCCTGTCCGCAGGCACCACCACGTACCTGCTCGCCGAGCTGATCGCCTCGGACCCGTCGCTGCGTCCGCTCACGGTCGTGACCAACGGTCTGCGGATCGCGGACGTCCTGCACAGCGCCTCGGGGGTTCAGGTGATCCTCACGGGTGGGGTGCGCACGCCGTCGGACGCCCTCGTCGGCCCCGTCGCCGACGCCACCCTGGCCGGGCTGCGGGTCGACCGCACGTTCCTCGGCGTGCACGGCTTCGACGCCGCCGGCCTGACCACCCCGAACCTGGCGGAAGCCGCCACCGACCGCGCACTCATGTCGTGCGCCGCGGTCACCACCGTCCTCGCCGACCACACCAAGTGGGGCGTGGTGGGGCTGGCCCGCATCGTCCCGCTGGACGACGTGGACACCGTCATCAGCGACGACTCCCTTCCCTCCGACGCGCGGCGGCAGCTGACCGGCGGGGCCACCCAGCTCCGCCTCGTCACCGTGGGGACGCAGAGCTCCATGACCAGCACCAGCGCCACCACACCCCCGCACCCTGGAGCCTCTACGTGACCACGTCTGACGCGCCCGCCCGGCCCGTCCGGATGACGACCACCCGCCTCGCCGACGGCCGCGAGCTCCTCTACTTCGACGACAGCGAGCCCTACGTCTCGGGCACGAAGACCCGCCGCCTGGACGACCCGCGGCCGCTGCCGGACCGGTTCCTGCCGATCGCCGGACCCGACGGCGTCGCGCTCCCCGTCACCGGACCCGAGCTGCGTCGGGACCCGCTGACCGGAGAGTGGATCCCGATGGCCGCGCACCGGATGAACCGCACGTTCCTGCCGCCGGCCGACGCCAACCCGCTGGCTCCGGCCAAGCCGGGTGCCGTCTACCAGGACGGCGAGATCCCCGCCGAGGACTACGACGTCGTCGTGTTCGAGAACCGGTTCCCGTCGCTGCTCGCCGTGCCGGGCGTCCCGGACGCGCCCACGGTCCGCTCGGGGGAACCCATGTGGACCGTGCGACCCGCGGCGGGTCGCTGCGAGGTCATCTGCTTCTCGTCGGACCCCACCGCGTCCTTGAGCACGGTAGGCCCGCGGCGCATGAGGACGATCATCGAGGCCTGGGCGCAGCGGACCGAGGCGCTCGGCGCGCTGCCGGGCATCGAACAGGTCTTCATCTTCGAGAACCGCGGCAAGGAGATCGGCGTCACGCTGCACCACCCGCACGGGCAGATCTACGCCTTCCCGTACGTCACGCCGCGCACCGCGACGATGCTCACCGAGGCCCGCGCGTACCGACTGCGCACCGGCCGCCTGCTGGGCCGGGACGTGCTGGACGCCGAGCTGGAGCACGGTGAGCGGATCGTCCTCGAGTCGGAGCACTGGGTGGCGTACGTGCCGTTCGCCGCGCGCTGGCCCGTCGAGGTGCACCTTGCGCCCCGGCGCGACGTGCCCGACCTCCCGTCGCTGACCGACGAGGAGCGCGGGGACCTGGCGACCGCCTATCTGACGCTGCTGCAGCGGCTCGACCGCTTCTTCGTCGGGCCCCAGGGCGAGGCGATCCCCCTCCCGTACATCTCCGGCTGGCACCAGGCACCCGTCGCCGAGGGCCGGCAGGACTCCCGTCTCCACCTTCAGCTGTTCTCGGTGCTGCGCGCGCCGGGCAAGCTCAAGTACCTGGCCGGGGTCGAGTCGGGCGTCGGCGCCTGGATCAGCGACACCACCCCCGAGCGCATCGCGGCGCGACTGCAGGAGATCGCGTGAGCACGAGCGTCACCTGGCTCGGCGCCTGGACGCCCGAGCAGGGCAGCGAGCGGGTGCGGCGCCTGTTCGAGGCGCGGTTCGGCGACGGGCCCGCCGATGGCACCTGGTCGGCCCCCGGTCGGGTCAACCTGATCGGCGAGCACACCGACTACAACGGCGGCCTGTGCCTGCCCATCGCGCTCCCCCACCGCACGTACGTGGCCCTGCGGCGTCGCGACGACGACCTGGTCCGGCTCGTCTCGGCGCAGGAACCCGCCGGGCCGCGCGAGGTGAGGCTTGCGGACGTGGCACCCGGCGCCGTCGACGGCTGGGCCGGCTACGTGGTCGGCGTCGCGTGGGCGATGCGCGCGGCCGGGCTGCCCGTCGGCGGGTTCGACGTCGCGGTCGACTCCTGCGTGCCGTACGGCGCCGGGCTGTCGTCCTCGGCCGCGCTCGAGGCATCGGCCGCGGTCGCGCTGGACTCCGTGTTCGGTCTGGGGCTCGCGGGCTCCGGGGACGACGAGGGACGCGCACGGCTGGCTGCGATGTGCGTGCGCGCGGAGAACGAGATCGCCGGTGCTCCCACGGGCGGCATGGACCAGGCCGCGTCCCTGCGCGCCCGGGCCGGCCACGCGTTGCTGCTCGACTGCCTCGACGGGTCCGTGCGGCACGTGCCGTTCGACCTGGCCGCTCACGACCTGGCCCTGCTGGTCGTCGACACCCGCGCCGAGCACGCGCTCGTGGACGGGCAGTACGCGGCCCGGCGGGCGTCCTGCGAGGCAGCGGCGGCGCGCCTGGGTGTCGCGACGCTGCGCGAGATCACCGTGGACCCCCGCGGCCTGGAGTGGGCGCTGGACAAGCTCGACGACGAGGTCCAGGTGCGCCGCGTCCGGCACGTCGTCACGGAGATCGACCGCGTCACGTGGTTCGTCGCCCTGCTCGACGCCGGCGAGGTCGACTCGGTCGGCCCGCTGATGAACGCCTCGCACGCCTCCCTCCGGGACGACTACGAGGTGTCCTGCCGCGAGCTCGACCTGGTGGTGAGCACCGCGCTGGCGGCCGGGGCGCTCGGCGCGCGCATGACCGGCGGCGGCTTCGGCGGGTCCGCGATCGCGCTCGTCCGCGCGGACGCCGTCGACGAGGTGGCGAAGGCCGTGGCCGACGCGTTCGCCGACGCCGACCTGCGCGCACCGGCGTTCCTCGTCGCGACGGCGCAGGCGCCGGCAGCCTGACGCGGCCGCCCGATGCCCGCGCCGGACGCTCGCAGGACCGGCCGCGCGTCGCTATAACGCACCCCGCAGTAGTGTCTGACGCGCGCTTGCAGGTGGAGATCATCCTCCGGGTGGATACGTGACCCGGCACCGGATCGCTACGGTCCCGAAAACAGCCGTTCCCGCACCACAGCACGACCCCGGGGGCAGACCCCGGCGCGCCCGCTCGAGCCAACGACGCGAGGAGTCCGACCGTGGGGGTCACCCGCAGGATCGTCTTTCCGGCCATCCGACTGCTCCTGTGGGCGGTGATCGCGGTCGCGCTGGTCAAGATCGCGTTCACCGGAGCGGACGTGGGTACGTCCGACACGTCGTTGCAGCCCACCGGCGCGGCGATCGAGCCGACCGTGCAGGTGGGCACGGGGACCGTGACCAACGCGGTGACCATCCAGGCGTCGGTCGTCGCCGACCCCGCCGTGACGGTCAAGGCCACCCTCGCCGGGCAGGTGAGCAAGCTGCTGGCCAAGGACGGCGCGGTCGTTGCGGTCGGCACCCCGATCCTCGAGATCCGCAAGGAGACCCCGCAGGATCCGGTGGTGACGACGAACCCCGACACAGGCGAGGTGACCACCACCCAGCCCAGGCCCAAGGTCGAGACGGCCGTCGTCAGGTCGCCCGTGGCCGGCACGCTCGCGCTGCCGACGCTCAAGGACCAGGAGGTCGCCGTCGGCGGCGACGTGGCGACGGTCTCGCCCGGCACGCTCTCGGTGAGCGGCACGCTGACGCCCGACCAGCAGTACCGCCTCGTCGGTGCCCCGCAGGAGGCGACCGTCACGCTGAACGGCGGCCCCGCCCCGTTCGACTGCACCGGCCTGCGCGTCGGCGCCGTGCCGCAGACGAGCACCACAGGGACGCAGAACGACCCGAACGGCGGGGGCACCACCGGGTCGAGCGGCACGGTGTCCTGCGCGATCCCCACCGGCGTCACGGCGTTCGCCGGCCTCGGCGCGTCGGTCGAGATCACGAACGGGACGGCCGCCGACGTCGTCGTCGTGCCGATCTCCGCGGTGCAGGGCACGATCCAGGCCGGGAACGTCTGGGTGGTGGCCGCGGACGGCTCCACCACCAAGAAGGCCGTCACGCTCGGCCTGACCGACGGCACCAACGTGCAGATCGCCGACGGCCTGGCCACGGGCGACACGATCCTGCAGTTCATCCCGGTGCCCGGCGGCCAAGGTCTGCCGGTCGACTGCACCGTGAGCTACGACCCGAAGGTGTGCGGCGGATGAGCCTGCTCGAGCTCACGGACGTCACGCGGTCGGTCCGGCTCCCCGACGACCGGATGCTGCACATCCTGCAGGGGGTCACCGTCTCGGTCGGCGCGGGCGAGCACGTCGCCGTCGTCGGCCGCTCGGGAACGGGCAAGTCGACACTGCTCAACATCCTCGGGCTCCTCGATGCACCTACCACCGGCGAGTACCTGCTCGAGGGCGTGCCGATCGGTCGCCTGTCGAACGGGACCCGCACCCGGCGGCGCGGGCGGGACTTCGGGTTCGTCTTCCAGCAGTTCAACCTCCTGCCGGGACGCACCGCGCTCGAGAACGTCACCGCTCCCCTGCTGTACGCCCGCGGCAGGCAGTTCTGGCAGCGCACCAGGCTCGCCGCGGCGATGCTCGAGCGGGTGGGCCTGGGCGACCGCGTCGACACGATGCCCGACAAGCTCTCGGGCGGCGAGCAGCAGCGCGTCGCCATCGCGCGGGCCCTGGTACGCGGCCCGCGGGTGATCCTCGCCGACGAGCCGACGGGCGCGCTCGACGTCGAGACCGGCGGGGCCGTCATGGACCTGCTCGACGAGATCGCGTCGCAGACGGGCGCGGCGCTCGTGACCATCACCCACGACCTCGCCGTCGCGGCCCGCGCCGAACGGCAGTACCGGCTCACCGACGGCGTCCTGCTGCCCATCCAGCTGGACACGCGGTCCGACTGGGTCGGCGACGTGCCGACTCTCGTGGCCGACCGGTCGCGCGCGATCGAACGCCGGCTGCCGGACCCGGAGGTGCACGCGTGACGGGCCTCGTCGGCGCGATCGTCGAGGCCTGGGACGAGCTCCGGATCCACAAGCTGCGGGTCCTGCTCGCCCTCATCGGCGTGGCCTGCGCGGTCACCGCGATCACCAGCGTCACGGCCGTCATCGCGATGCTCAAGCAGGCCACCCAGGAGCAGAACGACCGGCAGAGCGGCCGGCAGGTGACGCTCATGGTGAGCGCCTACCCGTCGGGCCCGTCGGCCGCGCCGCCGACCGCGTGGGACGACGCCTTCGCGCAGCTGCTGGACCGCTACTCGATCACCTACGCGAGCCGCGACGAGACGGTCCAGGCGCCGATCCGGTTCCCTGACGGCAAGCGCACGGTCCAGCTCCGCACGGTCGACGCCGACCTGGGGACCATCGACCGGCTGGCGCCCACGTCCGGCCGCTGGTTCACGGACGTCGACGAGACGGCGTTCGGCCCGACACTCGTCGTGAACCAGGCCTTCCTCAGCACGCTGGGGCTGGCCGACCTGTCCAGCCATCCCACGGTCGAGATCGGCGACCGCGCGCCGGTGACGGCGACGATCATCGGCGTCATGGCGAACGACTGGCCCGGCGCCGACCCGACCGCGATCGTCCTGTACGACCAGTACCACCGGTGGATCGGCGACGACGGTTCGGGGATCCAGTCGGGCGGCGCGCCCCCGGCCGGCGGGACCATCGCCGCGGCGATGAACCAGCAGGTGCCGATGGTCTACCTGTGGGTGCCCGCCGACCAGGCCCGTCCCCTGACCGCCCGGATCAAGCAGGACATGCAGAGCGTGGCGCCGGGCTGGCAGGTCGACGTGCAGGACAACCACCGGGTAGGCGGCGGGATCGACCGGGCGACCACCTACGTCGGGATCGGGGTCGGCGGCCTCGCGCTGCTGCTGGGCGGCCTGGGCCTGGTGAACATCGCTCTGGTCACCGTGCGCTACCGGATCCGCGAGATCGGCATCCGGCGTTCGTTCGGCGCCACGTCAGGCCGTGTGTTCTTCGGCGTGCTGCTGGAGTCGGTGGTCGCCACGTTCGTGGCCGGTCTGGTGGGCGTGACGCTGGCGGTGGCGATCATCAAGAACATCCCCGTGGACAAGCTGTTCGGCTCGGGGATCCAGGACATGCCGCCGTTCCCGGTCTCGGCCGCGGTGATCGGCATGCTCTGCGCGATGGCGGTGGGCGCGCTGGCGGGGATCATCCCGGCGAGCTTCGCGGTGCGCGTGCGGGTGATCGACGCGATCCGCTACTGAGCCGACGGCCCGCGCGTGACGTCCTCGTGGAGCGCGTAGAACAGCGAGTAGGCCACCCCGCCCGGCGTGGGGGACCGCGCGGCGAAGTCCTCGAACACGGCCTGCACGCGCTCGACCAGCTCCGCATGCCCCACCGCGTCGAGGCGGAGACCCAGCCGCGTCGCGACGACGTCGCTCGGGTCGACGAGCGCGACCTCCTCGAGGAACGTGTCGATGAGGATGCGCGACGAGCTCGGGTCACCGGGCGTCCGCCACGACTTGCGCGTGGCCAGGTACGGCACCTCGCGCGACCCCCGGGCCCCGCGGCGCACGGGCTGGGCCGCCAGGAATCCCCGGTCGGCGAGCGTGCGGACGTGGTGCAGGACCGTCGCCGGGTTGCGGTCCAGGCGCGTCGCGATCTCACGGTTGGTCATGGGCTCGTCGAGGCACAGGCGCAGGATGCGCAGCCGCAGCGTGCTGGCCAGGGCGCGCGCGTCGGCGTCGACGTCGTCCTCGTCGGCAGGCCGCGAATCGGTCACCTGCCGATCCTCGCACACCGATTGACTTTTCCCAATCAGTTGCCGACGATGGCCCGGTGACCCAGTCCCTCGTGCACCATCCGGACTTCCGCCGCCTCTGGACGGGCGACGCGCTCGGGCAGTTCGGCGCCCAGCTGACCACCCTGGCGCTGCCCGTCTACGCCGTCCAGGAGCTGGCGGCCAGCGAGTGGCAGATGGGGCTGCTCACCGCCGCCGAGACCGCCGCGTTCCTGGTCATCGGCCTGCCCGCGGGCGCCTGGGTGGACCGGATGCGCAAACGACGGGTGCTCCTGACGTCCGACCTGGTCCGCGCGACCGTGCTCGCCGTCGTCGTCGTGGCCGCGTTCACCGGGCACGCCTCGATCCCCCTGCTCATCGTCGCGGGACTCGCCATCAGCGCCGCGTCGGTGTTCTTCGACGTCGCGCACCAGAGCTACGTGCCGGGCCTCGTCGGGCTCGAGCACATCGTCGAGGGCAACTCGAAGCTGCAGGCGACGCAGTCGGTCGCCGCCGTGGCTGCGCCGGCTGTCGGCGGGCTGCTGCTCAAGGTCATCACGGCGCCCGCGCTCATCGCCGTGAACGTCGTGACCTACCTGGTCTCCGCGTTCGCGGTGTGGCGCATCAAGCACGTCGAGACGCCCCCGCACCCGGACACCCACCGACCGCTGCGCACGGAGATCGGCGAGGGGCTGTCGTTCGTCGTCCACGAGCCGTTCCTGCGCCGCATCGTCGCCACGACCGGACTGTCCAACTTCGCGGGCGCGATCTCCGGCGCCGTCGTGGTGATCTACGCGCTGCGCGTGCTCGACCTCGGCACCGCGGCGTGGGGCGTCGTCCTGTCGGCCTCGTCGGTGGGCGGGCTGGTCGGCGCGCTCGTGGCCGCCCGACTGGCGAGCTGGGTGGGCGAGGCGCGGCTGATCCCGCTGTCGATCCTCGCCTCGGTCCCCGCGTCGGCCCTGACGCCGCTGGCGTCGCTCACGCCCGTGGCGCCGGCTCTGCTGCTCGTCGTCGGCGGCATCGTGTGGTCGTTCACTGTCGTCGTCTACAACGTGGCCCAGGTGAGCTTTCGGCAGCGCGTGTGCCCGCCGCCGCTGCTCGGGCGCATGAATGCCTCCGTCCGGTTCATCGTCTGGGGGACGATGCCGATCGGCGGGCTGGTGGGCGGGTGGCTCGGCACGCACCTCGGCGTCGAGCCCACGCTGTGGGTCGCCCTCGTCGTGACCGGCCTGGCGTCGCTGCCCGTGCTGATCTCGCCCCTGCTCGGCATGCGCGACCTCCCCGACGCACCCGCGGGCGTCGAGTCGGTCGCGCAGGACCTCTAGGGCGACCTCGCCGTCAGCCCCGCGGCTGGGGGCCGGTCGCCAGCAGGACCTCCAGGCGTGCGCGGTACTCGGCCTCGTCGATCTCGCCGCGGGCGTACCGCTCCGCCAGCACCGCCCGGGCGCCCTGGCTCCCCCCGTGCGGTCCCCAGCCACCACCCTCGGCCCAGTACGCGCGACGACGACGCGAGCCGATCGTGAGGAAGAGGGCGATGATGCCCAGCCAGAAGAGCGGGAAGATCAGGAACCAGGGCCCGAAGCCCCAGCCCCATCCGCAGCCGACGGGGTGCGCCGCCAGGGCGGCGAGCGAGCTGAGCATGATGACCTCCGGGTCGTGTCGAGCGGCCGTCCGTCGGCCGCACCACCACGGTCGCCCGGGGGCCCTCGTCCCGTCGTCGTCCACCGGGACCGTCGGAGGCGCTCCGTCCGGACCGGCTATGCCCAGCCCGGCCGCACCACGCCGGACTCGTAGGCGATCACGACGAGCTGCGCCCGGTCGCGCGCGCCGACCTTGGCCATCGCCCGCAGCACGTGCGTCTTGACCGTGAGCGGCGACAGGAACATCCGCGCCCCGATCTCGTCGTTGGACAGCCCCTCGGCCACGAGTGCCAGGACCTCGCGCTCGCGCGGCGTGAGATCGCCCAGCCCGGGCGCCTCGACCACCTCCCGCGTGGCGCGCGCGACGGTGGCGAGCAGCCGTCGGGTCACCGTCGGGGAGAGCAGCGCGTCGCCCGCGGCGACCACCCGTACCGCCCGCAGCAGGTCCGCCGGCTCGGTGTCCTTGACCAGGAACCCGGACGCGCCTGCGCGGATGGCCTCGGCGACGTACTCGTCCAGCTCGAACGTGGTCACGACGACCACGCGGACGCCGCCCGCGCGCGGGTCCTCGACGATCCGTCGGGTCGCCGTCAGTCCGTCGCTGCCGGGCATCCGGATGTCCATGAGGACGACGTCGGGCAGCAGCTCGGTGGCGAGCCAGACCGCCTCGTCGCCGGTCGACGCCTCCCCCACCACCGACAGGTCGGTCTCCGCGTCGATGAGCGCGCGGAAGCCACCGCGGACGAGCGCCTGGTCGTCGGCCAGCAGAACCCGGATCACGGCTGTCCCCACGGGATGTCGAGGTGGACGCCGAACCCGTCGCCGTCGCCCCGGACTACCACCGAACCGCCCAGCGACTCGACGCGCTCCCGCATCCCGCGCAGTCCGTACCCTTCATCGATCGGCACTTGTACAACGCCGTCGTCGCGCACGTCGAGCGCCGCCACCGACGGTCCGACCGAGAGCCTGACCTGCACGGTCGACCCGCTCGAGTGCCGTCGCACGTTGGTCAGCGCCTCCTGCAGCGCACGGTGCACGACGACCACGACGGGCTCGGGGACGACGTCCAGCGACGCGCCGACCGCCTCGGCGAGGCCGTCGTCGTCCACGACCCACCCGTCGTCGCGCGCCATCCGGACGAGGTCGAGCAGCCCGCCCAGGTCGCGCGCCGCGGCCGGCTCGCGCGGCGCCTCGCCCTGCGCGCGGAGCACCCCGAGCACCTCCCGCACCTCGTCGAGCGCGTCCCGGCTGGTGTCCCGGATGGCACCGAGCGCCTTGCGGGCCTGCTCCGGCTCGCGGTCCATGAGGTGCAGCCCGACACCGGCCTGGACCGTGATGGCGGACAGCGAGTGGGCCAGCACGTCGTGCAGCTCGCGGGCGATCCGCAGCCGCTCCGCAGCCACGGCGGCCTCCTCGCGCGACTCGCGGGCCACGCTCAGCGCGCGCATGCGCTCGCGACGCCCGCGGGCGCCCTCGCCGAGCACTGCCGCCACGCCGAGCCCCACCACGGTGAACCAGGCGTAGACCGCGGTCGGCGTCCCGGTGCCCACGGCGACGGCCGCCACCCCGATGGCGCCCGCCGCTGCCGCGCCCACCGAGAGCGCGCGTTGCCCCGTCGCGCCGGCCGCCACGACCACGAAGCCGAGCGGGACCACCGCCGGCCCGGGCGGGTAACCGAGCGCGAGGTACGCGACCGGTCCGGCGACCGCGAGCACGCCGCCGAGGAGCGCCCACGCACCGCGTCGGACCACCAGCAAGATCGACGCGGGCGCCAGCACGAGGAGTCCGGCCGCGCCGAGGTCGAATGCGCGCGCGTCGGGATGCCAGAACCCGACGAAGACGCAGCCCATGATCGTGACCACGGCGAGAGCGGCCGCGGGCACGGCGAGCCACGCCCGACGAGCCTGCCCCCGGGGCCACTCGCCGCCGCCCCACCCGGGAGGTCCGCCCACCCAGGCGGGCGGACCGCCGTGGGTCCGGGACGCAGTCATCCGACCACCGTAGCGACGCGCGTCGTCCCGCCGCGTCCTCCGGCCGGAGCGGCCGGCCCGCTCCGCTCAGAGGTCGAACTCGACCACCACGGGCGCGTGGTCGCTGAACCGTTCGGCATAGGTGGCGGCCCGGTCGACGGTCGCGCGGACGGCCGCGTCGGCCAGGTCGGGCGTCGCCAGCTGGTAGTCGATCCGCCAGCCGGAGTCGTTGTCGAACGCCTGGCCGCGCCAGGACCACCACGTGTACGGCCCGGGGCCCTCCCCGCCGAGCTCGCGACCGAGGTCGTGCCAGCCGAGGTCGTCGAACCAGCGGTCGAGGTAGGCGCGCTCGCGCGGCAGGAAGCCGGCGTGCCTGAGGTTGCCCTTCCAGTTCTTCAGGTCGACCTCGCGGTGCGCGATGTTGACGTCCCCGGCCACCACCGCATAGCCGCCGCCCTCGGCGAGGTCGGCCATCCGCGAGGTGACGTGGTCGAGGGACGCGTACTTCTCGTCCATCGACGGCTGCCCCGCGGTGGCCGAGTGCAGGTACGTCGACACCACCGTGATGCTCCGCGCGGGTGCGCCCTCGTGCGCAGGCAGCGCCAGGTCGGCTTCGACCCACCGCCCGGAGTCGCTGGTGACGCCCGTCCTCAACCCGATCCGCACGGCCGTCATCGGCAGCCGGGACGCGATCGCGACGCCCGCCCGTCCCGCCGTCTCGCTGGCCTCGTGCGCGAGGTGCCAGTCACCGGGCGGCAGGTGGTCCGCCAGGATCTCATCCGACGCCCGCACCTCCTGCAGGAGCAGCACATCGGGTGTGCGCTGCGCCAACCAGGCGCCCATCCCCCGCTTGTAGGCGGCGCGGATCCCGTTGACGTTGACGGAGGCGATGGTCAGCACGCGACCCATCCAACCTCACGCCGCCGACCCGGGCGTCACTGCCCGGCGTACGCCGCCTCGAGGGTCGCGATGTCCAGCTTCACCATCGTCAACAGCGCCGCCATCGCACGAGCCGTGCCGGCCGGGTCGGCGTCAGCGCCCATCATCCGGTCGAGTCCCGTCGGCGTGACCTGCCAGGACACCCCGAACCGGTCCTTGAGCCAGCCGCACTGGGACTCGACGCCCCCGTCGGCGAGCAGCGCCTCCCAGTAGTGGTCGATCTCGGCCTGGTCCTGGCACTCGAGCACGAACGAGAACGCGTCGTCGAGCTTCAGCACCGGGCCACCGTTGAGAAACGTGACCGGCATCCCGTCGAGGGTGAGCTCGACGATGAACGCCGCCCCCTCGGCCACGCCCGGGGTTCCGGTCGGAGCGCGCACGACGGACCGGATCGACGTGTTCGGCACGACCGAGACGTAGAACGTGGCGGCGTCCTCGGCCTGGTCGTCGA